>NZ_JBHXRW010000017.1:0-145527 GCF_042716635.1 Streptomyces sp. NPDC058664 | reverse complement strand
GACCGCGTGGGCCTCGCCGGCGGCGGTGAGGACGCCCACGCCGGGGGCGAAGAGGGCGCCGAGGACGAGGGCCAGGGCGGTCAGGACGGACCGGATGCGCATGCTGAAGCTCCTTGTCATGAGGGACGGGGCGGTGCGGTCCCACCCGGGGCGGAGGCCGTACGGGCAGGACGGATCAGGGGGCTGGAACCGGAGTGCGGAGCGGGTCAGGAGATGCCGGTCAGGGGGTCAGGGGCAGCAGGTCCGGGTCGGCAGGTGCCGGTCAGTAGGTGCAGCCCGAGTCGGGCAGCGTCCACGGAGACGGCGGGACGAGACCGTCGTACAGGGCGATCAGCATCTGCTGCGGGCAGACGGAGTCACCCTGGCGGAAGATGCCGAAGTGCAGGTGCGGCCCTGTGGAGTTGCCGGTGTTGCCCGTGCGGGCGATCAGCTGGCCCGCCGTCACCCGAGCCCCGTCGCTCACGGCGCGGCTGTCGAGGTGGCAGTACTGGTAGCGGACCCCGTCGTCCCCGTCGATCGCGACGCCCAGACCGCAGGAGTCGTTGAGCCCGCCGTTGAGCCGGGCGGTGCCGCCGGTGACGGCGTAGGCGGGCGTCCCGATCTCGACGGCGATGTCACTGGCGGGGTAGTCGTGATGGGCCCACAGCAGGCTCTCCCGGCCGTCGAAGACGTCCTCGCGCGGGATGACGAAGGCGTACGTGCCCAGGGGCCCGGATCCGGGCGGCGAGCCGAGCAGGTGCTGCCACGTGGTGGCCCCCACCGTGGATCCCCCGATGAGCTGGTGCTGCGCCTTGTAGTCCTCCACCGCGGTCGTCGTCGCCTGGCCGAAGACGCCGTCGGTCGCGACTGTCCGGTATCCGTGTTCGCGGAGCTGGAACTGCAGGGCTCGCACGGCGTCGGCCTGCGTGGAGCCGGGAGCGACGCTGATCACCAGCTTGCTCCAGGTCGCGGGTCCGACGATCCCGTCGGCCGAAAGTCCCCGGCTCTGCTGGAAGGCGATGACGGCGTTGCGCGTCTGGACGTCGAACTCGGCGTTGGCCGTGACGGCACCGCCGTGCTGCCGCAGGAGGAACTGCAGGCTGGCGACGTCGTTCCCGGCCGCTCCCTTCTGCAGCAGCGGCCAGGCGGGCAGGGCCGCGTGCGCCGGGACGGCGCCGAGCAACCCGAGCAGCAGGACCGCGAACAGCACGGTGACCAGGGTGCGGATGGTGCTGAGGGACGGGCGCGCCGCGAGGGTCGTGGCGGACGCAGGGATCATGGGCGGTCCTCTCCGTTCCAGTGACTGCCGGCCTCGGTGGCCCCCGGCGGGGTCGGAGCCCGTGCGAGGGGGGACCTCCACGAACCTCCGCCATGAGGCCTGGCCGGAAGGCGTACGGTAGGAACAGACGGGTCCGTCCGGACATCGACGTCATGTCGATCCGTCCGTCGGCGGCCTGGACCGTTTAGCCCTTTGAGGGAAAGGCGTTCCTGTCCTTCTGCTGGTGGGCCGGGGGGCTGCCCACCGCCCGTGCCGTCAGCGCCAGCCACAGGTCGACCCGGTCCTCCGCCCGGTCCTGCTGCCGTCCCGTCAGCCGCGCGATCTTCTCGATGCGGTTCTGGACGGTGTGCCGGTGCAGGCCCAGCAGGGACGAGGTCTCGGCCCAGGAGCCGTTCGTCTCGAGCCAGACCCGCAGGGTCTCGGTGAGTTCCCCGCCCGGGTCGGCGGCGTCGAGCGGGGCCAGGACGGTGTCGGCGAAGGCCGCGAGGGTCGCGGGACTGCCCAGGCCGATCAGGAGCCTGACCGAACCCGCCTCGGAGGCGCTCACGGGCCGTCCCAGCTCGGTGCTGGAGGACAGCAGGGCGATCGCCTGCCGGAGCGAGAGCGCCGCGTGCTGCGGGGCGACGGCCGGCCCTATCCCCGCGGGCAGGCCGGTGGCGAAGCGCCGGAGCACCGCTGAGGTGTCCACCTCCTCCGGCACGACCAGCTCGACCGTCTCCCCGGTCACGCGCGCGAGTCCTCCGGGCACCGCCAGGGCGAGATCGGCCGCGAGTTCCACAGGGTCGCCGGTCGCATGCACGGCCACGGCGCGGACGGACGCCGAGGAGACGTCGGCGGTCCGCAGGAGGGCCCTGGCCTGGTCGGCGGTGACGTCGGGATGGAAGAGCCGGGCGAGGAGGGCCGCGCGACGGCGGCGCTGCGGCTCGTCGGCCAGGTGGCGGCGCTCCAGTTCGACGGAGAGCAGGGACACGAGGACGCTGATCAGCAGCCGGGCCTCCGGCGAGTCCGCGTCGAGCAGGACCAGGAAGCCGCGCAGCCGGGTCGTACCGAGTGGCTGGACGACGAGTCTTCCGCACGGCAGGTCCGCGCCGCCACTTCCTCGCAGGCCGTGCAGGGCGACGGTCTCCAGCACGGCGGCGGCGTTCGCGAGCAGCTCCGGCCCGTCGGTCCCCGCCGCCCCGAGGAGGCGGCCCGCCGCGTCGCACACCGCGACACCGGAGTTGACCGCCTGGTGCCAGGAGGACAGCAGGCCCGTCAGTCCGTCGCCGGAGGCGGCCGCGGAGGACAGCCGGCGCTGGGTGCGCAGCGTCCGTTCCAGCAGGCGTCGTTCCTCGGACGCCCTGGCCACGAAGACGGCCTTGGTGATGGAGGCGAAGGAGACGGTCGGCGGAGCGGTGAGCAGGGGCAACCCGGCGTCCTCGGCATGTCCGCTCAAGGCTTTCGGAACGCTGCGGAGGGGCAGTCCCGGGCCCGTTCCCACGATGAGGGCGGCGGCCTTGCCGGTGCTGAGCTCGTGCACGTACGCGGCGTAACCGGGCTCGTCGGCCGTGAGCAACAGCCCGTTGGTCATGACGACTTCGGCGCCTTCGAGCCAGGCGGCGGGCCGGGTGTTCTCGGTCGCGTGCGCCGCCTCGACCACTCGGCCGAGTCCCGCACTGCCCGCCACGAGGCTGAGACGGAGCGAAGGGATGGCCAGCAGATCACGAACGGTGAGAGGCATGGGACGCATGGTCCATCACGGGGCAGCACCTGTCGACCGTTTGTCCAGGACCTCGGATCGTCCGTGACGACCCGAGGGGGCGGGCGAGGAGTGCGGCGACCGCTGCCCGCGCGCAGCGGCCGCTCCTGCGTACGCGGGTCAGGACACGGGGCGCGACAGCCTGCCCTGACGCTGGACGCGGTCGACGGCGGCCACCGCGTACCAGCAGTCTCCCGAGGGGTCCTGCTCCACGTGCACGGCCTGCTTCCCGCCGGGAATCACGGCCACGAGCGAGGAGTTGTCCCCGGGCGGACGCCCGCCGGGGTCGCGCGGGAACCGGTGCACCGTGTAGCGGAACGGGACGCCCTTCCCGCCGCGGGTCCCGGCGGTGATGCGCAGGGTGACCGCGTCGGTCCCGGAGTCCCGCCGGACCTCGACGGTGGGCCGCCGCGGAAGCGGGCCCTCGTCGAGCCGGGCCGGCAGGGGGCCGAGGACGGGCTGCTGCCAGTGGGTGAGCCGCATGGCGGCGAAGTCCCCCACGCGGTCCGCGCGGACGTCCTTGGCGCTGAAGAAGAGGTCCCCTCCCACCTCCGGCAGCGTGGCGTTGAGCGTCAGGTGGCGGGTCAGCTCCCTGCCGTCCTGCCACGGAGCGGGCTGCCCGGCCGCCCCCGACTTGTAGACCGCCTGTCCGATCCACAGCTCCGTGCCCGTGCCCCGGACGACATCGGCCCACCACGGGGCCAGGACGGCGTAGTCCGCCACGGGCAACCCGATGTGCCAGTACACCTGGGGCGCGATGTAGTCGAGCCAGCCGCGCTCGACCCATCCCCGGGTGTCCGCGTGCAGGCCGTCGTACGACTGGAAGGCCGCGGTGCGCGAACCGAGCGGGTCCGTCGTGGCGTTGCGCCAGACGCCGAACGGGCTGATCCCGAAGAGCGCGTCCGGACGTACGGCCCGTACGGCGTCCCGCATCTCCCGCACCATGAGGTCCACGTTGTGGCGGCGCCAGGCCGCCCTGTCCGCGTGGCCCGCGCCGTACGTCCGGAACGTCTCGTCGTCGGGGAAGTCGGAGCCCGCCACCGGATACGGGTAGAAGTAGTCGTCGAAGTGGACGCCGTCGATGTCGTATCGCCGGACGGCGTCGAGCATGGCCTCTTGGCAGAAGCGGCGCGCGGCCGGCACGCCGGGGTCGTAGTAGAGCTTGCCGCCGTAGGAAACGGTCCACTCCGGGTGGACCCGCGCCGGATGCCCGGGCACCAGCGCAGCCGGGTCCGCCTGCATGGAGACGCGGTAGGGGTTGAACCAGGCGTGGAACGCGAGCCCGCGCTCGTGCGCCGTCTCGACCATGAAGCCCAGCGGGTCGTAGCCGGGGTCCCGGCCCTGCGCGCCGGTGAGCCACTGGGACCAGGGTTCGAGGGGGGAGGGCCAGAACGCGTCGGCGGTCGGACGGACCTGCACGAACAGGGCGTTGAAGCCCCGGGCGAGGGCCTCGTCCGCGAGCCGGGTGAACTCCGCGCGCTGGGCGGCGGCGTCGAGGCCGGTGCGGCTCGGCCAGTCGATGTTGACGACGGACGCGATCCACAGCCCGCGCATCTGCCGCCTGACGGGATCGACGGGGGTGACGGGGGCGACTGCGGCCCGGGCCGGCGACGGCGCGAGCGCGGCGGCGCAGCCGGCCGCCGCGACGGCGGCGAGGAGCGTGCGGCGGGGGAGCGGGGAGGAGGCCGGGAAACCGGTGGTGCGCATCGGGGTCATGGCTGCCTTCACGGGCGAGGTGACGAGGGGACAGGAGGCGCTGGGGCGTCCGACGGGCCAGGTGCGGTGCTCGTTCCGGGAATGCCGTGGGCCGGGGCCGAGGGCCGAAAGTCGACCGCTCACGTAACGTGCGTAACTCTGGATGCCTGGCGTCGCACTATGTATCTTCTGTTTCGCGTGCGTGAGGGTGACCGCGCCGGTGGTGCACAGGTCGGGCCCGATCTCCCGCATGCGTGTGTGCGCGAGAAGTCTTCCGGTGTCGGGCGCCCGCGGCAATCGAGAAGGGGCGAGTGGTGACCGAGGCGCCGCGTCCCATGCTCGTCCCGCCGTACCCACGGCGGTAACGACTCGATGTCCACCCTCCCTCGCCGCGCGTGGACATTCTGTCGATCGTCCGTCCGTCGTCCCGATCCCTACCGTGTCGCCCCAGCCGCACTCCAAGAGCCGTCCGCCCGGCCGCCCTTCACGGTTTTCCACCGGACCGCCTTCCTGAAATGAGTACAGCGCACCATGAATCCCAGCCGTTCCACTGCCCTCGCGGCAGCAGCCGTTCTCACCGTCGTCGCCTCCGCGGCCGCCTGCGGCTCGAACGAGCCGACCAAGCCGAAGAACGCGCCCGGCAAGCCCGGTGGCGCCTACTCGGTGGCGCTCACGGAGCCCGACCACCTCCTGCCGGGCCGTACCACCAGCAGCTACTCCCTCCAGGTCCTGCAGGGACTGTTCGACCCGCCCGCCGCGCTCGATCCCAAGAACGGCAGCGTGAAGCCGCTGGCCGCCGTCTCCTGGTCCACCACCGACAACATCGTGTGGACCCTCAAATTCCGGTCCGGCACCACCTTCCACAACGGCGAGAAGGTCACGGCGGCCAGCTTCGCCGACGCGTGGAACGCCGCCGCCTACGGACCCAACGCCTGGGACGCGAACTACTACTTCGCCCAGATCAAGGGATACGACGCCCTCAACCCCTCGGAAGAGGACGCCAAGCCGTCCGCGCGGACCCTGTCCGGCCTGAAGGTGCTCGACGAGACGACCCTCCAGGTCACCCTGAAAGCACCCTTCGGACAGTTCCCCATGCTGCTGTCCTTCCCCGCTTTCGCCCCCCTCCCCAAAGCGGCCACGGCGAACCCGGACGCCGCCGACGTCGCACCGATCGGCAACGGCCCCTACCGGATCGACGGCGCCTGGGAGCGCAACCAGAAGATCCGGCTGGCGAAGTTCACCGGCTACCGCGGCCCGCGCAAACCCATGGCCGACCGCGTCGACTTCAAGATCTACACGAGCCGCGAGACCGCCTTCACCGAACTCCAGGCCGGCAACGTCGACGTCCTGACCACCGTCCCCGCCGCCAACTCCGCACAGGCCAAACGGCTCTTCGGCGAGCGCTTCTCGATCCGGCCCAGCGGAACCATGGACTACCTCGGCCTGCCCGTGAAGGACCCCCGGTTCGCCGACTCCCGCCTCCGCAAGGCCCTCTCCATGGCCATCGACCGCAAGGGCATCACCCAGGCCATCTACAACGGCGTCTACAAGCCCGCCACCTCGCTCGTCGGCGACATGATCCCCGGCCACCGGACGGACGCCTGCGGCCAGACCTGCGCGTACGACCCCGTGGCCGCCAAGCAGCTCTTCGAGGCCGCCGGCGGCTTCGACGGACCCCTCGAACTCCACTTCTCCAACGCGGACACCACCTACGAGCAGTGGATGACCTCGATCGCCAACCAGCTCAAGGACAACCTCGGCATCCAGGAGGTCAAGTTCCGCAAGATGGCCCCCGCCGACCTCTCCGCCCTGCTCAACGAAGGAAAGAACAAGGGCCCCTTCCGGCAGAACTGGGTGATCGACTACCCCAGCATCCAGAACTACCTCGACGGGCTCTACTACCCGGGCAACCGCTCGGGCTGGAGCGACAAGGAGTTCGACGCCCTCGTGGCCAAGGGCAACGCCGCACAGGGCGCGGAGGCCATCGCGTCCTACCAGAAGGCGGAGGACATGGCCCTGCGGGAACTGCCGTACATCCCGCTCTGGAACTGGCAGGACCAGTCGGCGTGGAGCGACCGGATCGACAACGTCATCATCGATCCCTACGCCGCCGGCCTGCACCTGGACCGCGTCACCGTCAGCGACTGACACCTCAACCGACCCTCCGCGGAGCACCCCGCGCTCCGCACAGACCTACCCCTGGGGGCCGTCCGTCGTGTGGAGATTCGTCGTCCGTCGCCTGCTGCACGCCCTGCCCGTACTCCTCGGCACCACCTTCCTCATCTACACGCTCGTCTTCGTCCTGCCCGGCGACCCCATCCAGGGGCTCGCCGGTGACAAACCCGTGCCGCCGGCGGTCCTCGCCGAGCTGCACGCCCGCTACCACCTCGACGACCCCCTGTGGGTGCAGTACACGCATTACCTCACCGGCCTGCTGACCGGCGACCTCGGCACCACCTTCACCGGCCGCGACGTCTCCGAGCTGCTCGCCGACCGATGGACCGTCACGCTGCAACTCGGCCTGACCGCCTGGGTCCTGGAAGTCGTCCTCGGCATGGCCCTCGGCGTCTGGGCCGGGCTCCGGAAGGGCAAGTGGGACGACAGCGCCGTCCTGTTCGGCACCACCCTGGTCATCTCCGTACCGGTCTTCGTCGTCGGGTACCTGGCTCAGCTGGTCTTCGGCGTCCAGCTCGGCTGGCTGCCGGTGGCCGGAACCGAAGGCGGATGGCCCCTGGCCTACCTCCTGCCCGGCCTCGTCCTCGCCTCCTTCGGCCTCGCCTACGTCGCCCGGCTCACACGCAGCTCCCTCATCGAGAACCTGCGGGCCGACTACGTGCGCACCGCCCACTCCAAGGGGCTGAGCCGCCGCCGCGTCGTCGTCCGGCACACCCTGCGCAACTCGCTGATCCCCGTGGTCACCTTCCTCGGGCTGGAGCTCGGCGGTCTGATGGCCGGCGCGATCGTCACCGAGTACATCTTCAACCTCCCTGGAGTAGGCCAGCAGCTCTTCCAGTCCATCCAGCTCCGCGAAGGCCCCGTCGTCGTGGGCACCACGACGGCCCTCGTTCTCGTCTTCCTGCTCGCGAACCTGCTCGTGGACCTGCTTTACGGGCTGCTCGATCCGAGGATCCGCCATGACTGACACCACCAGGACCCTGGAGGCCGCGGGCGAAACCGCCGAGCGACCCGCGGCGCCCGACCCGGCGCGCCCACCGTCCCCGGAGCGGGCGTCCCTCAGCAGGGACGCCTGGATCGAACTTCGCGCGCGGCCCACCGTGTGGGCCGCCCTGATCACCCTCCTGCTGATGACGGCGATGGCGCTCGCGCCCGGAGTCCTCACCTCGCTGCTGACGGAAGGGGGAGACCGCTGCGACCTGGCCCACTCCAAACAGGGACCCTCCGCGGGCCACCCCTTCGGATTCGACCTGCAGGGCTGCGACTACCTCGCCCAGGTCATCCGGGGCACCCGCCCCTCCCTGATCGCCGGCCTCGCCGTGACCGCTGCATCCCTCCTGATCGCCGTCGTGCTCGGACTGCTGTGCGGCTTCTACGGAGGATGGCTCGACGCCCTCGTCTCCCGGGTGACCGACGTCTTCTTCGGCCTCCCCTTCGTGCTCGGCGCCACCGTCATCCTCGTCGCCTTCCCCGACCACGGCCTCGGCGCCATGATCCTCGTCCTGACGGTGCTGGGCTGGACGACCATGACGCGCATCATGCGCTCCCAGGTCATCGCCCTGGCCGACGCCGACTACGTGCGGGCCGCCCGCATGCTCGGAGCCCGGCCCGCACGCCTCATGGTGCGCCACATCCTCCCCAACGCGATCACCCCGGTCGTCGTCGTCGCCATGCTGAACGTCGGAGCGGTCATCTCGGGCGAAGCGACGCTCGACTTCCTGGGGGTCGGACTCCAGTACCCCGAGGTCTCCTGGGGGCTTCAACTGAACGCGGCCCAGGCCTTCGTCCTCGACCACCCCCACCTCCTGGCCTTCCCCGCACTCTTCCTGTCGGCGACCGTCCTGAGCTTCATCCTCCTCGGTGATGCCGCACGCGACGCCTTCGACCCCCGGCTGAAATGAGCGCACATGTCCCACGCCGTACGCCCCCTCCTGGAGGTCGAGGACCTCTGCGTCGAGTTCCGCACCCGACGCGGCACGATCCGGGCGGTGAACGGACTCTCCTACACCCTGCGCGAAGGCGAGACCCTCGCCCTGCTCGGTGAGTCCGGCTCGGGCAAGTCCGTCGCGGCGCAGGCCGTCATGGGGCTGCTCGACACCCCGCCCGCGCACATCACCCGCGGAGCCGTCCGGCTGCGCGGCGACGACCTGCTCACGATGCCCCCGGAGCGCCACCGCGAGGTCCGCGGCACCCGCCTCTCCATGATCTTCCAGGACGCGCTCACCGCCCTCAACCCCGTGCTGTCGGTGGGCGACCAGCTGGCCGAGATGTACACGGTGCACCAGGGCCTGGGGCGCAAGGCCGCCCTCGCGCGCGCCGTCGCGCTCATGGACCGCGTCCGCATCCCGGCCGCCGCGCGCCGGGTCCACGACTACCCCCACCAGTTCTCCGGCGGCATGCGCCAGCGCGTCATGATCGCGATGGCGCTCGCCCTCGACCCGGAAGTCGTCATCGCGGACGAGCCCACCACTGCCCTCGACGTCACCGTCCAGGCCCAGATCATGAGCCTGCTCCGACAGCTCCAGGCCGAGACCCGCATGGGCCTGCTGCTGATCACCCACGACCTCGGCGTCGTCGCGGAGGCGGCCGACCGCATCACCGTCATGTACGCCGGCCGTACGGTGGAGTCCGCGAACGCGGAGGACCTCTACGCCCGGCCCGGCCACCCCTACACCCGCGGGCTCCTCGACTCCGTACCCCGCCTGGACCGCCTGGGCAAGCCGCTGGTCCCCATCACCGGCGCCCCGCCCCCGCCCTCCTCGGTCCCCACCGGATGCGCCTTCCATCCCCGGTGCCCGCGGGCCGAGCCGCACTGCGGCACCGACGAGCCCTCCTTCCGCACGCTGACACCCACAGGACACCGCAGCGCCTGCCACTTCGCCGAGGAGGTCCACCATGCCCCCGTCGGCTGAGACCGCTCCGCCACTCCTGCGGGCCACCGCGCTCACCCGCCACTTCCCCGTCACCGAAGGAGTGCTGCTCAAACGCCGCACCGGGGCGGTCAGAGCGGTCGACGGCGTCGACCTGACCGTCCGGCGCGCCGAGACCCTCGGCATCGTGGGCGAATCGGGATGCGGAAAATCGACGCTCGCCTCCCTCCTCATGGCCCTGGACCGCCCCACCTCGGGGACGGTGACGATCGACGGACAGAACCCCTTCGCCCTCTCCGGACCCGAACTGCGCGCGCTGCGCCGCCGCGTGCAGATGGTCCTGCAGGACCCCTACACCTCGCTCAACCCGCGGATGACGGCCGGTCAGATCGTCGGGGAACCCTTCGCCATCCACCCCGAGGCCGTACCCCGGGCCGAACGCGGGCGCCGCGTCGCCGAACTCCTCGAAACCGTCGGCCTCGACCCCGCCCACCGTGACCGCTACCCGCACCAGTTCTCCGGCGGACAGCGCCAACGCCTCGGCATCGCACGGGCCCTGGCACTGGGACCGCACCTCCTCCTGTGCGACGAGCCGGTGTCCGCCCTCGACGTCTCCGTCCAGGCGCAGGTCCTCAACCTCCTCGACGACCTCCGCAGCGAGCTGAGTCTCGCGTGCGTCTTCATCTCGCACGACCTCGCGGTCGTCCAGCACCTCTGCGACCGGATCGCGGTCATGTACCTCGGAAAGGTCGTGGAGACCGGCACGCGCGAGCAGATCTGCACGAGCCCTCGCCACCCCTACACCCGCGCCCTCTTCGCCGCGGCGCCCGTACCGGATCCGAGGCGGCGCGCACCCGACGACGCGCTCCTCCTCGAAGGCGACCTGCCGTCCCCGGCCGCACCGCCGTCCGGGTGCCGCTTCCGGACGCGCTGCCCCTACGCCCGCGAGCAGTGCCTGACGGAACCGACACTGCGCGTACGGGGCGGGGCTGACCACCCGACCGCCTGTCACTTCCCCGTGGAGACCACCAGATGAAGGACGCACGCGTGACGACGAGACGAACGACGCGCCGACGAGCGGCGGGCCCCGGGACGGTCCTGGCCGTCGTGTTGACCGTGGGACTCACCATGGCTCCCGCCCAGGCGCAGTCACCCGACGTGAAGGCACGCACCGAGGGGGCGACGCCGAGCCGGGCCGAGCTCTTCCGCACGGCCGGCGAACGCCACCGCGTACCCGGAGCCGTGCTGCTCGCGGTGTCGTACCTGCAGAGCCGCTGGGACGACCACGGCGGCGCTCCCAGCGTCGACGCGGGATACGGACCCATGCACCTGACCGACGCCCGGGCGACGCTCGCCGGGGCGACCCACCACACGGACGGTGACGAGGACCCGCGGGGCGACACCTCCCGGCCGTCCCTCGCGCACCGCGAGACGCCCGTCGACCCCGCCCGCCTGCCCGCCGCGCTGGAGACTCTGGGGCGGGCGGCCGTCCTCACCGGGCTCTCCGCCGACCGGCTCCGCACGGACCCCGGGGCCAACATCGAGGGCGGCGCCGCCCTCCTCGCGGCACACCAGCGCTCCGCCGGACTGCCCCTGAGCACGGACCCGGCACAGTGGTACGGGGCCGTCGCCGCGTACTCCGGCGCCACCGAGGCCGGGGCGGCGCGACGCTTCGCCGACGACGTCTTCCGCCTCATCAACACCGGAGAGACGCGGCGCACCGACGACGGAACCCTCGTCACCCTGCCCCCGGCGCCCGTCACCCCCGACACCCGCCAGGTGGACCGACTCGGCCTGAAGCCCACCCCCCCCGGTGCCGAATGCCCCCGCGACCTGGGCTGCGACTGGATCCCCGCGCCGTACGGGATGCTGTCGGAGGAGCCGGGCGACTTCGGCAACCACGACCTCTCCGACCGTCCCCGCAACCAGAGCATCGACTACATCGTCATCCACGACACCGAGGCCACCTGGGACACCACCCTCAAACTGGTCCAGGACCCCACCTACGTGTCCTGGCACTACAGCCTCCGCTCCGCGGACGGCCACATCGCCAACCACCTGCGCGCCAAGGACGTCGGCTGGCACGCCGGCAACTGGTACGTCAACGCCAAGGCCGTCGGACTGGAGCACGAGGGCTTCCTCGCCCAGGGCGGGCAGTGGTACACCGAGGCGATGTACCGGACGTCGGCCCGTCTCGTGCGCCACCTGGCCAAGAAGTACGACGTCCCCCTGGACCGCGCCCACGTCATCGGCCACGACAACGTCCCCGGCACCGTGCCCGGCACCGTCGCCGGCATGCACCAGGACCCCGGACCCTACTGGGACTGGGCCCACTACTTCGACCTTCTCGGCAAGCCCTTCAAGGCGGACGGGAGGACCGGCTCGCCGCTGGTGACCGTCCGCCCGGATTACGCGTCCCACACGGAGCCCTACCACTGCGGCGCGACCCCGGCCGACCTCTGCCCCGTTCACGGATCGGCCTCCCTCACCCTGCGTACCGAACCCCGCGACGACGCCCCCCTGGTCACGGACATCGGCATCCGTCCCACACCGGGCACCTGGTCCGTCTACAACCACGCCGCCCGGGTGAGCACCGGTCAGAAGTACGTGGTGGCCGAGCGCCGGGGAGACTGGACGGCCCTGTGGTACCTCGGCCAGAAGGGCTGGTTCAAGGACGACCCCCGACGCCCGAAGACCCTGCCCGCCAAGGGCCTGGTGGCCCAGCTGCGGCCAGGCCTCGACAGCGCCCCGCTCTACGGGCGCGCCTATCCCGAGCCCGCTGCCTATCCCGCCGACGTCCCCGTCCAGCCCCTCGTACCGCTGCAGTACACGCTGCGGCCCGGGGAGTCCTACAGCGTCGGGCAGACCGTCAACGGCGAGTACTACCACTCCAAGACCTTCGAGCTCGCCGGCCACACCGTGGTCCGCGGCGCGCTCAGGTACCACCAGGTGCAGTACGGCCACCGCGTCATGTTCGTCAGGGCGGACGACGTGATCCTCCGGTCCGCCGCCACGACGCCCCGCGTGACGAACTGAGCGCGGGACCGAGCCGAACCGGCCCGGGGCTCCTGAGCGGGAACCCCGGGCCGTTACCATGTGGGCCCCGTCCAGGCATCGGCGTCCGGCTGGGCCTTACCGGAGCTACAAGAGAGCGGCAGGAAGACCGTGACAGGCGAGAACCGAGGGCGAAGCGACGACCCCTGCGAGCCGCAGGCGGTGCTGCACCGCTGGTCGGAAGCCTGCCACTTCACCGACGCCGTCCTCCGGGGCACGGCCTGGGCCGACGGGGCTCTGCGCCTGCGGAGCGTCGAGGCGCGCGAGACCTACGTCGACCACCACGGGCACGCGAGTCTGGAATGGGAGTACGCGACCTGCTCCACCGGCTGGCGCGACCTGCCCTTTCCCGCCGAGGAACTCATCCCGTCGTGGACGGCCCTCACGCCGCCCGGCACCCGGCTGAGGGTACGGCTGCGCGTCCGCGACGCGGCGGGAGACACCTCGCCCTGGTACGTCATGGCGCACTGGGCCTCGGACGACGACGTGGTGCACCGCACCACGGTGCCCGGTCAGACCGGCCCGTTCGGGACCGCGGACGTCGACGTGTTCGTCGCGGCCCCCGGCAGGCCCGCCGCGGCGTACGAACTGGAGGTCCGGCTCGCGCGCACCCCGGGCGCCCCACACGGCCCGGCCGTTCATGCCCTGTACCTCGCCGCGTCGTCCACGCCTCCCGACCACCACCCGGCGCTGAGCGGCCCCGGCGGGGCCTGGGGGACGGTCCTTGACGTCCCGTGCCGCTCCCAGGAGGTGCACACCGGTCACAGCCCGCAGTGGGACGGGGGCGGAGAGGCCTGGTCGGCGCCCGCGTGCACCGCGATGCTCGTCGAGTACTTCGGTCACGGTCCGGACGCCGGAGAGATGGCGTGGATCGACCCCGCCGACACCGCCCCGCAGGTCGACTTCACCGCCCGCGCGGTCTACGACTACGCCTACAAGGGCTGCGGCAACTGGGCGTTCAACGCCGCTTACCCGGCCCGCTACGGGCTCCGCGGGGTGGTCACGCGGCTGCGCTCGCTGAGCGAGCTGGAACGCTTCATCCGCGCGGGCATCCCGATCGCCACGGCGCAGAGCTTCCGCATCGGCGAGCTCGCGGGCGCCGGTTACTCACCGGCCGGAAGCATCAAGATCGTCTGTGGTTTCACGCCGGACGGTGACGTCGTGGTCAACGACCCGCTGTCGGCCACCGACGAGGAGGTGCGGCGGACCTACCCGCGCGGCGAGTTCGAGCGCGTGTGGTTGGCGGCCTCGGGCGGCGGGGGAGTGGTCTACCTCCTCCACCCCGCCGATCTTCCCCTCCCGCCCCACGTGCCCGGCCTCGACCCCAACTGGTAGACGTGGCGGCAATGTTGCCCCGCCGCCCCGCCGCCCCGCCGCCCCGACCGTACGACGAAACGTCGATGAACCCAGTGAGGGGCGGGACCTTTTGTTGATCGTGCGGCCCCGCCGCGGCTCACTAGCGTGGAGCGCATGACAACGGCTCCGCCCCCTCTGCGCGGTTCCCGGGACGACGCCCGCTCCCTCCCGCTCCGGTCGCCCGTCCCGGCCCCGCCCGCCTGAGGCCGGCCGGCCCCCGCCGGGCGGGCCGCCACCGGCACCACCACTCCGGGAACGGCGACGGACCCGGTCCCCGGACGTACGACGCCTTTGCGCGCCGCCGGTCCTCGACGACCGGTCGGCACGTACACGGCGGCGCGTACGGGCAGCGCGCCCCACGCACGACATCGCCCGGCCCGCAAGGCAGCGCGCTCCACGCACGGCAGCGCTCCCCGCACGGCCCGCACACCACGCACGGCCGGATCGCTCCGACGCCCTTCGCGATTCCCCCGCTCACGACCTGACGCCCCTTCGCACGGCCACAAGGCGGTAACCCCATGAACCACGCCCCTCCCACCCGCAGCACCCCGCCCGCGTTCCGGGCCTGGGTCTCCGACATCAGTGCCGCGGACGTCGCCCGCCAGGACGGGACGCCGGGCTGGGTCTCCCTCGTCGGCGACGACGTGTGGTGGGACGAACCGCGCCCCCACGAGGCCGGCCGCCGCTGCGTCGTGCGCGCGAAGCCGGACGGCCGGGTCGAGGACGTGCTGCCCCCGGGGTTCGACGCCCGCAACAGCCTGCACGAGTACGGCGGCAGGTCCTGGCGCCCCACCAACGCCGGCCTGGTGTTCACCCACTGGAACGACCAGCGCCTCTACCTCCACCACCCGGACGCCCAGGACCCGCCCAGGCCCCTCACGCCGGCCCGCAGGAACGTCACCTACGGGGACCTCTACGTGCCGCCGTCGCGTGACGAGGTCTGGGCCGTCCGGGAGACGCGCCGCGACGGGGTGCGCGACGTCGAGCGCGCCCTCGTGGCGGTCTCGCTCGGCACGGGCGCAGAACGGACCGTCGCCGCCACCCATCACTTCATGACCTGCCCCCGCCTCTCCCCGGACGGCCGCCACCTGTCCTGGATCGGCTGGAACCATCCGGACATGCCGTGGGACGGCACCGAGCTGTGCGTCGCACCCCTGAGGCAGGACGGCACCGCCGGCACCCACCGCGTGCGTGCGGGCGGCCCCCGGGAGTCGGTGGTCCAAGCCGAATGGAGGGACTCCCACAGCCTCTGGGCGGTCACCGACCCCGACGGGTGGTGGACGCTCCACGTCGTCCCCGCGCACACGGGCCCCGCCCGCGCCGTCACGCACGCCGAGGAGGAGTTCGGCGGCGCGCTGTGGAAGCCCGGCGCCACCTGGTTCGCCCCCCTCCCCGACGGCCGGGCCGTCGCCGTCCACGGCACGGGCGCCGGGCGCCGCGTCTCCCTCGTGGATCCCGACGCCGGTCCCGGCCTGCCCGTCCTCACCGATCTCGGCCTGCCCTGCACCGACTTCGTCCACAGCATCGACGCCGACGCGAACCGCCTGGTCACCGCAGGGGCGAGCACCCTCCTGCCGTACGGCGTCATCACCGCGGACCTGCCCGGTCCCGGCGGCGCCCCCGGCGCACGCAACCTCCGGGCCCTCTCCACCTCCCGGACCGCGGCGGTCGACCCCGCCTGGCTGCCCCGCCCCACCGCCAGGGCCTTCCCGCGTCCCGCCGCGACGCCGACCGGCGACGCTCCCGGCCTCCCCGACGCCCCGGTGCACGCGCACACCTACCCGCCCACCCACCCCCGTCGCGTCATGCTCGACGGGGAACGCCCGCCCTGGGTGCTCTTCGTCCACGGCGGCCCCACAGGCGACCACCCCATGGTGTACGACCTCGAGATCGCCTACTTCACCAGCCGCGGCATCGGCGTGGCGACGGTCGACTACGGAGGCTCCGTCGGCTACGGCCGCGCCTACCGGGAGCGCCTGAACGGCGCCTGGGGCGTCGTCGACGTCGACGACTGCGTGACCGTCGCCCACGCCCTCGTGCGCGAAGGACTCGCCGACCCCGCCCGCATCGCGATCCGCGGAGGCAGCGCGGGCGGCTGGACCGCGCTCGCCGCCCTCACGCACACGGACGTCTTCGCCGGCGCGGTCTCCTTCTACGGCATCACCGACCCCGTCACCTGGGCCGCCACCACCCACGACTTCGAATCCCGCTACCTCGACGGGCTGATCGGCCCGCTGCCGGCCAGCGCCGACCTGTACGAACAGCGCTCCCCGGTCCTGGCCGCGCCCCGCGCCAGCGGCCCCGCCCTGCTGCTCCACGGCCTCGACGACGCCATTGTGGACCCCGCGCAGTCGTCGGCCATGGCCCGCGCCCTCCGGGAGGCGGGCCTGCCCCACGAGCACGTCGAGTTCCCCGGGGAACGCCACGGCTGGCGGCGCGCCGAGACGATCCGGGCGGCCCTCGACGCCGAGATCCGCTTCTACGAACGGATCTTCGGCCCGCCTCGCGTGCCCGCGGCCGAGACGACCGGCACCACGCCTTCCGCAGCCCCCGCGTCCCGGTCATGACGGCCGCGACCACGCCGGCCGCGGCCGCGGGAAGCCTGCCGGAGCCGGACCGCACGCACCCCCCGTTCCTCCGGCGGGGTGACACGGTGGCCCTCGTCGCCCCCGCCGGGCCGGTGGACGACCGCGAGACGGCCATGGCCCGCGCCCTGCTGGAGAGCTGGGGCCTCAGGCCGCACACCACTCCCCGGCTCTCCGCGACCCACCGCGACTACCTGGCCGGTTCCGACGAGACGCGCCTGGCCGACTTCACCGAGGCGTGGCTCGATCCCGCGGTGCGCGCGGTCCTCTGCGTACGCGGCGGGTACGGGACCCAGCGCGTCGCCGACCGCCTCGACCACCGTCGCCTCGCTGCCGCAGGCCCCAAGTTCCTCGTCGGCTCCAGCGACATCACCTGCCTCCACCAGGCCCTGGGGGAGGCGCTCGGACTGGTGACGCTGCACGCCCCCATGCCCGCGTGCCGCCCGGTCCACGACGACGAGGCCACCGCCGCATCCCTGCACGCTGCCCTCTTCGGGCCGTTGCCGCGCTCCTTCGCCCTGGACGGACCCGTCCTCGTCCCCGGACGCGCCGAGGGCGCACTCACCGGCGGCAACCTCACCGTGCTCGCCTCGTCGCTCGGGACCGCCACCGCGCTCGCCACCGAAGGCCGGATCCTCCTCCTCGAGGACGTCGGCGAGGAACCGTACCGCCTGGACCGGTCCCTGACGCAGCTCCGACGGGCCGGCGTCCTGCGGCGAGCGGCCGGTGTCGTCCTCGGGGACTTCACCGACTGCGGCCCTCCCGACCAGGTGGACGCCGTGCTGCGCGAGCGCCTGTCCGACCTCGGCGTCCCCGTGGCGTCCGGGCTGGCCGCCGGACACGGACCACGCCAGCTGACCGTACCCCTGGGGGCGCGCGCCGTGCTCGACACGGCCCTGCGCCGCGTCACCCTCCCTCCGTACGAAAGGAACACGGCATGACGCGCGTCCTCGTCTCCGCGGACATGGAAGGCGTCACCGGAGTCACCTGCCCCGACGACGTCGAACCGGGCACCGCCTCCTGGGACCGCATGCGCCCGCTCTTCACCGGCGACGTCAACGCCGTCGTCGACGGCCTCCTCGCAGGCGGCGCCAGCGACGTGCTGGTCAACGACGCCCACTACACACAGCGCAACCTCCTCCTCGAAGCCCTCGACCCGCGGGCCCGCCTGCTCACCGGCCGTCACAAGCCGCTGGGCATGATGGCCGGGATCGAGCTCGCCGACGCCGTCGTCTTCCTCGGCTACCACACGGGCGCCGGTCAGCAGGGAGTCCTCTCGCACACCTACCTCGGCACGGGGCTGACCGGCTTCCGCATCGACGGCGAACCGGCCGACGAGGGCCGCATGAACGCGCTGATCGCCGAGGAGCACGGCGTCCCCGTCGTCCTCGTGACCGGCGACGACGTCACCTGCCGGGCGGCGGGAACCTGGGCCCCCGACGCCCTCGTGGTCGCGGTGAAGGAGTGCGTCAGCCGGTACGCCGCCGTCTGCCTCCCGCCCGCCCGGAGCGCCGAGCTGCTGCGCGCCCGGGCCACCGAGGCCGCCGCCCGCCTCCCCGCGCATCCCGTCCGGCGCGCACGGACGGACGCCGACCCCGCGCGGAGGCGCGGCGCTCCCGGCAGGCCCCACCGCTTCGAACTCGCCTTCCACGCACCCCATCTGGCGGCAGCGGTGCTCGCCGTCCCCACCGTCGAAGCCAACGGTCCGCGGGGCGTCGCCTTCACCGCGCCGGACGCGACCACTGCCGCCCGCACCTTCAAGGTGTGCACCACCGTCGCGGGCGCGGCGATGGAAGACCACTTCGACTGACCGTCGCCCCCCACGCACCGCCTCCTGCCCGCGCCGTTCCCGGCCCGCCCCCTGGACGCCCCGCCCCCTGCCCGCACCGCCCTCGTGGAGCAGCTCGTGACCACCACCCGACCGCCCGGCCTGCACGACGGATACGCCGCCGACGTCGCCGCACTCTGCTCGGACCTTCTGCGCATCGACACCACCAACCCGGGAGACGGGTCGGGACCCGGCGAACGCCGAGCCGCCGAGTACGTCGCCGAAGCCCTGGACGCCGCCGGCGTCCGCGCCACCCTCACCGAACCTCGTACCCGCCGCACCAGCGTCCTGGCCCGGATCGACGGCGAGGACCCCGGCCTGCCCCCGTTGCTCGTCCACGGCCACCTCGACACCGTGCCCGCCGAGCCCCGTGACTGGACACTGCACCCCCTCTCCGGAGACCTCCACCACAGCTGCCTGTGGGGACGCGGAGCGGTCGACATGAAGGGGACCCTCGCGATGACCCTCGCCCTGGTGCGCGCCTGGGCCCGCACCGGACAGCGGCCGCGTCGTGACCTTGTCCTCGCCTTCCTCGCCGACGAGGAGTCGACCGGCGCGTACGGCTCACGGCACGTCACGACCGCGCACCGGGACCACTTCACCGGCGTCGAGGAGGCGATCAGCGAGTCCGGCGGTTTCTCGATCACGACGAGGAGCTCCTCCGCAGGTCCGGACGCGCGCGTGTACCCCATCGCCGTAGGGGAGCGCGGTACCGCCTGGATGCGGCTCACCGCCCACGGCACGGCCGGGCACGGCTCGGGCCCCGGAGAGGACAACGCGGTCGCCGAACTGGTCCGTGCCCTCTCCCGGTTGGCCGACCACCGCTGGCCCACCCGCCTCACGCCCGCCGTCGGCTCCCTGCTCGACGCCCTCGACCGGGCACTCGGCTTTCGCGTCGACCGCACCAGGCTGGAGGAGGAAGCGAGCCGCCTCGGCCGGCTGGGCGAGCTGTTCGACTGCACCGTCCGCAACACCGCCCACCCCACCGTGCTCACCGCCGGCGGCAAGGTCAACGTCATCCCCTCGCACGCCCACGCCGAGGTGGACGGCCGCTTCCTCCCCGGCGAACGGGACGCCTTCCTGGAGACCGTCGACCGGCTCCTCGGCCCGAAGGTGACACGCGAGTTCATCAACTGCGAAGAGGCCGTCGCCGCCGATCACGAAGGGCCGGCCTTCGGCGCGATGGCCGCGGCGCTCCGCAGCCAGGACCCCCACGCGCACCCGGTGCCGTTCATCCAGTCCGGCGGCACCGACGCCAAGGCCTTCGCCGGGATCGGCATCAGCACCTACGGTTTCGCACCCCTCCTGCTCGATCCCCACCTGCACTACTTCGGCATGTTCCACGGAGTGGACGAGCGCGTGCCCGTGTCCGGCCTCGACTTCGGCGTCCGCGTTCTCCACCGGTTCCTCACCACCTATTGAGCGACGTTCCGAAGGGCGAACGACCATGCACCTTCCTCCGCACCTGTGGCCGGCCACGACCACCAGCGGTCCCGACGGCCTGACCATCGGCGGGGTACGCCTGAGCGACCTCGCCGAGGAGTTCGGCACACCGGCCTTCGTCCTCGACGAGGACGACTTCCGCGCCCGCTGCCGGGCCTGGCGCGACGCCTTCGCCGGCCACGACGTCTTCTACGCGGCCAAGGCGTTCCTCTGCCACCAGGTCGCCGTCTGGCTGAGGGAAGAGGGACTGGGCATCGACGTGTGCTCCGCCGGTGAACTGCGCACCGCGCAGCGCGCCGGGGTGCCCGGGACCTCCCTCATCCTCCACGGCAACAACAAGTCCCCGGCCGAACTGGCCGAGGCCGTCGACTACGGCGTCTCGCTCGTCGTCGTCGACTCCGACGACGAGATCACCCGGCTGTCCGACATCGCCACTCGACGGGGCAGGCGCCAGCACGTCCTCGTCCGCGTCACACCGGGCGTCGAGGCACACACCCACGCGCACATCACCACCGGCACCGACGACCAGAAGTTCGGCTTCTCGCTCTCCAGCGGCAGCGCCCACCGCGCCATCTCCCGCATCGTCGGCGCACCCGGCCTGGAGCTCGTCGGCCTGCACAGCCACCTCGGCTCCCAGATCCTGCGCCCGGACGTCTTCGTGACGGCCGCCGACCGGCTCGTCGCCCTGATGGCCGACACCGCCCGTACGCACGGAGTGCTGCTGCGGCGCCTCGACCTCGGCGGCGGCCTGGGCATCGCTTACCTCCCCGAGGACGAACCCCTGCACGTGCGCGACCTCGCTCCCGTCGTCGTCGAACGGGTCCACAAGGCGTGCGCCGACGCGGGCATCCCGATGCCGCGGCTCGCCGTCGAACCCGGGCGGGCGATCGCGGGGCCCACCACGGTGACGCTGTACACCGTGGGCACCATCAAGCGCCAGCGCGGCCTGCGCACCTGGGTGTCCGTCGACGGCGGACTGAGCGACAACCTGCGCCCCGCCCTCTACGACGCGAGCTACACGGCCGGCCTCGCCGCCCGGACGACGGCGACGGGCGCCGAGGAGACGGTGACGATCTGCGGCCGGCACTGCGAGTCCGGCGACATCGTCGTGGACTCGGCCCGTCTGCCGACCGATCTCGCCGTCGGCGACCTCCTCGCCGTACCGGCCTCCGGCGCCTACCACCGCTCCATGGCGAACAACTACAACGCCCAGCCCCGGCCCCCCGTCGTCGCCGTACGCGACGGCGCGGCGCGTCTCGTCGTCCGCGGGGAGACACTCGACGACGTCCTGCGGCTGGACGTCCCGTGACCCGCCTCCCGGGCGCGCCTCCCGGCGCCGCCCGTCCGAGCCACGTCCCACCGCCACCGCCGAGGAAGGAACCCATGGAGCACCGGGAGAAGGTCGAGACCGTACTGAGCCAGGCGGTGAGCCAGGGCGTCCTGGGCGAGGACCACCCCGTCGCCGGCTTCGTCGACGTCCAGGGAATCCGGGACAGCGTCACCGCCCTGCACAAGGCCTTCGCCCACGTCCCGGACGTGCTGCACGCCTTCGCGGTCAAGGCGGCTCCCCTGGTCCCCGTCCTGCGGCTGCTCGCGGACGCCGGCATGGGCTGCGAGACGGCGAGCCCGGGGGAGACCCGGCTGGCACTCGCCGCGGGGTTCGTACCCGACCGCATCGTCCTGGACTCGCCGGCCAAGACCCGCGCCGAGATCCGGGAGGCACTCACCCTGGGCATCGCGCTGAACGCGGACAACCTCGCCGAACTCGAACGCGTCGACGCCCTGCGCCCCGCCGGCTCCGGCTCCGTCATCGGCCTGCGTATCAACCCGCAGGTCGGCGCCGGTGCCATCGCCGCGATGAGCACGGCGACGGCACACTCCAAGTTCGGTGTCGCCCTGGACGACCCCGGTATGCGCGCCCGGGTGCTGGACGCCTTCCTGCGGCGCCCCTGGCTCACCCGCCTGCACGCCCACGTCGGCTCGCAGGGGTGCCCGCTGCCGCTGATCGCCCGGGGCCTCGCCGCGCTGCACCGGTTCGCCGAGGAGGTCAACGCCCATGTGGGCAGACGCCAGGTCACCAGTCTCGACCTGGGCGGCGGACTGCCCGTCAACTTCCGTGACGACACGGTCACGCCCACGTTCGAGGAGTACGTCCGGGCGCTCACCGACGCGGAACCCGCCCTGCTCGACGGCAGGTACCAGGTGGTCACGGAGTTCGGCCGGTCGCTGCTCGCGAAGAACGGCTTCACCGCGGCCGTGGTCGAGTACGTCAAGGAGTCGGGCGGCCGGAGGATCGCCGTCACCCACGCCGGAGCGCAGGTGGCCACCCGTACGGTGTTCATGCCCGGGGCGTGGCCGGTGAGGATCACGGCCCACGGCCCGGACGGGCGGCCGAAGACCACCCCCGCGGTGCCGCAGGACGTGGCGGGCCCGCTCTGCTTCGCCGGGGACGTCGTGGCGCACGAGCGTCTCCTGCCGGAGCTCTCGGAGGGCGACGTGGTGGTGCTGCACGACACCGGTGCCTACTACTTCTCTGCCCCCTGGGCGTACAACAGCCTTCCCCGGCCGGGAGTTCACGGCTTCCTCCACCGGGACGGCGCTACCGAGCTGGCGCCGGTGCGAACGCCGCAGACGCTCGGGGAGGTGGTCGAGGAGAGCGGCGCGTCCCACGCGACGGCGCTCCTGACGGGGTTCGGATCCTGACGCGGTTCGACCCACCGGCGTGCTCACGGAGAGCGGGCGCTCCCGCCCGAGGTGCCGGGAGCGCCCGGGAGACCGGTCGTGTCAGCCCGGCCGGTGGGTTCCCGCGCTCCACCCGTGGCCCTCGGGGTCGAGGACCCGGGCGCGCCGCGTGCCCCACTCCGTCGCCTCCGGCTCGGTCACCGGGACCCCGCCCGCGGACACCGCGGGGAAGTACCACTGGTCGACCGCCGAAGCGGAGGGGAGGCACAGGTACAGGCCGTTCCCCGTGCTGACCCCGTGCAGGGCGGGCCTACCGTACGCGGCGTGGGCGCCGGCCACCATCACGACCACGTTCCCGAAGCGGAGCTGTGGGGAATCACCCCGCTGCCCAGCGGTGATCACCACGGACAACGGCTTCTGTCCCTGCTCGACGGCAGGTGGATCCTGCTGGTCAGCTCGCCGTCCGAGACCGTGGTCGGCCGGCTCAACGAAGACTCCGCCGGGCGGCTCCTTCTGGAGGTCCCCCTTTTCGCCGCTCCGGCGGCGTGCTGGTGAGCCCGGTAGACGGTGGAGTCGATGTTCACGTCCCAGGTACCGGAACAAGGTCCGCCGGTTCCAGATCACCCCGCACATTGCCCGGCGCGGTACCGGGCACGGCTCTGGCCTGGGCCGGTCCGTCCCGGGTGATCACGCAGGCCGCCCGGTGACCGAGGCCGCCGAAGGCGACCACGACCACCGGGCGGAGCCGCCCGGTTCCCGGACGGTGTCGACGCGCGCCGCTCAGCAGTTCCGGATGGACCACACGGGCGTCCAGTCGTACGTGAAGGGCGTGGGCTCCGGCAGGACGACGTCCAGCACCTGGCCGTTCTGGCCGTAGAAGAACGCGGCGGCGCCGACCTGGTTGTTCACCACCTGGCCCACGCCGTTCCAGTGGGACAGGGAGTACTGGTGGCAGCGGTAGAGGAAGAAGACCTTGTACTTGCCCACCACCGGGTCCCAGACCCCGGTGCAGAGATTCCCCGACGCGCACGTGACGGGGCTGCCCGACGTCGTGTGCACGTAGTCCGCCCAGGGCGAGACCGTCGGTGATACGGCCGCCACGGCACGCGAGGACGGCCCCTCGCCCCGGGGCGCCGGCGGCATGACCATGGTGTGGCCGCCGCCCTCGCGAGGCCCGTCCGAGGCCGCCGCATGGGCCGGGCCCGCCGCGAAGGCGGACACCAGCACCCACAGGAGGGCACCGACCACACCGAGGGTGGAACGCCAGGAACGCGACATCGTCACTCCTTCTCCGGGAATCCCCGGGTTCACTTCTGACTCGTGCACAGCGGTACGTCCGGCAACTGGTTGTCCGGATGGCTGATGTAGATGTTGGTGACGTAGCCCCCGTACTGCGGCAGATACGCCCACCAGTCGTTGGTGTACGGCGGGACGGAGACGAGCTGCCCCTTCTTCTGGCAGCCCACCAGCACCTCCACGCCGGCCGGGAGCCGGGTCAGCAGGTTGTCCCCGACGACCGGTTCCGTCCGGACGGCGACGTCCTGACCCCACGTCCCGTACCACTTCCCCTTCGGCGCCGTTCCGCCGGGAACGTTCAGGGAACGGGTCAGCCGGCCGAGGTCGGTGTACGCCTTTCCGTACGACGTGCCGTCCTGGTGCAGTGTGAGGACGGCCACGATCGAACGGTCACCGGCTCCGACGGTGCCGGTCGTGTGCAGCGCCGGTCGGCTCAGGTCGACGCTGGCGTCACCCACGCCGGCGGACGCGGGGGCCGAGGCGTCGATGCCACCAGCCGCAGTGGTGCTTACGGAGCCGCAGTTCCCCTTCGCGTACCTCCCCGACCAGCCCTGCTTCACGGCCCACGGGCGGTCGAACGCGGCGGCGATGCCGAAATGCTGGTCGAAGGAGTCCGACGCGCACCGGGTCGACTGGCGCAGACGCTCCATGATGAAATCACGAACCGGCGCGGGAGCGGACTCCAGGATGTGTCGATAGGTCTTCACGGTGTCGCGGGCCGACATGGCCGTGTAGCCCCAGTACCCCTCGTAGGCTGCCGGTGGGGGAGCGGTGTCGGCGAGCCCGAGCCGCGTGACCATGCGCTCGACGATCGCCGGCCCGCCGTAGGCCGACCAGTAGTGGTTGGCGGCGGCGTCCTGACTGCTACGGAGCATGACGTCCAGCCGCGTGCGGTCGGCGGCCGGGATGGCGTCGGGGCTGCGGTTCCACAGGAAGTCGAGGGCGATCAGGAGCTTGACGACCGACGCGGACCGGAACGTGGCGGCCGGGGCGAGCTGTTCGGTGAACGCCCCGGTCTGCCGGTCGAACACGGCCACGCCTGCCGTGACCCCCGCGGGCACCTGAGGGCTCGCGGGCGTGACCGACACGGAGTCACCCGTCGGTTCCGTCGCGGCCGCGACGGAGTGCGGGAGCGCCGCGCCGGTGAAGGAGAGGGAGAGGAAGGCCGCGGTCGCGGCGAGCAGGCGCCGAGGCGTACGGCGAGCGGTGGTGGGGGAGTGCCTGGCGATGCGGAGCATGACGTGAGGGGTCCTCGCTTGGTGTGAGAGCGGGCTGCCCGGGTCTCGGAAAGAGTCGGCGGACGAGGGCGGCGGGACCGCGGCGCGGAGCCCCTGGCGGGACGCGAAGGGCTCCACCGGAGCGGGCCGGGCGGACGACTCCCGGCGGCCTACGGGATGTTGCACTCCGTCATGCCGGGCCAAGGATCAGTCGACGTCCACACGTCGACGGCGGGGATGAAGCCCCACCCGTGATTGCCGTCGCGGCCGGGAGCGATGCGGTCACCCATGGTGTAGTACCAGATGTTGTTGCCGCCGCTGTGCGCGGCGCCGCTGGCCCAGCACACGAACCAGCTCGTCGACGTGTCGATCCAGCCGATCACCGGGCACGCGGCGATGAAGCTGCCGCAGCCGTACAGCGGGGCGCCGGCACGATTGCCGCACACCCAGTCACGCGTCCAGGTGCGCCCCGTGTACGCGTCGTAGTGGCTGACGTTGCGGGCGGTGCACGACGCCTGGGCCGCGAGGGGCGCGGCCTCGGCCGTAGGCGGCGCGCTCCGCACCGCGCGGGTGGTCGTGCCGGCCTCCGGCGACGACGCCTGAACGGCGCCGGCGCTGAACAGCACGGCCAGGAGGGTGGCGAGCATCGCCACCGCTCGTCTCACAGACATGTTTCGGCCCCCGTTGTCGAGAAAGCAATGGTCGGACGGCCCTGCGGAACCGAGGAGTTGTCACGGGGCGTCGCTTGAGAACCGAGCCTTCCACTCGCACTCTGTTCATGTCATCGCTTGTGGCCATGCGACATGAAAAACGATCGATAAGGGATTCATCATGGTTACTGGCGAAACGGCCGCTGGAGGTGCCGCGCCGACGGGCCCCGACCCGCGGACGCCGAGCGCCCACCAACTCCGGCTGTTCGTCGCCCTCGCGGAGGAACTCCACTTCTCGCGCGCCGCCGCCCGACTGTTCATCACGCAGTCGGCGCTGAGCCAGCAGATCAGAGACCTGGAAAGACGCCTCGGGGTGCGGCTGTTCGACCGTTCGAGCCGGGCCGTGACGCTTACCCCGCAGGGCCGGGTGCTGTTGGCGGACGCGCGCAGCGTGGTGGCGGCCATGGACCGACTGAGCCGCAGCGCTTCGAGCCAGGCGCGCAGGCTCTCCGGACGGCTCGTCGTCGGCACCATCGGCGCGGAAGCGGCGATGCCCTATACGCACGCCGTGCTGCGTCTGCTCCACGAACGGCACCCGTTGGTCCAGGTCGACGTGCGCAGCCTCCACTTCGCCGACCACTTCGACGCCCTGTTCCGCCATGACATCGATGTTGCCTTCCTCCGTCCACCGGTCCCGCCCGGCGTCGAGGTGCAACACCTGGCCACGGAACCGCGGTTGGCCTGTCTCCCTGCGAGCGACCCGCTCGTGGACCGCGACCGGATCACCCTCGCCGAGCTGGCGCGCCACCCGGTGATCGACGTCCCGCCGCAGGTGCCACGGCTCTGGTGGGACTTCTGGGCCGCCGACCCGCGACCCGACGGCACCCCGGTCCGCTACGGACCCGTCGCCTCGGACCTGGAGGGCCTTCTGCACCTCGTGGCCCAGGGCAAGGGCATGTGTTTCCTGCCGGCCGCCGCGCGAGACCTCTTTCCCCGCCCCGGCATCCGCTACGTCGAGGTCACGGACCTGCCCCCGTCAACGGCGGGCCTCGCCTGGCTGAGGGAAAACCGCACGGAACCGCTCATCGAGGCCGTAGTGGCAGCTGCCGGACACGTGGCCTCGGCGCGGGGCCGGGGGGCTGTCCGGGGCAGGAGCCAGGCCGAGGACTGACCCCACGTCACAGGTCGCGGCTACTCCGGGCGCGGGGTCGCGGCCGCTGTCCCCCCCAGCGTCCGGCGGTGGGCGGGAGGAACATCGGGTGGCCCACGGCAGGAGGGGCTGGAGCGCGGCTGGACCGCGCCCCCGGGTGGCCGGCGGTGGGGAAGGTGCTGTCGTCGCCGACCTCGATCAGGATGCGGGCTCCGGTCCTGACGCCGACTCCCGGGATCGAGGTCAGGGCTTTGGAAAGGGATGGGCCTCCAGGAGTTCGTCGATCCGCCCGGCAAGAAGTTTCCGCTGATCAAGCACGGCCGTCAGCGAAGCGGCCAGGCTGGGGATGATCAGTGCGGCCGCGTCGGTGCCCGGACGGTGACGGTCTGCTCGTGGTCGGCTCTCGGATGGTCAACGCCCGGATCTTAGACGGTTACGCTGACAACGGCCCGTCGAACCCCGGGGGCGGGCCGTTCCACCCCCCCCGTGTGGCCGGTCGTCGGCGGGTCGGCCGACGAGGTCTCGGGGCGGGTGGAGCCACGGCCGAGCAGGTCGTGACCCCAGGCTGGTCCGACGTGGCTGTTCAGCCGTTCCAGGTGGCGGCGATGGTGAGCTGACCGGGGCCGGCGGACAGACGGGCCTTCCCCCGTTGAGGTCGACCGACGCTTCTTCGCCGTCGTCACCGACCTGATCGGCACCCCGCGCGAGCTCGTCGACGAGCAGGGCGAGGTCGCCTGGCGCACCCGGGCCACGCTCTGGGGCACCACCAGCTGGAAGCGCGGCGCGACGGCGTACATGCCGCTCCGCTTCCCAGGCCAGTACTTCGACCCGGAGTCCGGCCTCCACTGCAACCGCCACCGCCACTACGACCCGGACTCCGGCCGCTACGTCTCGACGGACCCCTTGGTCCTGGCCGCGGCACCGAACGCGGTCGCGTACGTGGACAACCCGACGACCTGGACCGACCCCCTGGGCCTGGCGGGCTGCCCCCACCGGGGCGCGGACCAGCCCCGGCACAGCGTGGTCCTCGGGGTGGACGTGCCGCCGAACCCCTCGTCGGAGTCGCTGGCGCGGTTCCTTCGCAACGACCCGGCGGAGCCGGGCTACGACGAGCGTCGTGGCAGCGACCCGGGCGCACACACGTACAACGGGCCCGACCACGCCGGTGAGGAGGCCGGAGGCCCGGTCTGGATGACGAACGTGATGGGCGCCGTCGGAGACCGCAACACCACCCTGTCCATCACCCTGGACGGAATGCCGAACAGTCGCGGTCAGGTGGGCAACTGGAGCACTCCCGAGGACATCGTGGACGCGTTCCAGACAGCGGCGCAGCGCGGATCCCAGTTCAACAGCCGACACGAGGACAACTATCCTCGGCGCGGTGACGGAACCGCGTGGGAGATGAGTGAAGTGGCCTACGCGGTGCGCAACTACGATGGGGACACGGCGTGGCAGGACCCTGAGGAGCAGCGCTCCGGCCGGTCGTGGGACGACATCCACTGGTACACCCGTGACGAAGACGGTGAAGGAAAAGGGAGGTACAAGGAGATCGAGGTTCCCCGGCCCGAGATTCCCGAGATCATGCCGGACCTGTCCAGACTTCCGGAGAATCTGAGGAACGAACTCCCCGATGATCTGAGGAACGCCGACTGATGGCCGACGACGAGAAGCCCCAGAACGCACAAGACCTCGTGGCCGCGGAATGGGCGACCGTCCTGGCCTACGGCCCGGAACGTGTCGACCCGCTCGTGCCCCGCACCGCCTACGGCCATCCGGCCCTGCGCGAGCTGTTCCCCATGATCGGCCACGGCGTCCTCCACCTGAGCCGGTGCACTCAGTACCCGTGGACGCACGACGTGCCGACAGCCTTCCCGCAAGTCGCCGGCGGCTACCGCGTACGGCGTGAGTCCGACCGCACGCTCGTCGGCGTGGTCGGGACCGTGGAGGAGGCGTACGAGTTGATCGTGGCCCATCTTCCCGAGGGCTGTGGCCCGGCTGTCGACGGCACTCCGGACGATCTGTAACGCGTGTCAAGCCCACTATGGCGAATCCACCCGGCGTGACGTCCGAGATACCTGAGGACCGCTGACCGGAACAGGGAAGCCCCGACGGCATCGGCCCGACCGAAGGGGGGGCTGGATCCTCCCGCCGATCGGAAACGCCCACACCTACCGGCGGCAACTCGCGGCGGGTCGGGCCGAAGAAGGCCGCCTGCTCATCAGCGACCTCGCTCTGGGCAGCGACAAGTCCTGCCGGGAGTCGCTCGAACAGGCCAGGACGGCTTCGGTCCCGCACGCACAGAGGCAGCGCCACCGGTCGGTGGTCTTTCCGGGGTAGGTCTCCAGTGGTTCGAACCCGGCCGCGCGCATCGCTCCCTCGGCCGTGGGGGCGTTCGCCGCAGCGCGCTTGGTTGGAGCTGCCGTTGCATCTGACGGCCAGGTTGTAGTTGCCGGGAGTGGCGTTGGCGGCAGCCGGGCCCGTACACGCTTCCGCATACCGACGGTCATGACCGTGGACGCGTTGGAGAGAGCCGCCCTCTTCCTCGCCTCCGGCGAAACCTCATCCGTTCGATGCCACAGGTTCGCGTCCACGATCAGCCAGCCGATCATGAGTGCGACGGACCCGGCCATGGCGATCACCAGGCGTGCCGTGCTCGGGGAGGTGGCCAGGTTCCAGATGGTCGAGTTCACAGTGGCGACCGCTCCCGTGGCGAGTGCGGCCGCCGGGGCTCTCGACAGACCCGGCACCAACCGCCACGGCCGGTCGGCGCGGACCATACCGAAGAGCACCCTCAGGTAACCGCAGCCCACTGACGACATGCTGGAGACCGGCGATCTCTTCCTCACCGACCTGGCCTGGATGGATGGGCGCGAGTGGACAGGTCCTCGGTCCCCGCGGTGAAGGGCTCACTGACCACCTCGATGTCGAACCGTCCCCCCGGCCTGACCTGTCGGCGAGCCGATCAGGACGCATCCGGGCCATGCGCTGCGCGATCTTCGTCGGCACATCCGGATCCGCCAGAAGAGCCACGACCGTAACGTCCTGAGGCGGCACCCGCATGACTCCTCATCGTCGGCTGCCCCGCGATCGCACGTGGCCCCAGGATGCCCCCCCGAGGTAACGCCGACGCCGCGTGACACGCTGGCTCCTGCCAGCAGGTGCAGGCAGTTCGGTCGGATCTCCTCTTGCTCCCCGGTGCAGGAACCTGCCCCACCACCGGGCTACAGGGTTGCGTGCGCCGTCACGAGCAGCAGCTCGGCGCCCCCGGTCGGCACATCCACGGTGAAGCACTCTCGAATGTTCCCTGGGAGGGGAGCCCGATGACGGCGCCTATCGCGCGGTTCGCGGCGCGATCAGGTAATCAGGAACGGTGAACGAGGATGCGACCGACCCCTTCGTGCATGTCCGGGGCGCCTGTGAGAACAACCTGCGGAACGTCGATGTCGACGTTCCGCGGGACGCGCTGGTCGCCTTCACCGGCGTCTCCGGTTCGGGCAAGTCCTCGCTCGCGTTCGGCACGCTCTACGCGGAGGCCCAGCGGCGCTACTTCGAGTCCGTGGCACCGTACGCCCGAAGGCTGTTGCAACAGGTCGGCGCACCGCACGTGCAGGAGATCACCGGACTGCCGCCGGCCGTGGCCCTGCAGCAGCGACGTGGGTCGCCCAGCTCGCGCTCGACGGTCGGAACCCTCACCACGCTGTCGAATCTGCTGCGCATGCTGTACTCCCGCGCCGGCACCTATCCGCCCCGGGCCGCACGGCTGGAAGCCGAGTCGTTCTCCTCCAACACTGCGGCCGGCGCCTGTCCGGAGTGCCACGGACTGGGCGTCGTGCACGATGTCGCCGAGGACCTGCTCGTCCCGGATCCCTCGCTGAGCATCCGTGAGGGGGCGATCGCCGCCTGGCCGGGTGCCTGGCAGGGCGCCAACCTGCGCAGTGTCGTGAGCGGCCTGGGGATCGACATCGACCGGCCGTGGCGCAGGCTCAAGAAGAAGGACCGGGACTGGCTGCTGTACACGGACGAGCAGCCCTCCGTGTACATCGAGCCGGAGGAGGGCCGCGTCGACTACGGCTACCAGGGGAAGTTCTGGAGCGCCCGCGAGCACGTCATGCACGTCCTCGCCGACTCCAAGAGCGAGAAGATGCGCGAACGAGCGCTGCGGTTCGTCAGGAGTGCGCCCTGCCCCGCGTGTCACGGCAGTGGACTGCGGCCCGAGGCGCTCGCCGTGACGTTCGCCGGACGTTCCATCGCCGAGATCAACGCGATGCCGCTCACCGAGGTCGTGGCGCTGCTGCGGCCCGTCGCGGGGCGGTCCGAGGCCGACGCCACCACGTCGACCGCCCGCTCCGGGGAGACGACCGAGGTTGCGGTCCGGATCTGCGGCGATCTTGTCGCGCGGGTCGAGGTACTGCTCGACCTGGGCCTGGGATATCTCAGTCTCGGTCGCCGCTCGACGACCCTGTCGCCGGGCGAGGCGCAGCGCCTGCGGATCGCCACCCAGCTGCGCTCGGGGCTGTTCGGCGTCGTCTACGTCCTCGACGAACCCTCCGCGGGCCTGCATCCGGCTGACGCGGAACCGCTGCTGGAGGTGCTGGACCGCCTCAAGGCGGCGGGCAACTCGCTGTTCGTCGTGGAACACGACATGGACGTGGTACGGCGGGCGGACTGGGTGGTCGACATCGGTCCCGGGGCGGGCGAGGGCGGCGGACACGTGCTGTACAGCGGCCCGGTCGCCGGTCTTGAGCGGGTCGGGGAGTCGGCCACGGGCCAGTACCTGTTCGGGCGTGCCCAGCCGCTCGGTCACCGCCCGCGCACACCGTACGGCTGGCTGCACCTGCGCGGCGTCTCCCGACACAATCTGCACGACGTGTCCGTCGACGTGCCGCTCTGTGTACTGACGGCGGTGACGGGCGTGTCCGGTTCCGGGAAGTCGACGCTGGTGACGCAGGTGCTCGCCGAGGTCGTCCGCGGCCACCTCGGACTCGTACCCGAGGAGCCCGACGAGGCGCAGCTGGAGGTCGACGTCCAGGACGCGTCGGGGGTCGAGTCGTTCGACCGGCTGGTCCGGGTCGACCAACGGCCCATCGGCCGAACGCCCCGGTCCAACCTGGCCACGTACACCGGGATGTTCGACGCAGTGCGCAAGCTGTACGCGGCGACGGACGAAGCCAGGGCACGCGGCTACTCGGCCGGGCGGTTCTCCTTCAACGTGCCCGAGGGGCGGTGCGACACCTGCCAGGGCGAAGGATTCGTCGCGGTGGAACTGCTGTTCCTGCCCGGCACCTACGCGCCGTGTCCGACCTGCGAAGGCGCCCGGTACAACGCCGAAACGCTGGAAGTCACCTACCGCGGCAAGAACATCGCGGAAGTACTGGCGCTGTCCGTCGACGCCGCCGCCGAGTTCCTGTCCGCCGTCCCCGCCGCCTCCCGCAGTCTGGAGACGTTGCGCGAGGTGGGACTGGGGTACCTGCGGTTGGGCCAGCCCGCGACGGAACTCAGCGGCGGTGAGGCGCAACGCATCAAACTGGCCACCGAACTGCAGCGAGCCCGCCGCGGGCACGCGCTCTACCTGCTCGACGAGCCGACGGCGGGGCTGCATCCCTCGGACATCACGCTACTGCTGCGGCAACTGCACCGGCTCGTCGACGCCGGCAACACGGTCGTCCTCGTCGAGCACGACCTGGACACGATCGCCACCGCCGACTGGGTCATCGACCTCGGTCCGGGCGGTGGTGACGCGGGCGGACGGGTGGTCGCGGCGGGCCCGCCGGCCAAGGTGGCGAGGGCCCGGCGCAGCGCCACCGCGCCCTATCTCGCGGCCCGGCTGGCGCGCTCCTGACAACAGTGCGAGCGGCTGAGTGGCGGTCGGCCGGCTTCGGGGCGCGGGGTCGCGCGCGTCGCCATGCCGCGTTCCGGCTTGTGGTGGACAATGCCCTCGATGTGTCCCGTCGGGGCCCGTTCCACGATGCGTTCGGCTACGTGACGCATCTTGATCTTCACTTGGGCGTGCCGGCATTCGACGGCTGGGCGATGTACGGACGGCAGCCGTACGAAGGCGCCCGCCCAGGCTGACCGGCCCGTGGTGTGAAGAGCGGGCCCGCCTCCACCGTGCACGGCCTGCGACCAGGGCGCCGGTCAGCCGGGCATGGGGTGATGCGTTCGGGCGAACTGCTCCACGACGGCGGTGCAGAAAGCGGGCAGGTCGGCCGGGCCGCGGCTGGTGGCCAACTGTCCGTCGACGATCACCTCGCCGCCACGCTGGTGGCGTTGCTCATCCTCGGCAAGGCGGCTCTCGGCCCGTCCGGCCCGGTGTTTCCCCGCTCGTACCTGCGATCGGCGTGGTCACGGCGTTCATCGGGGTCCTGACCGTCACGCGGCACGTCCGACTTCTCATAACTGACGTAGCGCCCGGATCCTGGACGCCGGCCTCTGGGCAGCAGCCTGATCTCCGGCTTCGAGGAACAGCGGGTTGTTCGTCCGTCGCCGGCACCGGCCGGTCCGGGCGGCGAGGAGCATCACGAGGGCGCATCAGGGCCGGCGAGCGTGGGCAGGGCGGCGCGCCAGCCGCCGTACGCGGTGATCTCGCGGGCGCCGTCGAGGGCCTCGGGCTCGCAGAGGAAGCCGGGGACGGAGCTGCCGTCCGCGAGTTCCACGCTCCCGAGGGCCATCGGGCGGGGGAGGGCGGCCACCAGCGCGCCCAGTCCTTCGGCGGGGAGCCGCCACATCTCGGCCTCGATCGCCGCACCGCCCGCGCGGGCCCGGACCAGACCGGGTTTCGGGGGCGTCGTGTCCAGTGCGTACAGCCGGTAGACGGGCGCCGTCGTGGTCGTGCGGACGAAACGGCCGCCGAGGGCGAGCAGCTGTCCATTGAGCGGCTGCCCGGACAGGTGCGCGCCGACCACCGCGACGTGCAGCGGCGGGCAGGTGAGCAGGGCGGCGACGCGGGCGAGCCGGTCGTCGGTGAAGGCCGGACCGATCAGCATGACGCCGAAGGGCCGCCCGGCCACCGCGCCCGCCGGTACGGCGACCGCCGCGAGGCCGAACAGGTTCGTGGAGTTGGTGAACCGGCCGAGCCGGGCGTTCGCGCCCAGGGGGTCGGCCGCGACCTCCGCGAGGGTCGGGTGCCCCGGTGTGGTCGGCAGGAGCAGAGCGTCCGCGTCGCCGAGGGAGGCCAGGGCACGGGTGCGGAGGGCGGACAGCTTCTCCCGGTCCGCGTAGAGGCGGTGGGCCGGGAGGTCGCGTGCCCCGGAGATGATTCCGGCCACCGTCGGGTCGAGGTCCGGTGAGTCGGCGTGCTTGTCGACGAAGGCGCCGACGGCCGTGTAGCGCTCGGCGACGAACGCCCCCTCGTACAGCATCGCGGCCGCCTCGGTGAACGGCTCCAGGTCCACGGGCAGGAGTTCGGCGCCCGCGTCGGCGAGTCGGGCCGCCGCGGCTCCGAACGCCTCCGCCCACCCCTCGTCCAGCTCGCCGAGCCGCGCGGCGTCGGGGACCGCGATCCGCCACGGGCCGGGGCGGCGCTGTTCCAGAGGCTGGAGCACGCGTCCCGCCGGTGCCGCCATGACGGACAGCGCCTGCTCGGCCTCGGGGAGCGTGCGGGCGAAGACCGTCACGCAGTCGAGCGACGCGCAGGCGGGGACGACGCCTTCGGCCGGCACCAGGCCGGGGGTCGGCTTGAGTCCGACGACGCCGTTGAAGGCGGCGGGCACCCGGCCGGAGCCCGCGGTGTCCGTGCCGAGGGCGAGGTCCACGAGGCCGAGGGCGACCGCGACCGCCGAGCCGGACGAGGAACCGCCTGAGACGTACGCCGGGTCGACCGCGTTCCGGACCGCTCCGTACGGACTGCGCGTGCCGACCAGGCCGGTCGCGAACTGGTCCAGGTTGGCCGTGCCGAGGACCACGGACCCGGCCGCCCGCAGGCGCGCCACCGCCGGAGCGTCGGCCTCGGGCCGGTACGCGTACGAGGGGCAGCCGGCGGTGGTCGGGAGCCCGGCGACGTCGATGTTCCCCTTGACGGCGAAGACCGTTCCGGCCAGGGGCAGCCGTTCACCGGCGGCGGTCCGTGCGTCGATCGCGGCGGCCTCGGCCTCCGTGCCCTCCCGCGGACGGAGGTCGATCCAGACCTCGGGCCGGTCCACCCGGGCGATGCGGGCGTACGCGGCGCGCACCCGTTCCAGCGCGGTGCTCATACGGCCGCCTCCGCGGTCTCGACGGGAGCGAGGACGACGAGGGCGGTTCCCGCCTCGACCTGGCTTCCCGGCCTGATCAGGATCTTTGCGACGACGCCTTCGGCGGGGGCCGTCACGGGTGACTCCATCTTCATCGCCTCCAGGGCGACCAGCTGCTGACCCGCCGAGACACGGTCGCCGACCTCGACGTTGACCTGCCAGACGCAGGCGGTGAAGTCGGCCTCGACGAGTCGGCCGCCCTCGGGCACCTCGATGTCGGTGACCGGCGGGACGGTCTCCGCCGCCGCCTCGGCGCGGGCGAACTCGCCGGCCGCCTCCCAGGCGTCGCGCTCGGCCCCGAAGGCCGCGCTCTGCCGGGCCCGGAAGGCGGCCATCGACGCGGCATTCGCCTGAAGGAAGTCCTGATACGCGGCGAGTGAGAAGGTGCCTTCCTCGGTCCTCGGGACGAACCGGCCCGAGACGATGTCGGCGCGCAGTTCCAGGAGCTCCTCGGCCCCGACCGGGTACCACTTGATCCGGTCGAAGAAGCGCATGAGCCAGGGCTTCCCCGGTTCGAATGCGCCGCGCTGCCGCCAGGGCGACCACACCTGGGTCGTGCGGCCGACGAACTGGTAGCCGCCGGGGCCCTCCATGCCGTAGACGCACAGGTACGCTCCGCCGATGCCGACCGAGTTCTCCGCCGTCCAGGTGCGGGCCGGGTTGTACTTGGTGGTGACGAGGCGGTGCCGGGGGTCCAGCGGAGTGGCGACGGGCGCGCCGAGGTAGACGTCACCGAGGCCGAGGACCAGGTACTCGGCGTCGAAGACCGTGCGGTACACGTCGGCGACCGTGTCCAGGCCGTTGACGCGGCGGATGAACTCGATGTTCGACGGGCACCAGGGGGCGTCGTCGCGCACGCCCGCGACGTAGCGGTCGATGGCCTCCCGGGTCGCCGGGTCGTCCCAGGACAGCGGCAGGTGCACGACCCGGCTGGGCACCACCAGGTCGTCGGTGGGTGGCAGTTCCTCCTCCACGCGCAGGACGGCGTCGAGCAGGTCGCGCTGGGGCAGCACGTCCGGGTCGGTCTGGATCTGGAGCGAGCGGATCCCCGGGGTGAGGTCGAGGACGCCGGGGAGCCCGCGTGCGGCCAGCGCCTCCGCGAGCGCGTGCACGCGCATGCGGAGCGCCAGGTCCAGCTGCATCGGCCCGTACTCGACGAGGAGGTTGTCGTCGCCGCTGCGCCGGTACGTGACCGACGGCCGGTCGCCGGTCTCCTCCAGGCGGGCGAGGACGCCCCCGTCGACGAGCGGCGGGCGGTCGGCGCGCGGCTCGGCGGCCGGTGCGCGGCGCAGTGCGGCGGCCGCCCCGGCGGTCACCGGCACGAAGCGGACGCTGTCGCCGGGCCGGAGCTGGCCCAGCTTCCAGCGCTGCCCGGTGACGACCGTCGCCGGGCAGACGAAGCCGCCGAGCGAGGGCCCGTCGGGACCCAGGAGGACCGGCATGTCGCCGGTGTAGTCGACGGCGCCGACGGAGTACGGCGTGTCGTGGATGTTGGACGGGTGCAGCCCCGCCTCGCCGCCGTCGGTCCGTGCCCAGCGCGGCTTGGGGCCGACGAGGCGGACCCCGGTGCGGGCCGAGTTGAAGTGCACCTTCCAGTCCGCGGCGTAGAAGTCGCGTATGTCGTCCTCGGTGAAGAACTCGGGTGCCGCGTGCGGACCCTCCACGGCGCCGACCTGCCACGAGGAGCCGAAGGCCGGACGTTCGTCGAGGGGGACGACGGGGGTGTCCGTACGGACCTCGCCGCCGTGCAGGACGTCACCGGAGCGCAGGGCGCGGCCACCGTGCCCGCCGAACCGGCCGAGGGTGAAGGTGGCGGCGCTGCCCAGGAACTCCGGCACGTCGAGGCCGCCCGCGAACAGGACGTAGGTGCGCAGGCCGTGTTCGGCGGGCGCGTCGACGGCGAGGGTCTGTCCGGCGTCGACGGTCACCGGTTCCCACTGCGGCACGGCGGTGCCGTCGATCGTCACGCGGGCCGGGGCGCCGGTGACACAGACCGTCGTGGGACGGGTGAACCGCAGGGAGGGGCCCTGGAGGGTGCACTCCAGGCCGGGGGCGCCCTCGTCGTTGCCGAGGGCGGTGTTGCCCAATCGGAAGGAGAGGTCGTCCATCGGTCCGCCCGGGGGGACGCCGACCTGCCAGTAGCCGGTGCGTCCCGGCCAGTCCTGCACGGTGGTCAGGGTGCCCGCCGTGACGACCTCGACGCGCGGGGTCGGATCGGTGACTCCGGCGAGGGTCGCGGTGGAGTGGCCGGCGGCGCGGAGGTCGGCGTCCCGGAGGGCGGCGCGCACCAGGCCGAGGTTGGTCTCGATGCCGTCGACGCGGGTCGCGGCGAGCGCCGCGTCCAGCCGGTCGAGCGCCTCGGCGCGGTCGGCACCGTGCGCGACGACCTTGGCGAGCATCGGGTCGTAGGCGGTGGTGACCTCGGTGCCGGTCTCCACCCAGGCGTCCACGCGGACGTCCTCCGGGAAGGCGACCCGGGTCAGCAGGCCGGCGCTGGGGCGGTGGTCGCGGGAGGGGTCCTCCGCGTAGAGGCGGGCCTCGACGGCGTGTCCCCGGGGTGTCGGGGGCTCGGTGACGACGGCGGTGTCGCCCTGGGCGAGGCGCAGCATCCAGGCGACGAGGTCGACGCCGTAGATCGCCTCGGTGACCGGGTGCTCGACCTGGAGGCGGGTGTTGACCTCAAGGAAGTACGCCTCCTCGCGGGCGGCGTCGTACACGAACTCGACCGTGCCGGCGGAGCGGTAGTCCACCGACGCGCACAGGTCGCGGGCGGCCTCGGCGAGCCGACGCCGGACGTGCTCGGGGAGGCCGGGGGCCGGAGCCTCCTCCAGGACCTTCTGGTTGCGGCGCTGGAGCGAGCAGTCCCGGTCGCCGAAGGTGACGACCTTGCCCTGCCCGTCGCCGAAGACCTGCACCTCGACGTGGCGGGCGCGTTCCACCAGGCGTTCCAGGAAGACCCCGGCGGAGGAGAAGGAGGCCGCGGCCACCCGCTGCACCCGGTCCCAGGCGTCGGCGAGTTCGGCGGGGCCGTGGCAGGCCCGCATGCCGATGCCGCCCCCGCCGCCGGTCGCCTTGAGCATCACCGGGTACCCGATCTCGTCGGCGGCGGTGAGGGCCGCGGCCACGTCCGGGAGGAGGCCGGTGCCGGGGGCGAGCGGGACGCCCGCCTCCTCGGCGGCGGCTCGGGCGGTGTGTTTGGCCCCGAAGAGCTCCAGCTGTTCGGGGGTGGGGCCGACGAAGACGATGCCGGCGTCGGCGCAGCGGCGTGCGAAGTCGGCATCCTCCGAGAGGAAGCCGTAGCCCGGGTGAACGGCCCCCGCGCCGGTGTCCTTGGCGGCCTTCAGGACCAGGTCGGCGTCGAGGTAGGACTCCTTGGCGGGCGCGGGGCCGAGCCGGACGGCTTCGTCGGCCAGCCGGACGTGCTCGGTGCCCCGGTCGGCGTCGGAGTACACCGCGACGGTCCGCAGCCCGAGTGTCCGGGCGGTGCGGATGACGCGGGCCGCGATCTCGCCGCGGTTGGCGACCAGCAGGGTGTCGAACGTCATCGGGTGCCGTCCTCTTCGCTTCCGGCCGCGTCGGTGATCGTCATCCGGACGGCCGTCGGGTCGAACCCGTTGCAGGGGTTGTTGATCTGGGGGCAGTTGGAGAGCAGCGCGAGGACGTCGGTCTCGGCGCGGAGCACGACCTTCAGGCCGGGGGCGGAGATGCCGTCGACGATGCCGAGCGTGCCGTCCTTCTCGACCGGCACGTTCATGAACCAGTTGATGTTGGAGACGAGGTCGCGCTTGCCGAGGCCGTGCCGGGCGCCCTCGGCGAGGAAGTTTTCCACGCAGGCGTGCTGCGACCAGGTGTGGTGGCCGTAGCGGAGGGTGTTGGACTCCTTGGAGCAGGCGCCGCCGAGGGTGTCGTGCCGTCCGCAGGTGTCCTCGACGACGGTCATCAGCGGGGTGTGCTCGTTGGAGAGCAGGACCGAGCCGGTGGTCAGGAAGACGTTGCCCTGGGCCTGGACGGTGTCGGGGGCGCTGTAGCGCACGGAGGTGTCGTGCGCGCCGTAGACGAGGAAGTCGGCGGCCTGGTTGCCGTACAGGTCGGTGACGGTCAGCAGCTGTCCCCTGCGGACGAACCCGGACCAGGCGGCGCGGGCGGGGACGGTCTCGTCGGAGACGACGCGGCCGGGAAGGCCGGTGACGGTCATGCGAGCCCCCGGGCGGTGAGGTGGTCGACGGTGTTGAGGAAGGCCCGGCGGCCTTCGGGGGCGGCGTCCCACAGGGCGTCGCCCGGAGCGGTCGGACGGGACCGGTACGCCAGCACCCGGAGGTTTCCGCACGTGTACTCCGGACGCGGGTCCAGCGGGTGCGGAACGTTGGCGAGGAGGACGGTGACGTCCTGTTCGGCGCGCAGCGTGACGGACGCGCCGGCGTCGGCCGATCCGATGAACTCGGTGGTGCCGTCCTCGGCGATCCGCACGCCCTGGAAGAAGGAGACGGACGGCGGGAGGTCGCGCGGGGCGAGGCCGTTCTTGAGCGCGGCCAGCTTGAACAGCTCGCGCCCCGCCGGCGAGGCGGACTGCGGAGTGCCGTCGCCGTACCGGGCGGTGTTGCGCGCGAGGGTGGACGTGCCGGTCAGGGCGTCGTGCCGACCGGAGGTGTCCTCGGTGACGGAGGCGAGCACCCGGCCCTGGTCGGAGAGGAGCAGGTGTCCCTCGCCGAGGTAGGCCTTCCAGAGCACCTTCACCGTGTCGGCCGTGTTCAGCCGCTCCCAGGGGCGGTCGGCGCTGTGGAGCAGCAGGTGCGCGCAGGCGTCGCCCGTGAGGTCGGTCAGTCGCAGCTCGGTACCGCGGGCGAGGACCTTGTGGGTGTAGCCGCCGCCCGCCACGGTCTCGGCCCACACGACGTCTCCGGCGGCCACGCCCTCGGGAGGCTCCGGCCAGTCGCTCGCGGGGACGACCGGCATGGCGTCGGCCGTCGTGCCCTCCTGGGCACGGGCGTGCTCGCGTGCGCCGTGCGTCGACGCGGTCGCTGACGGTGGCGCTGAGGGTGTCCCCATGGCTCGACCTCCGGTCCGGGGCTCATCTCGGATCTAATTTCTGTCGCTCGACAGAAATTAGGCAGCGGCCGCTTCCTTCCCATTGCCCGCGCGTTTCCGGTCGGTTACCGGAAACTCACCCCGACCGCTCGGTCCGGAGGAACCGCGGGCGCTGTGCGAGGATCACGGAGTGAGCACGCCGAACACGCCCACCAGCAGGAGAGTCGGCCGCCCGCGGGCCCAGGAGCGCCCGGCCGGCGGCCCGGAGCCGCGCGACGAAGTCATCGCCGTGGCGGCCGAGTTGTTCACCACCCGCGGCTACACCGCGACCTCCACCCGGTCCATCGCCGAGCGCGCCGGGCTGCGGCAGGCGTCCCTCTACCACTACGTCGACGGCAAGGAAGCGATCCTCGCGGAGCTGCTGGAAGGGACCGTGCGCCCCTCCCTGGAGGTGGCGGCCCGGCTCGTCTCACGCGCGGAGGCGTCCCCGGAGGCGCGCCTGTGGGCGCTGTGCCACTCCGACGCGGCGCTGCTGTGCGCAGGTCCGTACAACCTCGGCGCGCTCTACCTGCTGCCCGAGGTGCAGACGGAGCGCTTCGCCGTCTTCCATCGGCTCAGGGCCGAACTCAAGGACTCCTACGCGGGGTTGCTCGCCGCCACGGAGCCCGGTGCGGCCCTCGGCCCCGAGGAGCGCGCGCTCCGCGCCGACCTCCTCTTCGGTCTCACCGAGAGCGTGATCCTCATCCGGCGCGCCGACCCCGCCCGCGATCCCGCGGCCCTCGCGGCGGCGACGGCCGACGCCGCGCTGCGGGTGGCCGGCGTGCCGCAGCGCTCCCTGACACGACTGCGCCGCGAGGGGCGGGAGCTCCTCGCGGCACAGGTCTGATCCACGGCTTCCGGACGCCGTCCCGCCTCAGGCGCGTACGGCCTCCGGCTGCGGCGCCGCGGGGCCTCCGTGTCCAGTCCCGTCCGGCCGCCCCTCGGAGCCCTCCCGGCCGCGGTACCAGCGGTACGTCGCACCCGACGCGACCGTGGCCGCGAGGACCAGGACGGTGAACCACCGGAAGTACCAGTGGCCGCCCTCGGGGTCGTACACCTCGGCACGCGGCCAGGCGAGGTTGACCGTCATGAAGAGGCCGTAGGCGACCGCGAGCGCGTTGACCGGAAGTCCCCAGCGGCCGAGGGAGAACAGCGGACGCCCGAGTTCGTCGCGCCCACCGTCGTCCGGCCGCCACTCGCCCCGCAGCCGCCGGACCAGCATCGGACCGGTGACCATGGCGTAGGCCAGGTAGACCATGGCGATACAGGTGGTGCCGATGGCGAGGAAAGCCTGCGGGGAGGCGAGGTTGAGCAGGAGCAGCAGTCCCGCGCCGACGCCGACCACCACCGCCGCCGTGCCGGGCATTCCGGTCCTCCGGGGCACCCGCGCCAACGCCGCCGACCGGGGGAGGACGCCGTCACGGGCCATGGAGAAGAGCATGCGGGTCGCGGAGGTCTGGATCGCGAGGGTCGCCGCGCAGATCGCCACGGCCACGTCGGCGAGGAGGATCCTGCCGAGGCCGTCGCCGAGGGTGCTGGTGAGCACGTATCCGAGGCCCTCCGCGGCCAGGCGTCCGTCGGTGAGGCTGGGCGCGGCGAGCAGGCCGCCGAGGAGCAGCAGCCCGCCGCAGACGCCGGAGGTGGTGAGTGCGGTGAGCGTCGTACGCGGCGCGGTGCGCCGGGGGTTGACGGTCTCCTCGCTCATCTCGCTCGCGCTCTCGAAACCGATCAGGACGTACGCGGCGGTGAACGAGCCCACCAGAAGCGCCGTGATCAGGCTGCCGTGACCGCCCGCGTGCAGGGTGATCCCGGGATCGCGCTCCGCGTGGGTGGCCAGGAGGGTGACGATCAGCGCGACACCGGCGATCTCGGCGGTGACGCCGATCGTGTTGACGGCCGACAGCGCGCGGTTGTCCAGGACGTTGAGCAGGGTGGTGAGTGCCAGCAGGACCAGGCCGAGGAGGGCGGCGTTGGCGGCTCCGCTGGTCGTCGTGGGCGACGGGTCGCCGCCGACGATCTGGAAGCCGGGCCAGACGGCGGGCAGGACGACCTGGAGGGCGAGCGCGGCGGCCGCCACCACCACGATCCGTCCGGTGACCATGATCCAGCCCGCGTACCACCCGAAGGCGGGGCTGCCGAGCCGGCTCGCCCACTGGTAGATCGCCCCGGCGATGGGCAGCCGGGCGGCGAGTTCGGCGAAGCAGGCGGCGACGAGGAGCTGTCCGACGAGGACCGCGGGCCAGGTCCAGAAGAAGAGCGGCCCTCCGAACGAGTAGCCCAGGGAGAAGAACTGGAAGACGGTGGTCAGCACGGAGATGAAGGAGAACCCGGCGGCGAAGGAGGCGTATCCGCCCATCCGCCTCCGCAGCTCCTGGGGATAGCCGAACGGGGCGAGAGCGTCCCCGCCGCCGGGCGGAGGGGGTGTCGGCGGTGCGGGATCGGTGGTCACGGTCATGGCGGTCCCCTGTCGCGGAGGTGAGTCGTCCCTGCGAATTCCTGTCGGTTGACAGAAATTAGGGACGGCCCGTTTCCGCCACGTGTCGCGGCCGTGTCCCGTCCGTTAGTGACTGCTCTCCGAGCACGCGCGCCCGGAGTCCGGGGGAGCCCGGCGGCGGGTGCGCGAAGAGCCCCGCCGACACGGCGCGAGCCGTGCCGACGGGGCTCTTCCCTACGGGGCGTGCCGCCTCGCGGCGGGGGTCAGGAGACCTGGAAGGCGGAGCAGGGTCTGCTCGACGGAGTTCCCGGCCGCGTCCTCGGCGGCGCAGCGCAGGCCGACCCAGGTGCCGGAGGTCAGCGCGCCGCCCGGGACCGAGAACGTGAACGCGTCGGGCGTACCGGACGTCCGCACGTCGACCGGCGTCCAGGTGGGGCCACCGTCGACGGTGGCCGGTTGGCCGGGTCCAGGTCACGGCCGTGCCACCCGAGGTTGAGCAGCGGCAGGTTCACCGCGGTGGTGCCGGACGCCCCGACGGGCTCGGTCGGTCGTCCACGTGGTGAAGACCCGGCCGCCCATCGGGAAGACGCTCTTTGAGTCGTCGCCGCGCTCGATGCGGTACCGCGCGGCGGTGCCGTCCACGTTCACCGTCGCGAGGGAGCTACTCTGCACCAACACACCATTCCTGCACAGCCGGGCGTACGCAGTGGTCTGCGCCGGGCCGATCCACATGCCCGTGCCAGTGAAGCCGTAGTGGACTCAGATGTCCTCGGCGAGGGCAGTACCGGGGGCGGGTGCCAGAAGAGGCCACGGGACGTCGCAGCCTTGGTGGCGTTCCTCGTGGGCCCCTCCGCCTCGTTCATCACGGGGCGGTCCGTCCACGTCGACGACGGCCGGCTGCTCCACTGAGACTGTCAACAAGCAAGGAGACGAACCGAAATGATCGAACGAGTCCGCGCCGTCCTCGTCACCGCCGACGACACGATGCTGGTCATCCGCCGCACCAGGCCCGGCATCCCCGAGTACTGGGTCCTGCCCGGCGGCGGCGTCGAACCCGGTGACGAGTCCCGGGAGGCCGCCCTCCACCGGGAGATCCACGAGGAGATCGCGGGAAAGGCCGACATCGTCCGCCTCCTCCACACGATGGAGACCGACGACGAGCGCCAGCTCTTCTACCTCGCCCGCATCGCGACCTGGTCCTTCGACGACCGCACCGGTCCCGAGTTCAGTGCCGAGGGCCGCGGCGAGTACGCGCTGGAGGAGGTCCCGCTGACCTTGGAGGGGCTCGACGGCATCGATCTCAAGCCCGAGGAGATCGCCCACGTCCTGAGGGAAGCCGTCGGCGCCGGAAGCCTCGGAGTCGAGGCGTCGCTCTGAGCCGGCGTGTACGTCGTCCTGCCGCAGGGACCGGCTCTGACAAGAGCCGGTCCCTGCGGCCTTCCGAGGTCAGCGCGGGCAGCCCGGAGGCGGCTCCTCGTCCTGCCCCGGCAGCAGCCGCAGGGCGAGGACCGATCCGTCGGCATGGACGGAGACGGGGCCGCCCCAATCCTTGTCGAAGGTGTGGCGGGGGCGGACGTGGCGGCTCGCGTGGACGAGGGCGCGGTACTCGCTCGACGTCGCCCCGGGCGAGCAGACGGAAGACCTCCGCGTCCACGCCGGAGAACGCCTCGACGCGAGGGCCGTTCAGACGGAAGACGTGATCGGTGCCGACGTACTCGTTGCCGAAGAGAGCGTGGGCGGCGTCCTGGATGCTCATGCCGGCCGCGTGCTCGAGGCCGGTGAACCGTTTGCGGCCCTGCCGATCGGTCAGGTGCCGGGCGGTGGCGTGGCCGGATCCCGTGAAGGCCATGAGCCCGGCCGCCGTGGTGTGGGCCGGTGACTCCTGGAACCAGGCGTAGTCCTGCGCCTGCACGTGGCAGCCCCGTACGGGCTCCGGTGCCACCAGGCCCTCGGTCGGCGGGTGGATGTCAGGTATCACGTTCGCCTGGAATGGCGGGGCGTTCAGGTTCGCCTCCCGGCCTTCCGCCGGGGACAGTCGACCTCCGCTGCCGAGTGCCTGGAGGGCGTGGACGGTCATCGTGCCGCCGTCCGTCGGGAGCTGCGTGCTGAACAGCAGGCCAGGGGTCTCGTTCCACGCTCCGATGTGGACCGCTTCGGCGTGGGCCGAGGCGGAGGCCAGCTGCTCGGCGGAGGTGGTGGCGTCGCTGTGGTTGCCCTTGCATGCGAGGGGGATGACGAGGGACGGCTCTTCCGGCCGCCAAACCTCGGCAAAGTACTGGGGGCGGTAGCGGTATTTCACCTTCTCGCCCTTGTCCCTGGTGGTGAGGGCCCAGCCCGCGCGTAACGCCGTGTCTGCGGGGACGATCGTCACCGAGTGGTCGGGGAAGCGGCTGCCCAGCATGTGCTCGGCGAGCGTGAGGGCGAAGCCGATGCCGAGCTCGCCGGACTGTAGCGACTTGTAGTGGTCCGCGATGCGGTGGCCTTCGTCGGTGAGGCCGAGGAAGGAGTCGCGACCGCCGGCCAGGGCCTGGGTGTACTTGAGCGCGCTCCAGTGTTCCGCCAGCCCCCGGCCCGCACCGCGCCACGACAGGGCGGTGGCTCGGGCGAGGGTGTGGAGGACGTCCCAGAGGGTCACTTCGAACTGCCGGGGCAGCTCCGTCGGAGGGATCGGGTTGAGGGCGGGCTTCCTGCGGAGGGGCTCGTCCTCGTTCTCCTTCCGCTTCTTGTCGTCCGCCGCGATGGCGGCCTTCACCTTGCCGACGAGCGCGTCGTCGGAGTGGACGGAGATGTTCGATGGCTGGGTCAGGTTCTGGAGCACTTCCTCGGTCGGCTTCAACAGCTCTCCTTGACGGTGTGCGCGGGCGGTTCGCCATCGGGCTGGACCGTACGGAAGGGAGGAGCGGCGCACGCAAGTGCGCAGGGGCGCGTGACCTGGACCTTGGCCTGGGCGGGCTGGTGTCGGCGCCTTGTTCGCGAGTTCCGCGCTGCCGAGAGGTCTCCCATATGCCTGATGGCTCATCAGGTAAGTCGGCATTCGGTCAGCATGAGTCCCCGAGCGTTCCGGGGCAGTGGTTCCCAACCGGCGCCGGTGCTTAGGGAAAGCCCAGGTAGGAAGCCGTCCAGCCCGACCGGAGCGATGTTCCTCACAAACATCGGACGCGGGTGCCGGTGTAAAGTCGAAGCCGCCCTTGACCTGCACAAAGCAGGCAGGGAGCCGTCTTAGAGGAGTCCACAGTGCTGCGCACTCTGTTCAAGTCCAAGATCCACCGGGCGACCGTGACCCAGGCGGACCTGCACTACGTCGGTTCGGTCACCGTCGACGCCGATCTGATGGAGGCCGCCGACCTCCTCCCCGGTGAGCTGGTGCACATCGTCGACATCGACAACGGTGCCCGTCTCGAGACCTATGTCATCGAGGGCGAGCGCGGTTCCGGCGTCATCGGGATCAACGGCGCCGCCGCGCACCTGGTGCACCCCGGCGATCTCGTGATCCTCATCAGTTACGCGCAGGTCGAGGACGCGGAGGCCAGGGCGTTCGTCCCGCGCGTCGTGCACGTCGACGGTGACAACCGCATCGTGGAGCTGGGGACCGACGCGTCCGCTCCCGTTCCCGGGAGTGACACGGTGCGCGGCCCGCACGCCGTCCCCGGGGCGGCGCCGGTGGCCGTGCCCGTACAGAGCTGACGCGTTCCGAGCCGAGGGAGAACCGCCGCATGACCGAGCTGAAGATCCGTGACGACCGGGCGAACGGACGCCTCGAGGCGTTCGAGGACGACACCTTCGTCGGCGTCGTCGTCTACTTCGTCCTGGACGCCGCACCCCACGCGCTCGTCGCGGTGCACACGATCGTCGAGGACGGCCACGAGGGGAAGGGGATCGCCGGAGCGCTCGTGCGCGAGTTCTACACGATCGCCGCCGGCGAGGGCGTGCCCGTCGTGCCGCTCTGCCCGTACGCCGCCAAGTGGGCCGAGCGGCACCCCGACGAGGCCCCGGCCCCTCCGGCCGAGGTGGTCCGCGCGGCCAAGCTCCAGCTGAAGGCCACGCCGGACCTGTGGTGACCGCGGCCGGCACCCTGGCCCTGCTGCACACCTCGCCGGTCCACGTCCCCGTCTTCGACGGGCTGCGGGACCGGCACCACCCCGGGCTCGCCCTGCGCCACCTCGTCGACGAGGAGCTGCTGGTCCGGGCCAGGGAGGCGGGGCCCGAGGCGGTCGCGGAGCCGGTGGCCGACGTGCTCGCGGCGGCCGTCGCGGACGGCGCCGACGCGGTGCTCTGCACCTGTTCCACGATCGGCGGGGTCGCCGAGCGGCAGGCGGGCGCCGTCGGCGTGCCCGTGCTCCGCGTGGACCGGCCGATGGCCGCCGAGGCCGCCCGCTTCCGCCGGATCATCGTGGTGGCCGCCCTGCGCTCCACTCTGGAGCCGACCGTCGCCCTCATCGCCGAGGAGTCGGGGCCGGACACCTCGGTCATCACCACCGTCGTGGTCGAGGAGGCCTGGGAGCTGTTCGAGGCGGGGGACCGGGACGGGTACCTCGACGCCGTGGCGGCGACCGTGGACCGCGCGCCCCCGACGGACGGCGGCGTCGTCGTGCTCGCCCAGGCGTCCATGGCGGACGCCGTCGAGCGGATGACCACCCGGCGGCCCGTTCTGGCCAGCCCTCGCCCCGGGCTCGCCGCCGCGGCCGCGGCGGTGGCCGCCGCGCGTGCCGCAGCGGCCGGGCGCTGACCCGGAGGGCGGGATCCGGCGCGCGTGACAAGGCCCGCCGGGCCACCCTGGAGACGGACGACCCCGTCGACAGAGAGGCCCGTCATGACCCGCCCGCCCTATCCCGGTCCGGTTCCGCCCCCGCCCGTCCCGCCGCCGGGACCGCCGCCCGTGCCCCCGCCGAATCCGGTGCCGGTGCCTCCGGCCCCCGAGCCCGGCCCGGCGCCGCAGCCCGGCGGGCCCGTACCGGAACCCGAGCCTCAGCCCCAGCCCGGCCCCGCCGGTCGGCCTCTCGGGTCAACAGGAAGGTGACAGAAGGCGCTTGGACTTCCGCGTATCCCTTGTCACGGAGCGTGCGCCACCCCTAACTTGGGCGACTGCTGCTGTGTTCAAGGGGGGCCCATGGCCGTACGCGGACGTCACCGCCGCCACCAGCCGAGCCGGATCAACCGTGCTTCGCTCACCGTCACCGCGGGGGGCGCCGGAATGGCGCTGCCGCTCATCGGCGCGGGCACCGCGCAGGCGGCCTCGCTCGACGTCTGGGAGAAGGTCGCGGCCTGCGAGTCGACCTCCCACTGGAGCATCAACGCGGGCAACGGCTACTTCGGCGGACTGCAGTTCAGCCAGTCCACCTGGGAGCGGTACGGCGGCACGCACTACGCGCCGCGCGCCGACCTCGCCTCCAAGGACCAGCAGATCGCGATCGCCGAACGCGTCCTGAAGGGCCAGGGGCCCGGCGCCTGGCCGTCCTGCGGCCCCCGGGCGGGGCTCGCCCGGGGCGGGGACGCGCCGGACATCGCCCCCGGCGGTACGGCGGCCGCGGCGACCGGCGGGAACGCCGTCAGGACCGCCTCCCTGCCGGGACAGCGCGCCTTACCCGAGCAGCCGGTCAGGAACGTCGGCCCGACCGCCGTGCCGACCGTCCGCGAGATGTACACGGTGACGCCCGGCGACTCCCTGTCGAAGATCGCCCGTGAGGAACGGGTCCAGGGCGGCTGGAAGCGTCTGTACGAGACGAACCGGCCCGTCGTCGGCGACGATCCCGACCTCATCCACCCCGGCCAGCGCCTGACCCTGCGCATCGCCGCGCCGAGGAAGGCGGAAGGCGCGAAGGCGGCCGGACCGACGAGGACGGCCCCTCCCGGGGCCACCCTGCCCACGGCCAACCCGCCCAAGGTCACTCCGCCCAAGACCACTCCTCCGAAGGCACCTTCGGCCACGAAACCGCCGACGAAGCCCGCCGCTCAGGCTCCGGCCCCCGGGACCCGGCCCGCCGCGCACCCGTCGACGAAGCCGGCCGCGAAGCCGGCCACGAAGCCCGTGAGCCGACCCGGGGCAGGGCAGACCACGAAGCCGAGCACCAAGCCCACCACCCGGCCCGAGGCGAAGCCGAGCAGCAGACCCAGCAGCAGGCCCAGCACCAAGCCCGCCCCCCGGCCGTCCTCCAAGCCGAAGCCGCCCGCCGCGCGGGAGGACCACTACTCCGCCCCCGTCTCCGCGGGCGTCGGCACCCGCTACGGCACTCGCGGCTCCTCCTGGTCCAGCGGCTACCACACCGGCGTCGACTTCCCCGTGCCCACCGGCACCTCGGTCAAGGCCGTGGCCGCCGGACGGATCGTCTCCGCCGGGTGGGCCGGCGCGTACGGCTACCAGATCGTGCTCCGCCACGACGACGGCCGCTACAGCCAGTACGCCCATCTCTCCGCGCTCACCGTCCGCGAGGGCCAGCGGGTCCAGCCCGGTCAGCGCATCGGGCGCTCAGGATCGACCGGCAACAGCTCGGGACCGCACCTGCACTTCGAGGTACGGACGGGTCCCGGGTACGGCTCCGACATCGACCCCCTGGCCTACCTCAGGGCCCGGGGCGTCACCCTCTGACCCCGACGGCCCCCGGTCCGGCCCCGACCCGGTCCTCGGATCCGGGGCCGGAGCCGACTCCGACGGCGGCACGGCCGGCACCGTCATCCGGTCGAGCGTGAGCTGGACCAGGCCGCCCGCGGCGACCGCGCCGCAGATCAGCGCGGCGACGGTGCCCGCCGCGCCGTAGCGGAAGCTCTCGCCGAACAGGGTCAGGCCCACGGCGGCGGCCACCACCGGGTTGACCACCGTGACGGTGGCCAGCGGGGCCGCGAGCCCCGCACCCCGGTACGAGGCCTGCGAGAGGAGCAGGCCGGTCACCGCGAGGGCCGAGAGCACGAGCAGTCCTGTCCACTCGGCGAGCGGCGCGCCGGACGTCCACACCTCCGCCACCGCCTTCGTGAAGACCGAGGCGATGCCGAAGGAGACGCCCGCCGCGGCGGCGAGGACGACACTGCGCAGCACGGACCTGCCCACCAGGTGCGCGAGGGTGAAGAGGACGGCCACCACGCCGAAGGTGCAGGCCGTGAGGAGCCACCGGTCCCCGTCGGCCAGGGGCCGCGCCGGGGCGCCGCTGGTGAGGCTGAGCAGCCCGGCCAGGCCGACCGTGGCCATCAGGGCGCCCCGCCAGGCCCGCTGTCCGGCCCGGCGGCCGACGAAGAGGGCCGCCATGGGCAGCGCGAACACGATCGTGAGGGCGCCGAGGGGCTGGACCAGGCTGAGTGGTCCGTACGCGAGGGCGGCGACGTGCAGAGCCGCGCCGACGCCGTTGAGCAGGACGGACCCCCACCAGGCCGGGCTGCGCAGGGGCGCGTAGCGCGGGCCGGCGGCGGAGGCCGCGACCCGCTCCTGCACGATCGCCGCGGCCGCGTAGGCGACCGCGGAGACCAGGGCCAGGAGGACGGACAGCAGGAGGGGACTCATGCTTTCCACGATCCTCCTTCCGGGCGGATCGCGTCGTCGTCCCAGGGGACGTCTTCGGGGATACCACCGACGCAGTACGAGGCCGCCGCGTACGCCTGCAGATGTACACCGGTGCAGGTCAGAACAGGTGTAAAGGGTCCTTTTCGAACCCTGTCGGCGAGCTGTGCGGGGCAGCTACGGTGGGCGGAAACCGTCATACGGAACCGACGGAACCGACGGAACCGACGGAACCGACAGAACCAGGGGGACGCGGGTGGAGCCCGTCGAGAGCGGAGCGGGACGGGGGCATCCCCGGCCGGAGACCGGAGGAGAGGCGGTGGGAGGGTTCTTCGCCCTGCGGACCTCCGCGCCGCGGAGCGGCGGGGCGCACCGCCCGCTCGCCCTCCTGTACGCGGGGGAGGACGGCCCCCTCCACGCGCGCGTGGACCGGGTCACCGCCCGGCTCGGCGCCCCCGAACGCCGCGTCGGGGCCTCCGTCGCCCACCTCGGGCTCGCGGCCCGGCTCTGGTCGACCGCCCTCGGCCCCGCCGCGCTGCACGGCCGCTTCCCCGACCTCGCCCCCGCCGAGCTGTACTGGGACGGAGCGCTGACCGCGCCCGACGACCTGTGGTGGGCGGGCGGCACCACCCGCCCCGCCACCGTCGACGAGCTCCGCGCGGCCGTCCAGGAGGCCCACCTCGTACCGCTCCACGCGGCGCTGCGCCGCGACGGCCGCGTCTCCCCGCGCCTGTTGTGGGGCAACGCCGGCTCCGCCCTCGCCGGGGCCCTGCGCGAACTGACCCGCTGGGCGCGCGCCCATGACCGCCCGGACGTGGCCGAACGGGCCGCCGCCCTGGTCTCCGGACTGCTCGACCACCCCGACCTCGCCGGTACGGTCCGGGGCCCCCGGCTGCGCCGCGCCAGCTGCTGCCTCTACTACCGCTGCCCCGGCGCCGGGCTCTGCGGCGACTGTGTCTTCGACCACGCTCCCCGAACGGGTTTGGATGCGCGGCCCCCCGCTCCGTAAAGTTGGGCTTTTGAAAGCCCGTGAACAGCGACGTACGAGCGAACGAGGAACCCGAAGGCCATGACGGTGACCGAAGAAAACCAGGACTACGGGCCGGGCGTCGACCCCGATCGCCTGGCCGTCTGCCTCAGCGTCCTCGACGAGCTCGACAAGCTGGACGTCGACCACCCGGACGCCATCCGCGTCCGGCGCGCCACCGCCGGGATCTACCGGACCGTGAAGCAGCGCCGCCGACAGGAGCGCCGGGCCGCCAAGACCGCCAACGACAAGGCGGTCACCGAGGCCACCGCCACCGGTTCCGCGCAGCGCATCGACGACGAGACCGAGGGCATCCTCCCGTCCTCCGTCACCGAGGAGGGCCGGATCGCCGGGATACTCCAGCGCCCGCGCTCCTGCTACGTGTGCAAGACGCGGTTCGTCGAGGTCGACTACTTCTACCACCAGCTCTGCCAGCCGTGCGCGGCGCTGAACCGGGCCAAGCGCGACGCGAGCGCCGACCTCACCGGCAAGCGCGCCCTGCTCACCGGCGGCCGGGCCAAGATCGGCATGTACATCGCGCTGCGGCTGCTGCGCGACGGCGCCCACACCACCATCACGACCCGCTTCCCCAAGGACGCCGTCCGCCGCTTCAAGGCGATGGAGGACTCCGCGGACTGGATCCACCGCCTGGAGGTCGTCGGCATCGACCTGCGCGACCCGGCCCAGGCCGTGGCGCTCGCCGACCGGATGGCCGAGGACGGGCCGCTGGACATCCTCATCAACAACGCGACGCAGACCGTGCGCCGGCTGCCGTCCGCGTACGCCGCGCTTGTCGAGGGCGAGAAGGCCCCGCTGCCGGCCGGGGACCTTCCCGAGCGGCACGTCATCGGCGCCTTCAACTCCGGCGCCGTCGCCGAGCTCGGGTCGTCGTCCGCGCTGCCCGCCGGCGTGAGCGGCCTCGACGCACAGCAGGTCGCCGACCTCGCCCTGGTCGCGGGGAACGCCAGCATCGCCCGGCACCTCGACGGCACCGCCATCGACGCGGGCGGCCTGGTGCCGGACGTCGTCGACAGCAACACCTGGGTGCAGAGCATCGAGCAGATCTCCCCGGTGGAGCTGCTCGAGACCCAGCTGTGCAACTACACGGCGCCGTTCATCCTGATCAGCAAGTTGCGGCCGGTGATGGCCGCGGCCGCGAAGAAGGCGTCCAGCGGGCGTTCCTACGTCGTGAACGTCTCCGCGATGGAGGGCGTCTTCAGCCGCGGCTACAAGGGCGCGGGTCACCCGAACACCAACGCCGCGAAGGCCGCGATGAACATGGTGACGCGGACCAGCGGCCAGGAGATGTTCGAGACCGACGGCATCCTCATGACCTCCGTCGACACCGGCTGGATCACCGACGAGCGCCCGCACTTCGACAAGCTGCGCCTCGCCGAGGCGGGCTTCCACGCCCCGCTCGACCTGGTCGACGGCGCGGCCCGGGTGTACGACCCGATCGTGCGCGGCGAGGAGGGCGAGGACCTGTACGGCTGCTTCCTGAAGGACTACGCCCCCGCCAACTGGTAGGAAGTCGTTTCCCGAACCGCAGGCAAGCGGTTCCCGCCGTCCTGACAAGGGCGCCCCACCGGCCGGTGGGGCGCTCTTTCGGTTCTCTTCACCCGATCGCGTCACACTTCGGAGCCCGGTAGAGCGCGGACGTGCTCATTTGGTTACTCTGATGTTCACGGTCGGCCACCGGGGAGACACACCGTCCTCACGGTCGACCAGGGACTGGCCTTCCACCAAGGCCGCGGTCCCGCCCGACGAACGGCGCCACCGCGACCGACCGGCACTTGTCCCACAGGTACGCGACACAAAGGAGTGCGCGGTGACACCCGAACTGACGAAGCAGGAACCGCGACCGGCCGAACGCAACGACCGGCCGCGCAAGAACGGCGAGCTGGGGAGCCTGGAAGTCTGGGCCCACGCGGCCCCGATCCGGCTCGCGGGCTACGAGGACGACCTCGCCGAGCCCCACATCCTGCCCGGCATCGACTGAGTCCTCGCTTCACCTCCCGGTGCCCCCGGCCTTTCGAGGCCGGGGGCACCGGGACGTCCGGAGGGACCCGCCCGCCCGCTCCCGCAGCCGGGCCGGCGGCAGGTACTCCCGCAGCAGCGTCCGGTGCCACCAGGCGCCGGTCTCGCGGAGTTCGCGCCAGGTCGTGTACCGGTAGCGGTACAGCCGGGCGCGGACGAAGGCCGGCGGCGCCTCGGGGAAGGGGTTGTGGGCGAGCAGCCTCAGGGTGTCCCGGTCGCCGTCGAGCAGCCGCTCGACGAACGGACCGAACCACGCGCGCGCGTACCCGGGGCTGAGCGCCGCGAACCACATCAGCCAGTCGAGCCGCAGATGGTACGGGGCGTACTGCCGGGGCATCCGGCGCGGATCACCCGGCTTGCCCTTGAAGCCGTACTCCCGCCACACCGTGCCCGCGTGCGGCGCCGGGTCGTCGGTGCCCTCGACGATGATCTCGTCCCTGACCCGGCCGACCGTGCCGAAGGCCCCGTACGTGTTGACCAGGTGGAACGGGTCGTACGAGCGGTTCATCGCCTGGTGCCGGGAGAGCAGGTTGCGCACCGGGCGGTAGCTCCGTACCAGGACGAACGCGGTCACCGCGACGACCACGACCACGTACCAGAGCGGTGGATCCGGCTGCGGGTGGTCGCCGGTGAGCGGGGAGGCGTCCACGGCGGAGACGGCGATCACGATGGTGATCCAGTTCAGCCAGGCGAAGTTCCCGGAGAGCACCAGCCACAGCTGCGTCACGATCATCAGTCCGGCCGCGATCGTGGCGACCGGCTGTGGGGCGAACAGCAGGAACGGCACGACCAGCTGGACGACGTGGTTGGCCGCCACCTCCACCCGGTGCAGGGGGCGCGGGAGGTGGTGGAAGAACCAGCTCAGCGGGCCGGGCATCGGCTGGGTCTCGTGGTGGTGGTACAGGCAGGTCAGGTTCCGCCAGCAGGGATCGCCCCGGATCTTGATCAGGCCGGCGCCGAACTCGACCCGGAAGAGCAGCCAGCTCAGCAGGAACAGCACGAGGACGGGCGGGCCCGTGTCGTCGTTGCCGAGGAAGACCGCCAGGAACCCGGTCTCCAGGAGCAGCGACTCCCAGCCGAAGGAGTACCAGGTCTGGCCCACGTTCACGATCGACAGGTACATGCCCCACAGCAGCAGCCACAGCAGCATCGACACCGGCAGCGGCACCGCGTCCCCGGCGCCGGCCACGAGCGCGAGGGAGAGCGCGACCCCGGTCCAGGAGACGGTCGCGAAGAGGCGGTCCGAGTAGCGCCAGTGGAAGAGCGACGGGGTGTGCCGGGGCCGGGTCCCGCGCACGTACTCCGGTACGGGGAGCATGCCGTGTTCCCCGATCAGCGCCCGGAACTGGAGCGCGGCCGAGAGGAACGCGACGCAGTAAAGACCGGCGAGCCCCCGCTGGAAGACGATCCGGCTCAGCCAGTGGTCGGGTGCGGTGAACCACTCCATCGCCTCCAGTATCGGCCCCCGGTCACCTCCTGACGAGGCGCCGGAGCGTCCGGCCGAGGTGACGCGCGTACGCGCGCTGGAGCAGCGGGACCACCGGGCCGCCGAGCCGGGTGTACCAGGTGGCGGGGCGGCTGAACGCGGTGACGGTGAACCGGACGGTGCCGTCGGGGTCGAGGTCGATCACGAAGGATTCCTCGCCGCACTCCGGGTGCCCGGTGAGGGTTCCGTAGGCGAAGCCGGTGCGCCGCTTCTCGTACGCCGTCCAGATCACCGAGCAGGGGACGCCGAGCCGGAGCGGGCCGATGCCCGCCGAGATCTCGACGGCGGCGCCCGGTTCGGCGCGGTCGGCGTCGGAGCGGACCCGCGCCCCGGAGGCGCGGTGCATCCGCCAGGTGGTGACGGCGGCGCCCGCTGCCTCGTAGGCGGCGCGGCCGTGGCCGACGGTCTCGGTGTGCCGGAGGTGGTGGTAGCCCTCGGGGAGCGCCTCGGGGGTGCGGGTGGCGCCGACCTCGGGGTAGGTGAGGGCCGGGCGGGGGCGTTCGCGCCGGGACAGGCTGTTCAGGAGGCGGGTCATGCCGGAAGCTCCGTTCGGGGGCGGGTGGTGGGGGACGGGGGAGGGGTGGTGCCGCGGACCGTCGTGAGGCGGCGGCGGGCGAGCAGCGCGCAGACGGTGAAGCCGAGGGCGTTGCCCAGGCCGTGGGTCGCGGCGGTCCAGGTCAGGTCGAGGTGGGGGAGTCCGGTCGCCTCGCCGAGCGCCCAGCTCAGGGCGAGGAGCATCGTGACGAGGAGGACCAGGGCGGAGACGGCGAGGAGCGCGCGGGTGAGGCGGTCGGCCGCGGTCGCACGGCGCTCGCGGAGGGTCAGCGCCGCGATCGTCGTCATGCCGGCCGTCAGGACGACGGCTCCGGCGAGCTCGGCCCAGTCGTCGACGAAGTAGCCGAGCAGGACGAGCAGGGTGCCCGCGGGGACGCTGAGCGCGGCGAACCGGGCGGCGGGGCCGTCACAGACGCGGCAGAGCAGGCCGGCGACCAGGGCGGCGGCGAAGCCCGCGAAGTGGAAGTGCGGGACGGTGAGCGCCAGGATGTCGAGGTCGAAGCCGAACAGCGGGTACGAGGCCCGCTCGGCGACGAGCGCGAGCCCGGCGACGGACGGGGCGATCAGGGCGGTGAGGACGGCCACCTCGCCCGGCCTGAGGGAGCGGGTCAGGAGCAGTCGGGCCGGGGCCTGGAGCGCGAGCGCCAGGGTGGCGAGGGCGTAGACGACGGCGAGCGCGGTCGTCGGTCCGGACCGGGGCAGCCAGAGGCTGAGCGCTCCGGGGACGGCGAACAGGGGCCAGGCGCGCCGGAGCGCGTCCCATCCCGGTGGGTGGGGGCCGTCGAGGAGGGCGAGCCCGGTCGGGACCACCCAGAGCATGCCGATCGTCACGACCGTTCCCACCAGGACCGACAGTGCGGTCATGTGCCACCACCCCGACTTGAACGTGTTCAACTGCGACTCCGAGCGTAGAGCGTTTCTTGAACGCGTTCAAGTGATGTGTCGCGACCGTGGACCCGGTCGGCCGCCCTCCGCTTGCGGCGGCCCGCGCACTGCGACAGACATGAGGGACTGGCCGGAACCGGGCGCCGTGGCCCGGGGGAGAGAAAACGGGAGAACCAGGTGCGCTCAGTCCCCCGCCGGACGCGGCGGATCCCCACAGCTCCTCACGCGACCCCTCGCCCCGCCGCCCGCTCCGCGCTCGCGGCCCTCACCGCCTCCCTGCTGCTCGCGGGCTGCTCCGCCGCCTGGGAAGGCTCCCGGGGCGGCGCCCAGCCGGCCGCGGAGGACGCCCAGGACGTCTTCCTCCAGCCCCTCGCCGAACGGGGCCCCGACCCCTTCACCGCGTCCACCGCCCGGCACACCGCGACGCAGCCCTCCTCCGGCCGGGGCCAGGACCCGAACCCCGGGGCCGAACAGGTCCGCGAGGTCACCGGCTCCACCCCCGGCCTCTACGGCGGCACGCGCGCGGAGGGCAGCTGCGACGTCGAACGGCAGGTCTCCCTCCTCGCCGCCGACCAGGACAAAACCCGCGCCTTCGCCGAGGCCGCCGGGATCCCCGAGACCAACGTCACCGGCTGGCTGCGCGGGCTCACCCCGGTCGTCCTCCGCGCGGACGTCCGGGTCACCAACCACGGTTACCGCGAGCGCCGGCCCCACGCCTTCCAGTCCGTCCTGCAGACCGGCACGGCGGTCCTCGTCGACCAGTACGGCTCCCCCCGCGTCCGCTGCGCCTGCGGCAACCCGCTCCGCTCCCCGGCCACGGCGCCGGGCGCCGTCCACCAGGGCGACCCCTGGGACGGCTTCGACCCCGACCGCGTGATCACCGTCCGGCCGACGACCACCGTGGTCACCAGCCTGGTCATCGTGAACGCCGCCGACCGCAGCTGGATCGAGCGGCTCATCGGCAGCCACGGGGACAAGGACCGCAAGCCCGAGGTGGAACCGGCCTGCGATCCCGACGAATGCCGCCTGACCGGCTCCGGCAGCCCCGACCCAACCACGCCCGACCCCAGCGCCCCGGACCGCCCCGCCTCCCCGGACACCCCGCCCGGGACGCCCGTTCCCCCCGCCCCGGAGAGCCCCGCGAGCCCCGACGCCTCCGGAACCGGCGGCACGGACACCGCGCCGACCCCCACGGCCCCCGACATCCCGCCGTACCCCGACCGTGAGGCGGACCCGTACCCCGACGCCCCGCCGTACCCCGACGGCGAGGCGGACCCGTACCCCGACGCCCCGCCGTACCCCGACCCCGACACGGAGCCGTACCCCGACCCGAACGCGGACCCCGACGTCCCGCCCTTCCCCGACCCGAACGCCGAGCCGCCGGGCGAGCCGCCCACCGTGCCGGACGGCGAGCTGCCGCCCGAGGAGCTCTTCCCCGCCGGACCGGTCCCGGAGCAGCCCGAGACCTTCGAGGGATGAAGCGGATCTTCGTGGTGCGCACGGGCGGGGCTGCGCCTAGCGTGGCCCCATGAACGAGGGCAGCGGGGGCGGGGAGTCGGCCGAACGGCTCCCCCGCGCCCCGGAGGAGCGGACCCCGGGAGCCGGAATCCTGGCCGAGTACGGCTCCGCCTTCCGGATGGGCGGCTTCGACTGGGACCTCCTCGCCGGCACGATGCTCATGGACGATTCCGCCCTCGACGTCTTCGACATGGACCGCGCCGAGTACGACGACCGACCCGAGTCCCTCGGCTCGCGGGTCCTGCCCGACGAGGGCATCCGCCTCGACACCCTGGTCGCCCAGGCGCTCAAGGACGGCAGCGAGCAGTACGGCGCCTACTTCCGCATCCGCCGCCGTGACGGCGGCCACCAGTGGACCCACACCCAGGGAATCGTCCACCGCGACGACACCGGCCGCCCGGTGCGCATCATCGGCGTCATCCGCGACGCCACCCACGAACTCACCGAGTCCGCCGCCCGGCTCGGCCTCGACGAGGGGCGGCGCAAGCGCGCGGGCGTCATCGAGGGCACCACCGCGGCCCTCGCCTACGCGCGGACCGTGCAGGACGTCATCGACCTGCTCAACGACTCGCACGCGCTCGAACACTTCGGCGCCGCGAGTCTCGTCATGGGCCTTCTCGAGGCCGGCCGCATCCACCTCGTCGCCGAGGGTCCCGCGGGCGCCTTCGTGCCGGGCACGCGCTTCACCCGGGTGGACGAGCCGTACCCGATGAGCGAGGTGATCCGCACCCTGCGCCCGCGCTTCATCGACTCGGCCGAGGACTTCGCCCGCTCCTTCCCGGTCCTCTGGCCCCACATCAGCGGGCTCGGCATCACCGCCGCCGCCTATCTGCCGCTCATCGCCCAGGCCCGGCCGATCGGCGCGCTCGGCCTGCTCTACAGCGACAGGACCAGCTTCAGCGAGGACGAGCGGACCCTGCTCGTCGCCCTCGGCAGCAGCATCGCCCAGAGCCTCCAGCGGGCCATGCTCTACGAGCAGGAGCACGACCTCGCCGAGGGGCTCCAGCAGGCGATGCTGCCGCGCCGGATCCCCGAGGTGCCCGGTGCCCAGACCGCCGTCCGCTACCGCTCGGCCCGGCTCGGCCGGGACATCGGCGGCGACTGGTACGACGTCATCGCACTGCCCGGCGGGCGGGTCGGCGCCGTCATCGGCGACGTACAGGGACACGACACCCACGCGGCGGCCGTCATGGGCCAGCTGCGGATCGTGCTGCGCGCGTACGCCGCCGAGGGCCACCCCCCGGCCACGGTGATGGCCCGCGCCTCCGTCTTCCTGCACGAGCTCGACACCGAACGCTTCGCGACCTGCACCTACGCCGAGGTCGACCTCGGCACCGGGGTCGTCCAGGTGGTCCGCGCCGGCCATGTCGACCCGCTGCTCAGGGAGATCGGCGGCGGCAGCCGCAGGCTCCCGGTGGAGGGCGGACTGCCGCTCGGCCTCTCCGCGGAGTTCGGCCGCCTCGACTATCCGGTGACCACCCTGGAACTGGACCCGGGGCAGACCCTGATGCTCTACACCGACGGTCTGGTCGAGAAGCCGGGCGCCGACCTCGACGAGGGCCTCGAATGGCTCTCCGCCCTCGTCCGGCGCGGGCCCGCCGACCTCCAGGAACTCGCCGATCACCTGTGCGACGTGGTCGCCGACCGGGGCGGCGAGGACGACGTCGCCATCCTGCTGCTGCGCCGGCACGGCGTGGCCGCCGCGCCCGGAGCCGGCCGGTTCCGGCAGCACGTGGCCCAGAACGACCCCGAGGCGCTGAGCTCGGCCCGGCACATGATCAGGGCCGCCGTACGGGCCTGGGGGGCGGAGGAGCGCGCGGACGAGATCGAACTGGCCGCCGACGAGCTCATGACCAACGCGCTGATGCACACCGACGGCGGGGCGATCGTGACCCTGCGGATCCTCGTCGGGATGCCGCGGCGGCTCCGGGTGGAGGTGGAGGACCGGTCCAGCGCGCTGCCCCGGCGCCGCGAGGCGGGGGAGGCGGGCGTGTCGGGGCGGGGGCTTTTCCTGGTCGACCAGCTCTCCGACGTGTGGGGCGTCGAGTCACGGGGTGGCGGCAAGTGCGTGTGGTGCGATTTCGCCCTGGAGGGCGGAGACTGTTAACCGAGCGTGAACTGATCGTACTTGACCGTAACTGTCGGTACGCGATTGACTTCGCTCTCCCGCCTCTCCGCGCAGGACATGAGGACACCGTGAGCAGCGAGCTACTGGCACCGCTAGACCTGGCCTTCTGGCATCTCGAATCCACCGCCCACCCCCTGCACCTCGGAGCACTCGCCCACTTCGGTCCCGTGCCCCCCGACGGGCCCCCCGGCCGGGACCCCCTGGACGTCCTCGACCTGCTCGCGAGCCGCGCCGCCGCCGTCCCCCGGCTCCGCATGCGCGTCCGCGACGTCCTGCTTCCCGTCGGCGGCGCCGCCTGGAGCGCCGACCCGGACTTCGACGTACGCCGCCACGTCCACCAGGTCGTCCTGCCCGGCGCCGACTTCCCCGCCGAGACCGCCCGGCTCGCCGCCGAACTCATGGAACGTCCCGTCGCCCGGGGCCTCCCGCCCTGGGAGATGTACCTGCTGAGCGGCGCACCCGACGGCTCCTTCGCCGTCCTCGTCAAACTCCACCACGCGCTCGCCGACGGCATGCGGGCCGTCGCCATCGGCGCCGGGATCTTCGACGAGATCGCCGCGGGACGCCGCCCCGCGCGCCGCCCCCGCCCCGTACCGCCGCGCTCCTGGTTCCCGGGTCCCGGCCGGCTCCTCGACATGGCCAGGGACCGGCTCGGCGACCTCGGCCGGGCCGTCGAGGTCGGCGCCTCGGTCGTCGGTTCGTCCGTCGTCCGCGCCGGCCGCCTCGACGGACGCCCCACCGCCGCGCTCGCCGCCGAATCCAGCGGAACCCGCCGCGTCGCCACCGTGACCCTGTCCCTCGACCGCGTCCACCGGGTCCGCCGCGGCACGGGCGGCACCGCCAACGACGTTCTCCTCGCCGTCGTCGCCGGCGCCCTGCGCCGCTGGTTCGACGGACGCGACGTGCCCCTCCCCGAAACCGACCCCCGGGCCCTCGTCCCCGTCTCCCGCCGCCGGCCCGGCGCCCCGCCCGGCCCCGGCAACAGCCTCTCCGGCTACCTCCTCGACCTGCCCGTCACCGAAGCCGACCCGGCTGCCCGGCTCGCCGCCGTCCGGCACGCCATGGACCGCAACAAGGCCGCCGGGCCCTTCAGGGGCGCCGGCGCCGTCGCCCTCCTCGCCGACCAGCTGCACCCGCTCGCCCACCGCTTCGGTGCCCCCCTCGCGGCCGGCGCCGCCCGGCTCCTCTTCGACCTCCTGGTCACCCAGGTGCCGCTGCCCCGCTCGGCGCTCTCCCTCGGCGGGGCCCCGCTGCGGGCGCTCTTCCCGATGGCCCCGCTCGCCCGCGGCCAGTCCCTCGCCGTCGCCATGTCCCCGTACGGCGGCCAGGTCCACATCGGTCTCGTCGCCGACGGCGAGGCGGTCCCCGACCTCGACGCGCTGGCCGCCGCGCTCACGGCCGAACTCGACCTCCTGGACCCGCCGGGGACCCCCTGAGGGGCCGGTCCGGCGGGTGATCCACAGCGGGCCGGGCGGGTGGCCGGGCCACGCCGGTCACTCGGACCGCTCGGTCCGTTCTCCCTTCGGTCCCCGCCCGCGCTCGGTCCGGGGCCCACGGGCACGCCACCCCTCCTCTTCCCGCAGCGTCTCGTCGGCCTCGTCGTTCGCCTTCTCGTCCGGTACCCCGGACTGCTCGGCGTCCTTGCGGAGCCGGGCCCGCCGCGTGTCGTCCTTCTTGTTTCCTGGTTCCGGCACCACGCTCACCTCTCTCGGCTCGTCCTCGCCCCCCGGTCCCGGCAAACGGCCCCGGCGAGCGGGTCGACAAGCGGGTCGCCCCGCTCGGGGAGAGCGGCACCACCGCCGGGAGCCTCCTGCTCCGCACCGGCCGTTACACTCCGCCGCATGCTGCGCGTACTGGCCGTCGACGACGAGGAACCCGCCCTCGGGGAGCTGCTCTACCTGCTGCGCGCCGACCCCCGCGTCCGGAGCGCCGAAGGAGCGGCCGGCGCCACCGCCGCCCTCCGCAGGATCGGCCGCGCCCTGGAGGCCGGGCCCGACGGCGACGGGGCCGTCGACGTCGTCTTCCTCGACATCCACATGCCCGGTCTCACCGGACTCGACGTGGCCCGGCTGCTCGCCGGCTTCGCCCGGCCGCCGCTCGTCGTCTTCGTCACCGCCCACGAGGGCTTCGCGCTCCAGGCCTTCGACCTGAAGGCCGTCGACTACGTCCTCAAGCCGGTCCGCCGCGAGCGGCTCGCCGAGGCCGTCCGCCGGGTCCACGACCTGGTGGACGCCACCGCCGCCCCCGCCTCCCCGGCCGCGCCCGAGCAGATTCCCGTGGAGCTGGGCGGGGTCACCCGTTTCGTCTCCGTCGACGACATCGCGTACGTCGAGGCCCACGGCGACTACGCCCGCCTCCACACCGACCACGGCAGCCATCTCGTCCGCATCCCGCTCTCCACCCTGGAGGAGCGGTGGGCGGCCCGCGGCTTCGTCCGCATCCACCGCAGCCATCTCGTGGCCCTCGCCCGGATCGACGAGCTACGGCTCGACGGCGGCGCCACCTCCGTGCGGGTCGGCGACACCGACCTGGCGGTCAGCCGCCGGCACGCCCGCGACCTGCGGGACCTGCTGATGCGGCGGGCCGGCGGCTGAACCCCGTACGTCCGTGGCGGCCGCTCTGTCGCGGCCGGGGAGCGCTGCGTAGACTCCACGCGTCCCGGGCCCACCGCCCGGACGAGCCGCCGCAAGCCGTCGAGAGAGGCCGGGGAGGACCCCGATGCCGGAGCGGACCCCGATGTCCGAGCACCATCCTTCCCCGGCCCCCGGTCGGGGGGACCCCCAGCGCAGGCCCCGCCGCGAGACCGTCACGTACGCCTCCGCCCACGGCGCCGGAGCCGTGCCGGGCCCCGCCCGGCGGCGGCCCGTCCACCCCCCGGCCCGCTCGGAGATCGACGAGCAGACCACCCTCGGCCACACCTACGTCCGCTCCCTGATGCGCAGCCAGCTGCGCGCGGCCCTCACCGCCCTCGGTGCGCTTGCCCTGCTCGTCGGCCCGCTGCCGCTGCTGCTCGCGCTGCCCGCCCCCGAGGCCTTCGTCTGGATCGCCCTCGGCGTCGGGGTGTACCCCGTCGTCTGGGGGATCGCCCACTGGTACGTGCGCCGCGCCGAACGCAACGAGCGCGACTTCACCGGCCTCGTCGAACGGTGAAGCACCCCGCGTGAACCAGACCTACGCCGTGGCGGCCGTCACCGCCGTCGTCCTCGCCACCGTCCTCATCGGCGCCCTCGGGCTGCGGATCTCCCGCACCACCTCCGACTTCTACGTCGCCTCGCGCACGGTACGGCCGGGCCTCAACGCCGCCGCCATCAGCGGCGAGTACCTCTCCGCCGCCTCCTTCCTCGGCATCGCGGGCCTCGTCCTGGTCCAGGGCCCCGCCATGCTCTGGTACCCGGTCGGCTACACCGCCGGGTACCTCGTGCTGCTCGTGCTCGTCGCCGCCCCGCTCCGCCGCTCGGGGGCCTACACCCTCTCCGACTTCGCCGAGGCCCGCCTCGAATCACCGCAGGCCCGCCGGCTCGCCAGCCTCTTCGTCGTCGGCATCGGCTGGCTCTACCTGCTGCCGCAGCTCCAGGGCGCGGGCCTCACCCTTGAGATCCTCACCGGGGCGCCCGACTGGGTCGGCGGACTGCTCGTCGCCCTCGTCGTCACGGGGACGGTCGCCGCCGGCGGCATGCGCAGCATCACCTTCGTACAGGCCTTCCAGTACTGGCTGAAACTCACCGCCCTGCTCGTCCCCGTGCTTTTCCTGCTCGCCGCCTGGTACGGCGACGGGGCGCCCAGGGCTCGCTTCGACGCCCCCGCCGTTTTGCGCGGCCACACCGTGGTCAAGGTCGCCGACACCGTACGCATCGGACTCGACGCCCCTCTCACCCTGACCGTCACCGGCAGCGTCGACTCCGTCCCGTACGAGCGGCGGACCGTGACCCTCGCCCCCGGTACCCACCACGTCCTCGGCGGCACCACGCTCGCCTTCGCGCCGGGCACGGACCTTCCGGAGAGGGTCGCCAGCGGCACCGACCCCCTCGGCTGGTCCCAGCCGCTGGCCGGCGGACGCGACGGACACCAGCTGTACGCCACGTACGGGCTGATCCTGGCGACCTTCCTCGGCACCATGGGCCTGCCGCACGTCGCCGTCCGCTTCTACACCAGCCCGCACGGCCGGGCCGCCCGCCGCACCACCCTCGTCGTGCTCGGTCTCGTCGGCGCCTTCTACCTGCTGCCACCCCTCTACGGCGCCCTCGGCCGGATCTACGCCCCCGAACTCGCCCTCACCGGCTCCGCCGACGCAGCCGTGCTCGTCCTGCCCGACCGGATCCTCGGCGGACTGCTCGGCGACCTCCTCGGGGCGCTCCTCGCGGGCGGCGCCTTCGCCGCCTTCCTCTCCACCGCCTCCGGCCTCACCATGTCCGTCGCCGGGGTCCTCACCCAGGACGTGCTGCCCTCCCGGGGCGTACGGCACTTCCGCCTCGCGACCCTGCTGGCCACCGCCGTCCCGCTCGCCGTCGGAGCGGTCGCCTCCAAGGTGCCGGTCGCCGACGCCGTCGGTCTCGCCTTCGCCGTCTCCGCGTCCTCCTTCTGTCCCCTCCTCGTCCTCGGCATCTGGTGGCGGCGGCTGACCCCGCCCGGCGCCATGGCGGGGCTGCTGCTCGGCGGCGGCTCCGCGCTCGCGGCCGTGATGGCGACCCGCGCCGGGCTCGCCCCCGAGGGCTGGCCGCACACCCTGATGGCGTGGCCGGCCGTCTGGTCGGTCCCGCTCGGCTTCCTCACCATGGTCCTCGTCTCGCTCGCGACGCCCCGCCGGGTCCCGCCCGGCACGCCGGCGCTCCTCGCGCGCCTCCACCTGCCGGAGGAGATCTCCTCGTCGGAGCGGATCGACCTGCCGGAGGGGACCTCCTCGCCGGAGCGGAACAACCCGCCGGAGGGGACCACCGGCACCGTGCCCGCCCGGAAGGCACGCCGATGACCGGCATCGCCCTGGCCGCCGCGGCCGCCGCCGGGGCCGTGCTGCTCGCCGTCGGCTTCGTCCTGGGGCGGTTCACCGCCCGGCGCGGCGGCCCCGCCGCCGATCCCGACCTCGGCACACCCGTCGAGCGGGCCACCTTCCACACCCTGCACACCGCTTCGCTCGCCGCCCCGCCGCTGCGCGCCGGGCTCACCGAGGAGACGGCCCACAAGGCGGCCGGCACGCTCCGCTCGCTGCTCGGCACGGAGGCGCTCTGCCTCACCGACCGGGGCGCCGTCCTCGCCTGGGACGGACCGGGCGAGGACCATCACCGCGCCCACGTCCCGGCGCAGGCGGCCGAGACCCTGGAGACCGGCCGCAGCAGGTCCGCGCCCACCGGCTGCGACGATCCGGCCTGCCCGCTGCGCTGGGCGGTCATCGCCCCGCTCACCGGGGAGGACGGGGTCCTCGGCGCGCTCGTCGCCTACGGTTCGCGGGAGTCGGCCGTCCTGGTGCGAGCCGCGACCGAGGTGGCCCGCTGGGCCTCCGTCCAGCTCGAACTGGCCGAGCTGGACCGTTCCCGCACCCGGATCGTGGAAGCCGAGATCCGCGCGCTGCGCGCCCAGATCTCCCCGCACTTCATCTTCAACTCCCTCGCGGCCATCGCCTCGTTCGTCCGGACCGACCCGGAACAGGCCAGAGAACTCCTCCTGGAGTTCGCCGACTTCACCCGGTACTCCTTCCGCAAGCACGGCGAGTTCGCCCAGCTGGCCGACGAACTGCGGTCCATCGAGCAGTACCTGGCGCTCGCCGGGGCGCGGTTCGGGAACCGGCTCGAGGTGACGCTGCAGATCGCCCCCGAGGTGCTGCCGGTGACCCTCCCCTTCCTCTGCCTCCAGCCGCTGGTGGAGAACGCGGTGAAGCACGGCCTCCAGGACCGGGAGCGGGGCTGCCGGGTCACCATCGCCGCCCGGGACGCGGGCACGGAGGCCGTGGTGACCGTCGAGGACGACGGCATCGGCATGGACCCGGAACTCCTGCGCGCGGTGCTGCGCGGAGAGCACCCGGCCGGCTCCGGCATCGGCCTCTCGAACGTGGACGAGCGGCTGCGCCAGGTGTACGGGGCGGAGTACGGGCTCGTCATCGAGACCGGGGTCGGCGCCGGGATGAAGGTGACGGTGCGCATACCCAAGTACCGTCCAGGAGTGCACCGTTCGCCGCCGTGACGACCTGAGGTCCCCGGCCGCGCCCCGCCTGCCCCCGGTCAGCGCAGGTGCAGCGAGAGATGGGCCAGCGGCAGCCCGAGCTTCCAGGCGGGCAGCCAGATCTGCTCGTCCTCGTCGACGGGGCACTCCGGGTCGTCACCCGTCCGGCCGTCGAGGTCGGCGGCGCGCACCCAGGTGTCCCGCAGCCGCCGCCACGCGCTCTCCGCGAGCGCCAGGTCGGGGCCGTCGCCGCCGGACGCGCGCCGGGCGGCGAGGCGCTCCTCGACCCAGGGGGGCCAGGGCCGGTCGTACGCCGTGTGGCGCAGCCACTCGTCGATCCGGCCGGCGGGCCGGCCGCCGGCGGGCCCGTCCGGTCCCTCCGAGAGGTGGACGGTGAGGGCGAGCGCCTGGAGGCCCGCCCGGTACTCCAGTGAGCCGGGCGCCACGAGGGCGGCGGCCCGCAGCACCTCGTCGGCCAGGTACTCGGCGCACAGCCAGGCCATCGGGACGGCGAGGCCGCCGCCACTGGTGCCACCGGCGCCGTTCGTGCTCTCGGGCAGCAACGCTCCCACCTTCTCCCGGACATGGAGGACCCGGACGTGTGGGGCCCGGGGGAGAGCTTCCTCCGCGAAGGGCGCCCGCGGGTCCCGCTTTGCTCAACTGGCCCGTGTGGTTTCGGATACGTTTTCCGGCCGGATCGGTGCCGGTGGGATTGCTGATGCCACGGGAGGCGTACGGGGCGTGGGAGGCGTCTCCGGCAGGGCGGCTCAGCCCAGGATCGCGTACACCGCGGTCGCGTGGGCCGCGGTCTCCTCCGTGCCCTCGGCCGTCATGGTGATGTCGGCGAAGGCCATCCGCTTCCCCGCCTTGGTGAGCCGGGCCCGCACCAGGACGTCGGAGCCGACGACCGCCCGCTGGAAGCTGATGGACTGCTGGACGGTGGTCATCGGCACGAAGCCGCCCCGGGCGGCGGAGACCGCGATCACCGTGGCCGTGTCGGCGGCGGCCATCAGGGCCTGGCCGGAGAGGCCGCCGCCCTCCCGGGCGAGCCGGTCCGACCACGGCAGCCGGAGCACGGCCTGGTCACCGTCCACGGATTCGACGGTGAGTCCGAGATCGAGCACCCAGGGGGCGAAGTTGTCGGCGAGGACCTGTTCGGCGGCGGCGAGTGTCAGTGTCACGGCGTCATTGTGGGGCCCCGGCGAGGGGCCGGGCAACGGCCGTGCGGCGCGGCCGGTAGCCGGGCAGGGACCGGCCGAGCTGCCGCAGCGCGTAGTGGGAGCGGGACTTGACGGTCCCGGCGGGGATGCCGAGCTCGACGGCGGCCTCGTTGACGGTGAGACCGTGGAAGTAGAGCCGGACGAGCACCGCGCGGTGCTCGGGGCTCAGTTCCCGGACGGCCGCCCGTACGTCGAGCGCGGCCTCGGCCGACGCGGTGGCGTCGGCGGGGTCGGGCGTCACCGCGAGAACGCCGTCGCCGATCTCGGCCGGCCGGGCGAGGCGTGAGCGCCGGGCGTCGATGGCGAGGCGGCGGGCCACGGTGAAGAGCCAGGGCCGCATCGACTCGTAGGGGCCGTCGAAGGCCTCGGGGTGGAGCCAGGCCCGTACCAGGGTCTCCTGGACGAGGTCCTCGGCCCGCTGGCGGTCCCCGTAGGTGAGGCCGAGCAGGAAGGAGAGCAGCGCGGGGCCGTGGTCCCGCTGCAGCTCCTCAAGGGTCCGTTCGTCGGTGGTCGCCGTCGTCATGCTGCCCGCCTCTCCGCGGCTCGTCGTCCGGGCCGTATACGAGCGCATCCGGACGGCGAGGGACAGGGAACGGACATCGGTGTGCGACGAACGGTCGCACCGAGCGGTGAATGGTACGGCGAGCGGTCGGAAGGTGACCGACCGGAGGTGCTGCGTCCGTTTCAGCGGGGTTCCTGCCCCGATGCGGCCTTGACCCTTGACTGCGGCATTCCCACGAGATCAATTCGTCAGAACAGATGTTCATCACACGAGTTGGGTGGAGTGCCGTCATGACCTCACGCACCAGACCCGCGGGAACGGCGGCGCTCGCCGCCGTCCTGCTCGCGGCGGCGACCGGCTGCAGCGTCGGGAGCGGCCCGGCCGGCGGCGCGCCCAGCCCCGAGGCCACGGCCGGGCGACCGGGGAACGTGCGGCCCGCCGTCCCGTCCGCCGCCCCCGGCGGGGCCTCCGCGTCCGCCGGGTTCACCCTCGTCGCCTCCGGCGACGTCCTCCCGCACGACTCGATCATCCGCCGGGCGGCCGCGGACGCCGCAGGCGGCGGCTACGACTTCGCCCCCATGCTCTCCGGGGTGAAGTCCGTCGTCTCCCGGGCCGACCTCGCCATCTGCCACATGGAGACCGTGTACGGGAAGGACGGCGGCCCCTACACCGGATACCCCGCCTTCAAGTCGCCGCCCGAGGTCGCCACCGCGCTCAGGGACACCGGGTACGACTCCTGCTCCACCGCCTCCAACCACACGCTGGACGACGGCGCGGCGGGCCTCGGCCGCACCCTCGACGCCCTCGACCGGGTCGGTGTCCGGCACGCCGGATCGGCCCGTACGGCGGCGGAGGCGGCGACCCCCACCCTGCTCAAGGCCGGCGGCGCGACGGTCGCCCAGCTCGCCTACACCTATGACACCAACGGCTATCCGCTGCCGGAGGGGCAGCCCTGGGCGGTCCAACTGCTCGACGAACGGAAGGTGATCGCCGACGCCCGCGCCGCCCGCGCGGCCGGCGCCGACGTGGTCGTGGTCAGCGTCCACTGGGGCACCGAGTGGCAGACCGCGCCCGACGAGCGGCAGCTCTCCCTCGGCCGCGCCCTCACCGCCTCGCGGACCGGCGGCCGCCCCGACATCGACCTGATCATCGGCACCCACGCGCACGTGCCGCAGGCGTACGAGAAGGTCAACGGCACCTGGATCGTCTACGGGATGGGTGACCAGATCGCCGGGGACATGATCAACCACCAGGGCGCCTACGACCCCCGGGGCAACCAGGGCAGCATCGGCCGCTTCACCTTCGCCCCTCCCCGGAACCCCGGCGGGCGCTGGGAGGTGACCAAGGCCGAGTTCGTCCCCCAGTGGTTCGACACCGCGAGCGGCCGGGTCGTCAACCTCGCCGCCGACGGCGGTGACCCGCATCGCGCGGGCATCCGCGACACGATCCGGCAGGTGGTGCTCAGCCGCGGCGCCGGACGGGACGGCCTGGTGATGGGGAGGTAGTCCGCCCGGTGGCTATCGGCTCATCGGGTGTTTTCGGACGGGCGGCCGGTGTCGATGAGCCGCCCGGACCGTCATCCGTACGAACCATTAGTCATGAAAAAGGATCAGATTGCCAGTGGGCGGCGTGCGGTGCTGCGGCTCGCCGCCGCCCTCGGGGCCACCGCCACCGTCGGCGTCCTCGCGGCGGACCGGCTCGCCGCCCCCGAGCGGACCGGCCGCGCCGTGCCCCCGGCCCCGCCCGGGGACCGGACGGGACGGGGAAGCGCCACCGCGGGACCGGCCGCGGGCTCCCAGGCCCAGGCCGCCCGGCCGCACCCCAGCGCGTACCGGCTCCAGCCGATGACCGCGTACGCGCCCCCGGCCTTCCGCCGCGCGATGCCGCCGGTGCGGCAGCGGCCCTTCCTCAGCGTGTCCGGGGCCGGCCGCTCGATCGTCCTGTCCTTCGACGACGGCCCGGACCCCCGCTACACCCCCGGCATCCTGAAGACCCTGCGCCGGTACGACTGCCGGGCGATGTTCTTCGTCTGCGGCGAGATGGCCGTCGAGAACCCGGACCTGCTGCGGGAGATGGCCGCGGACGGGCACGTCGTCGGCAACCACTCCTGGTCCCACCCCCTCATCCCCAAGCTGCGGCCCTCCCGCATCCGCGACGAGCTCGGCTCCACCAGCGAGGTCGTCGAACGGACCCTCGGCACGGCCCCGCTCTGGTACCGCGCCCCCTACGGGGCCTGGAACCGGCACTCCTTCGAGATCGGCGCCGAGCTCGGCATGGAGCCGCTCGCCTGGACCGTCGACACCCTGGACTGGAAGGAACCCGGCACCGACGCCATCGTCCGCCGGGTCCTCGACGGCGCCGCCCCCGGCGCGGTCGTGCTCTCCCACGACGCGGGCGGCGACCGGGCGCAGAGCGTGGCCGCGCTCCGCCGCTACCTCCCGGAACTCCTCGACGCCGGCTACCACGTCACCGTGCCCCGGCGCTGACCGACACGACACGACGAAGGGCCCCGGCACCTCGAGGCGCCGGGGCCCTTCGCCTGTCCGGCGGACCCTGATCCGCCGGACAGGCCTCAGCGGGAGCCGACCATGCGGGCGTACACGACGACGTTGCCGTCGTAGCCACGCGCGCGCGTGTAGCCGCCGCCGCAGGTGATGACCCGCAGCTCGGGCTCACCGGTGTCGGCGTAGACCTGCACGCCGGGGAAGTTGTCCTTCGCGTACACCTCGACCCCGTAGATCTCGAAGACCGCGACGCGACCGTCGTACCGCTCGACCTCGACGTGCTGGCCCTTCTCCAGCGAGCCCAGGCCGTAGAAGACCGCAGGGCCCTGCGCGTTGTCGACGTGGCCGACGACCACGGCGGTGCCGCGCTGGCCGGGGGAGATGCCGTTCTGGTACCAGCCGGCGAGGTTGGCGTCCTGTGGCGGAGGGGCCGCGACCCAGCCGTCGGCGTCCAGGCCCACGTCCATGACCGGGGCCGCCACCCGGATCGCCGGGATCCTGATCCGGGAGGCCGGGGCGAAGGGCAGCGGTTCGAGCCCCTCGGTCGCCGAGTCCGGCGGCGGGGTGACGGGGCGGACCACCGGCCGGGCCGCCGCGGCGGGCTGTGGGGGCCCGGCCGCGGCGTCCACTCCGTTGCGCATCATCGCGATCCCGGACAGCATGGCGAGGGCCAGGACGCCCCAGGGTTGGCGTCTCCTGCGCTCGAAGACGCGGAAGTCCTTCGGGGGCATGGTTCTCCCTTCGTGGCGTCGTCAGAACGGTAAGGGCGACCGGCCGGGCCGTCGCGCCGGACGGCGCGAACGGGTGGGTGTCACCGCCGGACGGGTGTCCGGAGGGCAGCGGACGCCGTACCGGGACCGCCCTCGGAGGCGGGCGGCGCGGAGCGCGCCCCGGGCCACACGGCGAACGGGCCGGAGACGGCAGGCGGGTGACGGGAGGCTGACCCATCCGAGTAATCGTCAGATAAGCGGTCTGATCCGCCTCGACCTGCGGTTTTCCCGTGTCCGACGGGGTCGTCCCCGGCGTGTCGCCTCACCGGGGTGGACTAGTGTCGAAATGCAGAGCTCGCCACGGTTTGTGATGGTTCGTCATGGAAGGCGTACTCGTCGAAACTCCCGGAGCACCGCTTTGGGGCGTCTTCCACTGGAGGTTCAACCATGCGTGCTGCACGCACTCTGGCGGTGACCGCCACCGCGATCGCGGCGGTCGGGCTCGCGGCCCCCATCGCCGCTGCCACCTACGGTCCGGGCAACGTCCTCAGCGGTGGCTCGGACAACACCCCGAGGAACGTCACCGTCAGCCCCTTCGAGGTCCACCCCGGGTCGACGCTCACGATCACCGCCAGGGGGTGCAACCGTGGCGGCACGGTCACGTCCAACGCCTTCCCCGACGCCACCCTCTCGGAGAACACCAACGGGGTCTCCACCGCGGTCGCCCGTGTCCACAACCACGCCACTCCCGGCAACTACAACCTGGCCGTCAGGTGCCACGGCGGCTCCTCCGTGGTCACGCAGCCGTTCCGGGTCCTCCCGGGCCGCGGCGCGCAGGGCGGCATCGGCGGCTCGCTGACGCCCAGCTCCACCGAGATGGCGATCGGCGGCAGCCTGGTCGCCGCGGCCGCGCTCGGCGGCGGACTCTTCATCGCCCGCCGTCGCCGTATGACCGGTGTGGGGGTCTGACCGGCCGAACCTCCCGGTCGGCCCGCCATGCCGTCGCCCCCGAGTCCCCTTGCCGGGACCCGGGGGCGACGGGCGTGGTGGGAACGCACGGCACCGCTCCGGTCCACGGCCGCCGCTCAGTGGCGACGGCTCGCGGCGGAACGGCGACGGACCACGTACACACCACCGGCGGTCGCGGCCAGGACGAGTGCGGCGCCGGCGGCCACTTCGACCGGTTCGAGCCCGCCCACCGAGCCGCCCACACCGCCCTGCACCCCACGAGGGGGAGTGAGCACGGTGGAGCTGATCGTCGGGCTGGCGGTGGGAATGCCGCTGATCGTCAGATCGACGGTGTCCCGCACTCCGCCCGTGCAGTTGAACGCCACCGTGTACACGGCGCCGCGCCGGGCGTCCCAGTCCACGGTGGCGGTCGCCGCCGAGTTCGGTGCGATGGTGACGGTGTCGAAGATGCCTGCCGAGGCCGTCGCCGTGCTGGCGCAGCCGGGCGCGCTCAGCGTCACCCGGCCGCCCGGGGCGACGAGCGAGGGCGACACGACGAAGTCGCCCGGTGCCTTGGCCCGCAGTGCCCGCGGGTCGCTTGCGGGGGCACCGTCCGCCGCGACGGCGGCGGGGGCGGCCAGGGCGAGGGCGGCCGCCCCCAGCAGGGCAGTGGTCGCGGCACGTATCGCGCGCATGGTGAATCCTCCGGGTCCCGAGGGGCAGCCGCGGAAGGGGGTTTCCGCCGAAGACCTTGCGTGCACCTCGATGTCCGAAACGCTAGGAGCGCCCTACCACAACCGCGATCCCAGACGTGCGAATGGGGCACCCATGTCCCCCGTGCGGCCCATTCGGACGTCTCGCCTCACCCGGTGAGCTGCGGGAACAGATCGGTGAACGGCGCGGCGGTGGCCGAGATGCCCCGGCCGAACGGCGCGTCGAAGTCCCAGATGAGGAACAGCAGGAACGCGATCAGCACGCTGAAGAGGCCGGCGAGCAGCAGTTCCCGTCCGGTCCTGCGGATCTGCAGGGTGAAGATCAGGCCGACCGTCACGAGCGCTCCGATGATCAGGCCGAACCACACGACTCCCGGCATGGTCGCCCCCGCGCTCTGCCCCCGCGCCCCGCGGGCGTCGTCGGCCACCGCCACCTGGTCGACCAGGGGCTGGTAGGCCTGGCCCTCGAAGTCGTTGGCCGGCTGGTAGTCGGTGACGCTGCGGCGGACCCGGTCCAGGAGGGCGGTGCCCTTCTCGCTCAGCTGGCCCTCCTCGGCCATGTACGTCCACTCGTCGTTGACCACGTAGTCGACGTACGCGTCGACGTCGGCGCGGATGCGGGCGCGGACGTCCTCCGGGTAGACCTCGACGCGGGCCGAGATCTCGTGCATCGCCTGGGCCTCCTGCCGCACCGTCTCCTGGGCGGCCCCGCGGGCCTCCCAGACGCCGGCGATGGCCAGACCGAGGACGATCGCGTAGATCACGCCGATCATCATCGTCATGTACTCGATGACGTCCGGGGTTTCGCTGGGATCGTCGTCCTCGGTGATCCGACGGTTGTTGATGACGACGATCGTGAGTACGACGGCACAGGCGGCAACCATCGCAAGGGTGAGAACAAGCCATTCAGACATGGATTCCTCCGGCGGGGGTCAGCGGGAGCGGGGGCGCAGGATGGCGGTCGCGAGGACCGCGGGGGCGGTGATCACCAGCGTCATGGTGACGACGGACGTGCTGTTCTTCGGCTGGGGCCGTGACGTGCGGCGGTAGTGGGGGAGCGCGACGGGTCCCGCGGCCGGCGGCCGTGGTCGCGCGCTGGACGTGGGCGCGGGCGCCGGCGCTGGAGGCGGAGCGGTCGCCGGGGTGCGCCCCGGCGACTTTGTGATGGGCGGTGCGGGGGACGCGGGCTCGGGGCGCGGGGCCGGGGCGGTGGCCGGGGGAGGCGGCGGCGTCGTCGTCCGTACGGGAGGCGGGGGCGGCGCCGGGACCGGCGGGGGCGGCGGCTCGGGTGTCGGCCGGGGCGCGGGTGTCGTGGGTGTCGTGGGACGCGGGGGCGACGGCTGCGGCGGCGGTGGCGACGACGGCGGGCTGGGCCTGGGCGAACAGGCGCCCGGCCCGATGACCGCCACCGAGGTGTTCGACCCGCCGGGTCCGGTGGTGGCGTAGGCGCAGGAATCGGCGGCGGCGGGCACGGGTGTGGAGAGCAGCCACACCAGTGCCAGGGCCGCCAGCGGCCGCGCGAGGAGTGATCCGTACAGAGACACGCCGTCGAGCTTGATCACGGACATGCCGCGCCGGGGCGGAATCCGGCGGGATTCGCCGGATGGTGGGGATCTTCGGAGACACCCGTGACGTTTCTCCGCGCCGGAGGCGGATGCGGCGCGATGCCCGGATATCGGCGCGCGGCACGGCGCGCGCCACGATTCCGGAAGGCGGCCGAGTCCGTGCGTTCCGGCCTCCGGAGGGATATCTGTCCGGTTGTCGCCCTGTCGCGGGGGAGGCCGGCCGGGGCATCCTGCACCGTCGACCGGGCTCGTCCACGGTAACGTCCGAGGTACGGGCGGGACCTGGGCGTCCGCGGGAGAGGACCACCGTCGGCCGCAGAGGCGACGCACCGTCATATGCACGTGAATTTGCACGGTCTGAAGGCGTGAACTCTTCGTTCCGGGAGCACGTGCCAATGGCGTGTGACCAAGAACGGACCGCGAATTTCCGTTTCTACTCGCTCTCCAGGCGGGCGATCAGTAGCCTCACCTCGAACACCGGCCGCGAACACATGGCCGCATCCCCCATGGCGACTTGTTGGAGACATTGATGGAGCGTCCCGCCTGGGCTCCGCCGGGCATCGACATTTCGGTGCCGAGCGTGTCCCGTATGTACGACTTCTATCTGGGCGGCTCGCACAATTTCGAGGTGGACAGGGAAGCGGCGCGCAAGGCCATGGAGTTCATGCCTGGCCTGCCCAAGATCATGCAGGCGAACCGTGCCTTCATGCGGCGTGCCGTCCGCCACGCCGTTGACAACGACGTCACCCAGTTCCTGGACATCGGCTCCGGCATACCCACGTTCGGCAACGTGCACGAGGTCGCCCGGGCCGCCGACCCCTCCGCACGCGTCGTCTACGTCGATCACGACCCGGTCGCCGTGGCCCACAGCCGCGCCGTCCTGGGTGACGACGAAGGCGCCGCGGTCGTCGCCGCCGACCTGCGCAAGCCGGCCGACATCCTGCACAGCCCCGAGGTGTCCCGACTCCTGGACCTGGACCGGCCGGTGGCGCTGCTCCTCGTCGCCGTCCTGCACTTCCTGGAGGACGAGGACCGGCCGCACGAGGCCGTGACCGAACTGATCGCCGCCCTCGCGCCCGGCAGTCTCGTGGTCCTCACCCACGCCTCGTACGAGGGCATCCCGCTCTCCGAGGAACAGGCGGGCGGCACCGTGGGCGTCTACCGGAACATCCGCAACCCCCTGGTGATGCGGTCCGGCGCCGAGATCACCCGCTTCTTCGAGGGCACCGAACTGGTCGAGCCCGGCCTCGTCCCGATGCCCCTCTGGCGACCGGACAGCCCGGTCGAGGAGGAGGATCCCTTCGCCTTCTCCGGTTTCGCAGGGGTGGGGCGCAAGGCGTGAAGGTCCCGTCGCAGCCGTCCGGCGCCGTCGCCGAAGCCGACGGTCCGGAGGACAGACTCAGGCGGTTCGTCACCATCTGGAGCCGTGCGATCTTCCCGGTGACCGCCACCTCCCTGACGCGCGCCGAATTCGAAGGGCATCTGCTGCCGCTGGCCCGCACCCTGTGCGACGCGCTGCACGCCCGGCCCTTCGACACGACCCCGGCCCAGCGCACCGGCGCGGCCCTCGTCGCCGCCCACTGCACCGACCCGGACGCGCTCGGCCGCAGCCTCGGCGTCGTCGACTCCTACCTGGTGCTCTACTGCGGCACCGGTACGGAGTCGGACCTCCCGGCCGAGGAGCTCCGGGCCCGCTGCGCCCGGCTCCAGCACGCGATGGCCACCGGCTACGCGGGAGCCCTGCGCGAGCGGACCCGCGCGGAGCAGGAGGCCATCGCCCGCTCGGCGCTCACCGCCCGCAGCGCCGCCGAGATCGCCCTGCACGCCACCGAGAGCCGCTTCCGCGCGGTCTTCGACGGGGCGGCCATAGGGATCGGCATCGCCGACCTCGACGGCAACGTCCTGGAGGTCAACGAGACCCTCACCCGCATGTTCGGCGGGATGGAGGGCCAGGTCCGCAGCCGTAACGTCAGCGAGTGGGTCCACCCCGAGGACGGCCCGCACGTCTGGAAGCTGTACGACGAGCTGGTCCGCGGCGACCGCGAACACTACCGGGTCGAGAAGCCGTACTACCGCGGTGACGGAACGGTTCTCTGGACCAACCTCACCGTCTCACTCCTCCGGGACGCCCACGGCAACCCCCAGTACCAGCTGGCCCTCATGGAGGACACCACCGAACGGCGCCTGCTCCATCTGCGCCTGCGGTACGAGGCCACCCACGACGCGCTCACCGGGCTGCCCAACAGGACCCTGTTCTTCGAACGCCTGGAGAAGGCCCTCGCGCCCGGCGACAACGCCCGCTTCGGCCTCTGCTACCTCGACCTCGACGGCTTCAAGGTCATCAACGACAGCCTCGGCCACTCCACCGGCGACCGGCTCCTCGTCGAGGTCGCCGACCGGCTCCAGAGCTGCGTCACCGGCGCCGGCGAGATGGTGGCCCGGCTCGGCGGCGACGAGTTCGTCGCCCTCACCACCGGTGCCGGCGGCGAACGGGACGTCACCGAACTCGCCGACCGCATCCTCGCGGCCCTCGCCACCCCCCTCAGCATCGACGGCCGCGAACTCACCGTCCGCGGCAGCCTCGGCGTCGTCGAGGGCCCGGCCGGCGAGCGCACCCCCGCCGAGGTGCTGCGGAGCGCCGACATCACGATGTACCGGGCCAAGTCGGCGGGCGGCAACCGCTTCGAGCTCGCCGACCCGGAGGCCGACGCCCGCGCCATCACCCGGCACGGACTCACCACGGCCCTCCCGGCCGCCCTGGAACGCGGCGAGTTCTTCATCGAGTACCAGCCGCTCGTCCACCTCGGCGACGGCAGCGTGCACGGCGCCGAAGCGCTCGTCCGCTGGTGCCACCCGCAGCACGGGGTGCTCGGCCCCGACCGCTTCATCCCGCTCGCCGAGGACACCGGGCTCATCGTGCCGCTCGGCCGCTGGGTCCTCCAGGAGGCCGTGCGCCAGGCCCGCTTCTGGCAGGCCCGGCACTCCGACGGCGGACCGCTGCGGATCAACGTCAACCTCTCCCCGACCCAGCTCCACCACCCGCGCCTGGTCGCCGACACCGTCGACGTCCTGGAACGGTCGGGGCTCGACCCGGGCGCGCTCTGCCTGGAGGTGACCGAATCGGCGCTCATCGGCGCCGACGAGGACCTGCTCAAGCCGCTGCGGCAGCTCGCCGAGATGGGCGTCGACATCGCCCTCGACGACTTCGGCACCGGCTACTCGAACCTGGCCAACCTGCGCCGGCTGCCGGTGAGCGTCCTCAAGCTCGACCGCTCCTTCACCCGGGGCATGCAGCAGCACCCGGTGGACCCGGTCGACCTCAAGATCGTCGAGGGGATCGTCTCCCTGGCGCACAGCCTGGAACTCGCCGTCACCGTCGAGGGCGTGGAGACCGGCGCCCAGGCCCGCCAGCTCCGCGACCTCGGCTGCGACACGGCCCAGGGCTGGTACTACGCACGCCCCGGTGCCCCGGACCGCATCCACTCGCTGCTCCTGGCGGACGCGGTCTGAGACCCGGACCGACGAAACCGGCCTCCCCGCCGGAAGCGGGGAGGCCGGGAAGAGAGACGGGGGAGGAAAGCGGAGAGGCTATATCGGCAGATGATTTCTGAGAAGGAAGCCTCTCCATGGCCTCGCCCCGGAACGACCGTAACACTCAGGCGGGCAGCAGGTCGCGCAGATTTTCCGGGGTGATCACCCGCGAGCCCTCGGGCAGCCCCTCGGGACGCTCCAGACCGAGGTACGTGACCGGCGCCTCCGGCACCGAACGGCCGTCCCACCGCGTCACCGAGGCCCCCGACTCCTCCATCAGCGCGACCAGATGGCGGACCGTCAACGACTCCCGACCGAGCAGACCGCGCAGCAGGACCGCGATCGACACCCGGTGCTCCTCGACCTGGTTGGCCGACGGCCTCCCCCGCAGGTAGAGGTGGAGCCAGTGCGCGTGCCAGTGGCCCTCTTCGTCACGGCGGAACGCCAGTGGCAGCGCCACCCGGCCGGGGCCGCGCAGATCCGATTTCATCCGCACGGTGCGCGGCTCGAACGGACGCCCCTCCCGCGCCGACTCGCGCAGCATGAAACCGAAGAAGGACTCGGCCGCCTCGTCGAAGCCCTCGCCCGCGTAGACGTGCACCTGCGGCACGACGAACGTGCCGCGCACCGCGCCCAGCCGCAGGTCGATGAACTCCGAGGCCCCGTCCGGCGCTTCGGTGATGTCGCCCGAGTGCACGCCCTCGACGTCGGAGAGCGCCGTGTACGACAGCCAGGTGACGGCCCTGTACTCCCCGTCCAGGACGAGGGCCGACAGGTCGTGGTCGGTGGTGTGCCGCTCCTCCCTCCAATACGTGAAGAACCGCAGCAGCTCGCCCTCGACCGGCGAGACCGAGCCGCGCGGCAGCGTACCGAGCCCCGCCGGGACCGCCCGCCCGCTCAACGGCAGCGCCACGTCGAGGATGTGAGGATCGACCAACAGGGGACCCGGGTCCGGCAGCCGGCTCCGGGTCTCCGCGTCGAGCACGTGCACGAGCCGCTCGCGGACGTCGTCCGGCAGCGGCGGACGCGTGTCGGCGGTTACCCAGGCCCGGCCCTCGCGGTTCACGAAGACCCGGCGCGCGGGAGTGTCCGCCCCCGGCAGGCCGGCCCGGTTGTGGACGTGCTCGCGCAGCGACAGGACCACCCGGCCCGACACCTCTGGCGCGGCCCGTTCCGCGGCGGCGAGGACCGCCTCCCGCTCCGCGCCCTCCTTCGCGGTGCGCAGGAACCGGTCCAGGGCGCGGAAGAGCCGGCCCGGGGCGTGCGAGGCCAGCAGGTCCGCCGCGCCGGTGAGATCACCCCGTACGAGCAGTTCCTCCACGCGGCCGTCGAGGGACGGCGCCTTCCGCTCACCCCTGGCCACGGCGAACACCTCGGCCGCGTGCGGCCAGTGCGGGTACTCGTGGGGGTGCAGCCGCTCCCCGAGCCGTTTCCACGTCTCCCGGTGCGCGGAGACGTCCGCGAGCTTGCCGGGGGAGGCGGCGACGAGCGCGTCGAGGCCCGCGAGCAGGGCCCGGCGGTGCGGGCGGGACAGGGCGCGGAACCGGGTGGCCTCGCGCAGGGTGACGTCGCCGTCCACGAGCGCGCAGGCGAGCCGCAGGACATCGGTGACGGTGTCCAGGAGCGGGGCCGCGCCCGCGCGGAGCCGGCCCCGGTTGACCACGGCGCGGTTCTCGCGGACCGGGACGGCCCCGGGCTCGGCGCTGTGCGCGTGGTGCTCGGCGAGGAGCGTCAGATCCTTCAGATGCTCCTCGCCCAGCGGGGTCGTGCTGCCGGCCAGCGCCCGGTAGAGCGCCGCGACCTCCTCCTCGGCGTCGCCGCCCGGGTGGAGCACGGTCAGTCGGTCACCGGCCGCCGCGATCAGCTCGTCGTGGCGCGCGATCATCTCCTCGTACGTGTGCGGGTAGCGGCCGTACGAGGGGAGGCTCAGCAGGTCGAGGAGGCCCGCGCGCAGCCGCCCGAGCAGGCCGGCGCGGGCGCCGCGCTCGCCGACCGCCCGGGCGAAGCACTCCGTCCAGAAGTCGAGGGTGTCGGGGACGTTGGCCGGGAAGTCGACGAAGTAGACGTTGTGGCGGACGTGGTCGCCGGCGAGTTCGCGGACGGAGGCCAGGGTGCGGACGGCGGTCTCGGCGACCACGGGCTCCGCGAGGGCCGAGAGGCGTGCGGTCAGCTCGGCCGACAGCTTGAACCCGGCCGTCATCAGGGCCGCGTCGAACCGGCGCGCGGCGGCGCTCCCGTCTCCGGCGGGGCCGGCGGGAAGGGGGAGACGGCGGGTGTGCCGGACGACCAGGTGTTCGAGAGCGTGGGCCATGGGGGCATGCTGGCAGCCGCCCACCGTCCGCCGCACGCGGATTTCGCGGCGGGCCCGCCGGTGACGGGCCCCTCGCACACCCTTCAGGCGGGGGCCCCGGCCCGGCCCGGTCCGGCCGGCCCTGCCGTGGTCCCCTCCGGCCCGGCCCGGCCCGCCGTGCCCCGCCGCGAGGCGAGCAGCATCCGCTGGAGTTCACGCGCCGCCCGCGGGGGAGCCACGTCGCTGCGGTGGGCCAGGGCGATGGTCCGGCGCAGGCCCGGCCGGGCGAGGGCGGTCACCCGCAGGTCCCGGCCCGCGCGCGCCGCCACCATCGCGGGGACGACCGCGAGCCCGAGCCCGGCCCGTACGAAACCGAGGACCGCGTCCAGCTCGCCGCCCTCGACCGTGAACGTCGGCTCGAACCCCTCCGCCCGGCAGGCCGCCACGGTCAGTTCCCGCAGGTCGTAGCCGTGCCGGAACATCACCAGCGGCTGGTCACGCAGGTCCGTGATCCGCACCGGGCGACGCGGCGCCGGCGCCGAGGCGGACGAGACGACCACCAGGTCCTCCCGGAGCAGCTCGACCGTCGTCAGGGCCGGGGACGGGGTCGGCAACGGCAGGACCACGAGCGCCAGGTCGAGGGCTCCGCGTGCCAGCTCCCGTACGAGATCGTGCGAGCCGCCCTCCTCGATGAGCAGCTCGATCCCCGGGTGCAGGTCGTGGAAGGACCGCAGCACGTCCGGAAGCAGTCCGGTGCACAGGCTCGGGGTCGCGCCGAGCCGCACCCGGCCCCGCTTGAGCCGGGCCAGCTCCTGCACCTCGATCCGTGCCGTCTCCGTGTCGGCGAGGATCCGGCGCGCGAGCGGCAGCAGGGCCTCGCCCGCGTCGGTGAGCGTGATGTTGCCCCGGGCCCGGCTGAACAGCTCGGCGCCCAACTCCTGCTCCAGGGCCTTGATCTGCTGCGAGAGCGAGGGCTGCGAGACGTGCACGCGCTCCGCCGCCCGGGTGAAGTGACGGGTCTCGGCCACGGCGACGAAGTAGAGGAGCTGCTGGAACTGCATGACCCCAGCGTAGGCGACATCGATAGATACTGCCTATCGAGATGAGCCGGACCATGTCTTGGACCTCTCGGGTCCTTCGGCCCTAGCGTCGTACCCATGGCTCTGGCACCCACGAGGGACCGGACGACGGGCCGCCCGCCGTCCCCCACACCGTCACGCGGTTTCCTGTCATCGACCCTCGGCAAGAAGACGGTCATGGCCGTCAGCGGGCTCCTCATGCTCGGCTACCTCGTCGCGCACGTCGCCGGCAACCTCAAGGTCTTCTTCGGCCCCGAGGAGTTCAACGCCTACGGCCACTGGCTGCGGGTCATGGGCGCCCCCGTGCTCCACCACGAGTGGGCCCTCTGGCTCGTCCGGATCGTGCTCCTCGCCGCCGTCGCCGCCCACGCCGTCTGCGCGTACCAGCTCAGCCGCCGCGACCTGAAGGCCCGCCCCACCGCGTACGTCCACCGCCGCAAGCGCTCCTCGTACGCCACCCGCACCATGCGCTGGGGCGGGATCATCCTCGCCCTCTTCATCGTCTGGCACGTCCTCGACCTGACCACCGGCACCGTCCACCCCGGCGGCTTCGAGGAGGGCAAGCCCTACCAGAACGTCGTCGACACCTTCTCCACCTGGTACGGCAACGTCATCTACATCGTCGCCATGCTCGCCGTCGGCCTCCACGTCCGCCACGGCTTCTGGAGCGCCGCCCAGACCCTCGGCGTCGGCAACGCCCGCCGTGAGCGCCTCCTGCGGACCCTGGCCGACGGCCTCGCGCTCGTCCTGACCGCGGGCTTCGTCTCCGTCCCCGTCGCCGTCATGACCGGAGTGGTGAACTGACCATGAACTTCACCGAATTCGCGGCCTACACCACCGGCGACCCGCTCGCCGACACCAAGGCCCCCGCGGGACCCGTCGCCGAACGCTGGGACACCCGCCGCTTCCAGGCCAGGCTGGTCAACCCCGCCAACCGCCGCAAGCACCGGATCATCGTCGTCGGCACCGGCCTCGCCGGCGGCTCCGCCGGCGCCACCCTCGCCGAACAGGGCTACCACGTCGTCCAGTTCTGCTTCCAGGACTCCCCGCGCCGCGCCCACTCCATCGCCGCCCAGGGCGGCATCAACGCCGCCAAGAACTACCGCAACGACGGCGACTCCATCCACCGCCTCTTCTACGACACCGTCAAGGGCGGCGACTTCCGCGCCCGCGAGTCCAACGTCCACCGCCTCGCCCAGATCTCCGTCGAGATCATCGACCAGTGCGTCGCCCAGGGCGTCCCCTTCGCCCGCGAGTACGGCGGACTCCTCGACACCCGCTCCTTCGGCGGCGTCCAGGTCTCCCGCACCTTCTACGCCCGCGGCCAGACCGGCCAGCAGCTCCTCCTCGGCGCCTACCAGGCGCTCTCCCGGCAGATCGCCGCCGGAAACGTCGAGATGCACGCCCGCACGGAGATGCTCGACCTCGTCGTGGTCGACGGGCGCGCCCGCGGGATCGTCGCCCGCGACCTGATCACCGGCGAGATCTCCACCCACTACGCGGACGCGGTGGTCCTCGCCAGCGGCGGCTACGGCAACGTCTTCTACCTGTCGACGAACGCCATGAACTCCAACGCCACCGCCGTCTGGCGGGCCCACCGGCGCGGCGCGTACTTCGCCAACCCCTGCTTCACCCAGATCCACCCCACCTGCATCCCGCGCACCGGCGACCACCAGTCCAAGCTGACCCTGATGAGCGAGTCCCTCCGCAACGACGGACGCATCTGGGTCCCCAGGGCCAAGGGCGACACCCGCCCCGCCGCCGACATCCCCGAGGACGAGCGCGACTACTACCTGGAGCGGATCTACCCCTCCTTCGGCAACCTCGTCCCCCGCGACATCGCCTCCCGCGCCGCGAAGAACGTCTGCGACGAGGGCCGCGGCGTCGGCCCCGGCGGCCAGGGCGTCTACCTCGACTTCGCCGACGCGATCCGCCGCCTCGGCCGCAAGGCCGTCGAGGAGAGGTACGGCAACCTCTTCGACATGTACGAGCGGATCACCGCGGAGAACCCGTACGAGGTCCCCATGCGGATCTACCCCGCCGTGCACTACACGATGGGCGGACTCTGGGTCGACTACGACCTCCAGACCACCGTCCCCGGCCTCTTCGCCGTCGGCGAGGCCAACTTCTCCGACCACGGGGCCAACCGCCTCGGCGCCTCCGCCCTCATGCAGGGCCTCGCCGACGGCTACTTCGTCCTCCCCGCCACCATCAACGACTACCTGGCCCGCCACCCCCACACCGAGCCCGTCACCGACGACCACCCGGCCGTACGGGAGGTGCTCGCCGAGACCGAGGACCGGCTGAACCTCCTCCTCGCCGTCGACGGCGACCGCACCCCCGACTCCTTCCACCGCGAACTCGGCGAACTCATGTGGGAGTACTGCGGAATGGCACGCACGGAGGAGGGACTCCACAAGGCGCTGCGGCGCATCCCCGAGATCCGCGAGGAGTTCTGGAACCGCGTCAAGGTCCCCGGCACGGGAGCGGAGTTCAACCAGTCCCTGGAGAAGGCCAACCGCGTCGTCGACTACCTCGAACTCGCCGAGCTCATGTGCCTCGACGCGCTCCACCGCGCCGAGTCCTGCGGCGGCCACTTCCGCGTGGAGTCCCAGACCCCGGACGGCGAGGCCGCCCGCCGCGACGAGGAGTTCGCGTACGCGGCGGCCTGGGAGTTCAACGGCGGCGCCGCCCCCGTCCTCCACAAGGAGGACCTCACCTTCGAGTACGTCCACCCCACCCAGCGGAGCTACGCATGAGGCTCACCCTGCGCGTCTGGCGCCAGCGGAACGCCGACGCCCCCGGCGCCATGTCCACCTACGACGTGGACGGCATATCCGCCGACATGTCGTTCCTGGAGATGCTCGACACCCTCAACGAGGCCCTCATCCTGCGCGGCGAGGACCCCGTGGCCTTCGACCACGACTGCCGCGAGGGCATCTGCGGCGCGTGCAGCCTCGTCATCAACGGCGACGCGCACGGGCCCGAGCGGACCACCACCTGCCAGCTCCACATGCGCGCGTTCCGCGACGGCGACACCATCGACGTCGAACCCTGGCGGGCCTCCGCGTTCCCCGTCGTCAAGGACCTCGTCGTCGACCGCTCCGCCTTCGACCGCGTCATCCAGGCCGGCGGCTACATCACCGCGCCCACCGGAGCGGCCCCCGAGGCCCACGCGACCCCCGTCCCCAAGGCGGACGCGGACTCCGCCTTCGAGCACGCGGAGTGCATCGGCTGCGGCGCGTGCGTGGCGGCCTGCCCGAACGGCTCGGCGATGCTCTTCACCTCCGCCAAGATCAACCACCTGAACGTCCTCCCCCAGGGCTCTCCCGAGCGCGAGACCAGGGTCCTCGACATGGTGGCCCAGATGGACGCGGAGGGCTTCGGCGGCTGCACCCTGACGGGCGAGTGCGCGACGGCGTGCCCGAAGGGCATCCCGCTGCCGTCGATCGCGGCCATGAACAAGGAGTGGCTGCGGGCGCGGAGGAAGGTGAAGGGGTAGGGACGCGTCGCGGGGGCGTGGCGCACGGATCGGGCGCGGGAGGCACCGGGCCTCAGCCGCCAAGGGCTCTGGCCAGGTACGGAGCCGTCCGGCTCGCCGGCGAGGCGGCGACCTCGGCCGGTGGTCCCGCGGCCACCACCCGGCCGCCCTCGTCGCCGCCGCCCGGCCCGAGGTCGACGACCCAGTCGGCGGTGGCGACGACGTCCATGTCGTGTTCGACGACGATCACCGAGTGGCCGGCGTCCACGAGGCCGTGGAGCTGGAGCATCAGGACCTCGACGTCCGCCGGGTGCAGCCCGGTCGTCGGCTCGTCGAGCACGTACAGGGTGGGGGAGCGGTGCGGCCGCTGGAGTTCGGACGCGAGCTTGATGCGCTGGGCCTCGCCGCCGGACAGTTCGGTGGCGGGCTGCCCGAGCCGCAGATAGCCGAGGCCGACGTCGAGGAGGGTGCGCAGGCTCCGGGCGGCGGCCGGGGTGTCGTCGAAGAAGGCGGCGGCGGACTCGATGGTCAGGTCGAGGACCTCGGCGATGGTGAGGCCCCGCAGCCGCACCTGGAGGGTCTCCGGGTTGTAGCGGGCGCCGTGGCAGTCGGGGCACGGTGCGTACGTGCTCGGCAGGAAGAGGAGTTCCACCGACACGAACCCCTCGCCCTGGCAGGTCTCGCAGCGGCCTCCGGACACGTTGAAGGAGAAGCGGCCCGCCTTGTATCCGCGCGCCCGTGCCTCCTCGGTCTCCGTGAACAGCTTGCGCACGACGTCGAACAGACCCGTGTACGTGGCGAGGTTGGAGCGGGGCGTCCGGCCGATCGGTCGCTGATCGACGGTCACCAGCCGTCGTACACCGGGGAGTTCCTCGGTGAGTGCGCCGACGAGCGTGGACTTGCCCGAGCCGGAGACGCCCGTGACGGCGGTCAGGACACCGACGGGGAAGGCCGCGTCGACCGCCCGCAGGTTGTGCCGGGTGACCGGGCCGGTCCGCAGCCACCCGGCCGGCTCCCGTACCTCCCGCGCGGGCGCCGGCGTCCGGTCGAAGAGGAAACGCCGGGTCGCGGACGCCTCGACGTCCGCGAGCCCTTCCGGCGGGCCGCTGTGCAGCACCCGGCCGCCGTGGACACCGGCCCGCGGACCGACGTCCACCAGCCAGTCGGCGTGCCGGACGACGTCGAGGTGGTGCTCGACGACGAAGACGGAGTTCCCGGCGGCCTTGAGCCGGTCGAGGACCACGAGCAGGGCCTCGGTGTCGGCCGGGTGCAGCCCGGCGGACGGTTCGTCGAGGACGTACACGACGCCGAAGAGCCCGGAGCGGAGCTGGGTGGCGAGCCGCAGCCGCTGGAGTTCGCCGTTGGAGAGGGTGGGGGTGGCGCGGTCCAGGCTGAGGTAGCCCAGGCCGAGCTCGGTCACCGTCGCGATCCGGGCGACGAGGTCCTCGGTGAGGACGCGCGCGGTCTCGGTGTCGTCCGCCGGTGACGCGGCGCCGGCGGAGAGGAGCTCCGACAGGGCCGTGAGCGGCAACGCGGCCAGGTCCGCGACGGTCCGGCCCGCGAAGGTCACCGCCAGCGCCTCGGGCCGCAGCCGGCCGCCGCCGCAGACCGGGCAGGGGGCGCTGGTGAGGAAGCGTTCCGCCTTGGTGCGCAGGGTCGGGCTCTTCGAGTCGGAGAAGGTCCGCATCACATAGCGTCGGGCGCTCATGTAGGTGCCCTGGTAGGGGCGCTGGATGCGGTCGGCCTCCCGTACCGGGTGGACGGTGACGACCGGCTGCTCGTCGGTGAACAGGATCCACTCCCGGTCCTTCGCGTCGAGCTCGCGCCAGGGCCGGTCGACGTCGTACCCGAGGGTGTCGAGGACGTCCCGCAGGTTCTTGCCCTGCCAGGCACCCGGCCAGGCGGCGACGGCGCCCTGGCGGATCGACAGCTCAGGGTCGGGTACGAGGAGTTCCTCGCTGGTCTCGTGGATCCGGCCGAGGCCGTGGCAGGAGGGGCAGGCGCCCGCCGGCGTGTTGGGGGAGAAGGCGTCGGAGTCGAGCCGCTCCGCGCCCTCCGGGTAGCGGCCCGCCCGGGAGAACAGCATGCGCAGGGAGTTGGAGAGGGTGGTCACCGTACCGACGGAGGAACGGGCGTTCGGCGATGACCTGCGCTGTTCGAGGGAGACCGCCGGCGGCAGCCCGGTGATCTCGCCGACCGAGGGCGCCCCCACCTGGTGGATCAGCCGTCGCGCGTACGGGGCCACCGACTCGAAGTAGCGCCGCTGGGCCTCCGCGTAGATCGTTCCGAAGGCGAGGGACGACTTGCCGGAGCCGGAGACCCCGGTGAAGACGACGAGCGCGTCCCGGGGGATGTCGACGTCCACCCCGGTGAGGTTGTGCTCGCGGGCGCCGCGGACACGGACGTACGGATCGTGGGGGCGGTGGTGCATCCGTTGGTCCGTTTCTGTCCTGGTCAGGGACTGCGGGGGGCGACCGGGGCGGCCCTCCTACCGTACGTCGACCGCGGGGGAGGCCGGTCGACCCCGCACCGTCCGTCGACGGTGCGGATGCTGTCCAGTCGTTCCGACGGGAACACGGTGCGCATTTCGTCGGGCGGCCGGAGTCAGGTTCCTTCCAGGGACGCGCGGCTGACGGGGCCGTACACCCCTTCCGGGTCCCCTGAGAGGTCACGGTCCCTCTGGAGCTGCGCCACGCCACGACGGGTCGCCCCGTCGTAGGTGCCGTTGACGGTGACGTAGGTGAACCCCTGTGCGTGGAGCAGTTGCTGCAGCCGCGTCACATCGGACCCGGTGTCACCCATGGAGAGCGTCCGCGGCTCGGCCGTGGCATGCGGATCGGCGGTCTCCCGGGACCCGCTCGGGGACGGGTCACTCGCTCCGGCGGGGCCGTCATCGGGCTCGTCGGCGTCGTCCTGCCCCTGGCCGTCCTCCTCCGCGGGACCGTCATGGAGCACGTCGGTTTCCACGGTGGGCGCGGCGGATCCGGCGGATGTCCGGTCAGGCCCGTCCGTCGCCGGGGCGACGGTGGACGGAGCGGGGCTCTCCGGTGTTCGGCCGGACCTGTCCGGTGCCGCGGTGGCGGGGATCGGTTCGGCCGGGGTGGGGGCGGTGTCCGCGGGTACGTTCACGACCGGCAGGGTGCGGCCGGCCTGAGGCCGGTCGGGGTTCGGCGCCTCGCCGCCCCCCATGGCGTACAGGGCACCGCCGACACCGACGCCGAGGGCGAGGAGAGCGCCGGCCGTTCCCAGGTGCCGCCCGAGCCGGGGACGGGAACGGCGGTGACGCCGGAGCTCGTTCACGTCCTGTGGTTCCGGCCGGCCGCCCGGGGGACCGAGTCCGTCGAGCAGGGCCATGTCGCTCGGCGTGGTCGTGCCGGCGGCGGGTGCCGCGACCGTGGTCACGTAGGGCCGGACCAACGCGTCATCGGCCGGATCCGCCCCGACAAGCTCCCCCGCGGGGGAAAGATCGGTGGGAGTCTCGTCGGGGCGGTCTGTCACGCGGTGTTCCTTATGACGTGCGATCGGGCGATCAGGCGCGGCTGTTCGCGTTCCGACGGCGAACGACGAGCAGTCCGCCGCCGAGGGCCAGCAGGGCCGCGGCGACGCCCGCGATCACGGTGACGTTTCCGCCGCCCGTCTCGGCCAGGTCGCCGTCGCCCGTCGGCGCGTCCGTCGTGGGCGACGAGGACGGCGCCTCGGATCCGGCCGGGCCGTCCGACGCGGACGGGCTGCCCGAAGCGGCCGGGCCGCCCGACGTGGTGGCCGATGCCGACGGAGCGGCCGACTCGGACGGCGCGGTCGAGGAGGCCGGGGTGGAGGTGGACGCCTCGGGAGTCGTCGCCGGGGTGGACTCCTGCCCGGCGGGGGTCGACCCGGTCGCGCTCGGGGACGGCTCGCTCTCGACGGTGCAGTCGCGGGTGCCGCCGTTCCACCAGCTGATGTTCTTCTCCTTGATGACCGGCCGGCCCGGGCCCTCCGGCAGGTCACCGTGGACCAGGCCGTCGTTCGCGTCCCGCAGCCCGTCGTACTTCACACTGCCGCGGTAGAGGTCCACCTGGGCGTAGCACCCGGCGTCGGGGACGGCGATGTCGAGGGAGCCGGTCTCACCGCCCTTGACCGACACGGTGTCGAAGTCGTGGAAGACCTGCAGCCCGGAGGTGTTCCACGTGGCCCCGTGGGTGAGGTAGGAGGCGAGGGACACGGTGCAGCCGGCGCTGTCCTTGGCCGGCCGGACCTGGACGTGCACCTTGCCGTCGGCACCCGGCTTGAGCGTCATGTCGTCCACCTTCACGGCGGCCGCCCACGTCCCACCGTCCAGGGAGAACTCGCAGTCACCGCTCAGGTCCTGCGCCGGCACCGCCTCCTCGGCCTTGTACGCCCGAGCGCCCTGCCCCTCCCAGCCGTCACCACCCGGTGTCCCCTGGGCCCAGGCGCCGGAACCACCGGCAACGACCAGACACACGGCGGCCGCGCCACCGACAACGGCGCGCCGCGCCACAACTGCTGCAGACATAAGAGTTTTCCGCTCTTGAACAACCCTCGGTCGGTGCCCACGCCGCGGCACCGACCGAAGGAAGGAAGGAATCGGCCGAGAAGACACAACATTGGCCGCGTTGATCGTCAAGCAGTCAACTATCCGTGTCAAGGACGTTCGGCTAACGGAAGGATCTCGGTCGGCAGGCCGTCGTCCGGCTCCTAGGCTGGGCGCGTGACATCCGACAACCGGCCTCTGGCCGTCTTCGACCTCGACAACACGCTTGCCGCGACCGCCCACCGTCAGCAGTTCCTGGAGCGGCGTCCCAAGGACTGGGACGCCTTCTTCGCGGCGGCGCCCGACGATCCGCCGCTCGACGAGGGGATCGCGCTGTGCCGCGAGGCGGCGGAGGAGTGCGACATCGTGTACCTGACCGGGCGGCCGGAGCGCTGTCGCCGGGACACCCTGGCCTGGCTGGCCGCGCAGGGGCTTCCGGAGGGGCCGGTGCACATGCGCCGCAACCGCGACTTCAGGCCCGCCCGGGTGACCAAGGTGGAGATCCTGCGCCGGCTCGGCGCCGACCGGGCGGTCAGGATGCTCGTCGACGACGACCCGCTGGTCTGTGACGCGGCGGAGGCGGCCGGCTTCCGTGTCGTACGCGCCCACTGGGCGCCCCCGTCGCGGGAGCTGAGGGACGCCCAGGAGAAGGAGGGCCGCACCTGACCGGACGGCCGCACCTGACCGGACGGCCGTACCTGACCGGACGGCGGCATCTGTCCGAAGGGCCGTGGCCGGCCTGTGCTCGAAGGGCCGTGACCGATCGGCCGTTCGGGCCGCGCGCCCCGGCGGCCCTCACCTCTCGGCGGCCGCTGGGCCGCGCAGGCCCCGGCGGCCATCCCCGCTTTTCCCCGTTCCTCCCCCGTGGCGGTCCCTCAGGCCTCGTCCTCCAGGCGGAATCCGACCTTGAGCCCCACCTGGTAGTGCTCGATCGAGCCGTCGACGATATGGCCGCGGACCTGCGTCACCTCGAACCAGTCGAGGCCGCGCAGCGTCTGTGAGGCGCGGTCGATGCCGTTGCGGATGGCCTCGTCGACGCCCTCGGTGGACGTGCCGACGATCTCGGTGACGCGGTAGGTGTGATTCGACATGGGGGCAGGGCTCCTCTCGGTGCGTTCCCTCCACCGTGCCCCAGGGCGCGTCACCGCGCGCGCCGACCACGGGTGACCGACGGGTCATTACCGAGGGTAAAGGAACGGACGGGATGTCCGGGACGGTCGACGGGATGGTCAAGGACTTGACCATCCCGTTGGTCCAGACCAGAATCCAGGCCGTATACCCGCGCGAACACCCCGTTCGGTCCCCCCATGCCGGGTCAGCCCCTCATGCGCACGACCCTGTGCTGAACCGCAGAAGGTGACCTACGTGAAGAACCGCCATCTCGCCTGCCCCCTGGCAGTCGCCACCGCGCTCTCCCTCGCCGGCTGCGGGATGCTGCCGGGTGACGGCGGGACGAAGACCGTCAACCTCTGGCTCATGCGGGACAGCGTCAGCGAGGACTTCCTCAACCGCTTCACCGAGGCGTACGAGGAGGAGCACGCCGGCATCGAACTCCAGGTCACCATCCAGGAGTGGACCGGCATCGGCAAGAAGGTCACCGAGGCCATCCAGGGTCCCGGCGGTCCCGACGTCATCGAGGTCGGCAACACCCAGGTCGCCCAGTACGCCGACACCGAGAAGCTGTTCGACCTCACCCTGGAGTCGGTCCGCGACCTCGGCAGCGAGGACTGGCTGCCCGGTCTCGCCGAACCCGGCAGCATCAGCGGGTCCCAGTTCGGCATCCCCTGGTACGCGGCCAACCGCATCGTCATCTACAACAAGGACCTGTTCGCGGACGCCGGGATCGACAAGCCGCCCGCCACCCGCGCCGAGTGGCTCGCCGACACCGAGAAGCTCAACCGCGAGGGCTCCCAGGGCATCTACCTCGCCGGACAGGACTGGTACACCCTCGCCGGATTCATCTGGGACGAGGGCGGCGAACTCGCCACCGACAAGGGCGGCGAGTGGACCGGCGCCCTCGCCAGCCCCGCGGCGCAGCGCGGCATGGCCTTCTACAAGGACCTCCAGTCCCTCGGCTCCGGCCCCAAGGACGCCGACGAGCAGAACCCGCCCCAGGCCGACGTCTTCGCCAAGGGGGACGTGGCCCAGCTCATCGCCACGCCCAGCGCCGTCGCCGCGATCCTCAAGGCCAATCCGGGGCTCAAGGACAAGCTCGGCTACTTCCCGATACCCGGCAAGAAGGCCGGTCAGCCCTGCGCCGTCTTCACCGGCGGCTCCGACCTCATCATCCCGGAGAACGCGCCCGAGCGCGGTGCCGCCCTCGACGTCGTCAAGGCGCTGGCGGGCGAGAAGTGGCAGACCGAACTCGCCCGCGCCATGGGCTACGTACCCAACAAGAAGGGGCTCGCCTCCGTCGTCGCGGGCCAGGAGGCCACCGCCGTCATGGCCAGGGGCGCCGCGCGCGGCCGGGCGACCCCCAACTCCCCGCAGTGGGCGAACGTCGAGGCCGACAACCCCATCAAGCCGTACATGACGGCCGTCCTTCAGGGCAAGGACCCGCTGGAGGCGGCCCGGAAGGCCTCGGCCGAGATCACGGACACCCTCGCCGAATAGCATTCAGCGTGTCCACATCCGCGATCCCCCGGACGGACATGTCGAATCCAGCCGGTCACGGAAGAAGTAAGGAGCCGGGCCACCGCTCACACGGTCCGGCCCCGCCCCTTCCCCTTCCGTACGCCGGAGGAGCCCGACATGTCCGCACCGACCCCCACGCTCGCCGTCCACACCCAGGCCCAGCCCCGGTCACTCGCCGTCCCCCTCCAGCCGCAGGCCGCCGAGCAGCGGCCGGCCCCCCTCGTCGAAGCGCCCACACCCCGGTACGTGGTCGGGCTCGCCCGCGACCAGGAGGACGTCCGCGCCGCCCAGCGGCTGCGCCACCAGGTGTTCGCCGGGGAGCTCGGCGCCCGGCTCGACGGTCCCGAGCCCGGCCTCGACACCGACGCCTTCGACGCGTACTGCGACCACCTCCTCGTACGGGAGGAGAGCACCGGCGAGGTCGTCGGCACCTACCGCATCCTGCCGCCCGACCGCGCCGCCGTCGCCGGACGCCTCTACTCCGAGAGCGAGTTCGACCTCACCCGCCTCGCCCCCGTCCGGCACGACCTGGTGGAGGTCGGCCGCTCCTGCGTCCACCCCGCCCACCGCAACGGCGCCGTCATCGCCCTCATCTGGGCCGGTCTCGCCCGCTACATGACCCGCACCGGCCACAACTGGCTCGCCGGCTGCTGCTCCCTCCCGCTCGCCGACGGCGGTTCCCTCGCCGCCGCCACCTGGGACACGGTCAAGGCCAAGCACCTCGCGCCCGAGGAGTACTGGGTCACCCCGCACAAGCTCTGGAGCCCCGACGGCATCGCCCGCCCCGAGGGCCGCACCGAACTCCCCCCGCTGCTGCGCGGCTACCTCCGGCTCGGCGCCTGGGTCTGCGGGGCCCCCGCGCACGACCCCGACTTCGGCGTCGCCGACCTCTACGTCCTGCTCTCGCTGCGCCGGACCAACCCGCGCTACCTCAAGCACTTCCTCTCGCTCGCCCCGGCACGGTGAACGGGACCACGGCCCTCTCGCCGTGGCTCCCCACGGCGCCCTGCACCCCGGGCCACTGCGCCGCCCACCCGGAATCCGCCCACCCGGAATCCGCCCACCCGGAATCCGCCCACCCCGCGGATGCGGCCAGGGCCGGAGCCGTCCGTGCCTCGGTACGGCTGACCGCCGGTCTCGGCACCGTCCTCCTCGGCGTCCTGCTCGCCCCCGCCACCGTCCTCCTCCCGGCCGCCGTCCGGCTCGCCCTCGTCCGGCACTGGCTGCGGGCGGTGGCCCGCGCCTTCGGGGTACGCGTCCGGTACGAGGGAACGCCCCCCGCCACCGGCCCGCTCCTCGTCGTCGCCAACCATGTCTCCTGGCTCGACATACCGCTGATCGCGGCCGTCCTGCCCGGCCGCATGGTCGCCAAGTCGGAGGTGCGCCGCTGGCCCGTCCTCGGCACGATCGCCGCGCTCGGCGGCACCCTCTTCATCGACCGGGACGGCCTCAGGGCGCTGCCCGGCACCGTGCGCGCGATGACCGGGGTGCTCGCGGGCGGTGGCAGGGTGATCGTCTTCCCCGAGGGCTCCACCTGGTGCGGGCGGGCCGGCGGGCGGTTCCGGCCGGCCGCGTTCCAGGCGGCTCTGGACGCCGGGTGCGCCGTACAGCCGGTACGGATCGACTACCGGCCCGCCGGCGCCGCCGCCTACGTCGCGGACGACCCCCTCGGCTCTTCCCTGTGGAGGGTCGTCTCCGCCCGCCGTCTCACCGCCGTCGTCCGGGTGCCGGAGCCCCTTCAGGGCCTCCGGCACCCGAACCGCCGTACCCTCGCGGCGGCCGCTCAGCGGGCCGTCCATCAGTCGGGCGTCGACCAGCGGGCCGTCCGCCAGCCGGGCGTCGACCAGCGGGCCGTCGTCGAGTCTGCCGTCGCTCAGCGGGCCGTCGCCAGCGACAGCGCGAACCTGTCCTCGCCGTCGGTCCACCAGCGCGCCAGATCGAGGCCCGCCTCCGCGAGTTCCGCCCGTACGCCCGCCTGACGGAACTTCGCGGACACCTCCGTCCGCATCTCCTCGCCCGCCGCGAAGGGCACCACGAGGTCCAGTTCGGGGATCTTCACGGTGAGCGCGCGGCGGGCCCGCAGCCGCATCTCGATCCACTCCCGCTCGGGGTCCCACACGGCCACGTGGTCGAACGCGTCCGGGTCGAAGTCGGCGCCCAGCTCCCGGTCCAGCACGGACAGCACGTTCTTGTTGAAGGCGGCCGTCACCCCGGCCGCGTCGTCGTAGGCGGCCACGAGCGTCGGCTCGTCCTTCACCAGGTCCGTGCCGAGCAGCAGGGCGTCGCCCGGCGTGAGCATCGACCGCACCGAGCGCAGGAAGGTCCGCCGCTCGCCGGGCAGCAGATTGCCGACGGTGCCGCCGAGGAAGGCCACCAGACGCGGCCCCGGCATCCCGGGCAGCGCGAGCCCCCGGGTGAAGTCCGCGACGAGCGCGTGCACCCGCAGCTCCGGCCGCTCGGCGAGCAGCGACTCGGCCGCCCCGGTCAGCGCCGACTCGCTCACGTCCACGGGCACGTAGCCGTCCAGGCCGGGAAGGAGGGCGTCGATCAGGAACCGGGTCTTCTCGGAGGAGCCGGAACCCAGCTCCACCAGGGTCCTGGCCCCGGTCGCGGCGGCGATCTCCGGCGCCCGCTGCTTCAGGATCTCCCGCTCGGCCCGCGTGGGGTAGTACTCGGGCAGCCGGGTGATCTCCTCGAACAGCTCGCTGCCCCGGGCGTCGTAGAACCACTTCGGCGGCAGCTCCTTGGGGGAGCGGGTCAGGCCGTGGAGGACGTCGGCGCGCAGATCGGCGCCGGCGGCGTCCGGGGCGAGGGTACGGGTCAGCTGGAACGGGCTCACGCGGAGGGCTCCTTGAGCGGGGTGAGGGTGACATCGGCGCGGGTCGCGGTCACGAGCGTGCGCTCGGGAACCTCACGCCAGCGCGGATCGTCGTCGTACGGTTCGGAGGCCACGACCACCCGGTCGGTGCCCTTCAGGTACCAGAGGCCGTTCCCCCAGGTGGTCGCGGCGATCCGGACACCGTCGGTGAGCAGCAGGTTCAGCCGGGAGCCCGGGGCCGCGGCGGCGACCTCCCGCACGATGTCGGCGAGGGCGTCACCCGGCGCGTCACCGGCCCGCAGCCGGTGCAGCACGAGCGCCCAGAGCAGCGCCGAGTCGGTGCGCGCCTCGACCCGGAGCAGTTCGCCGGCCGGCAGCGTCCCGGCGAGCGCCGCCAGGGAGTCGGGCCAGCCCTCGACGGCGCCGTTGTGGCTGAACAGCCACGGCCCGCCGGCGAACGGGGCAGCCGCGGCCTCCCCGTCGGCGCCCGGCAGCGTCGCCCCGCGGACCGCCGCGAGCAGCGCCCCGGAGCGCACCACCCGGGCGAGGTCGGCGAAGGACAGGTCGCCCCAGATGGGGGCCGCGCGCCGGTACCGGGCGGGCACCGGGTCCCCCTCGGCGTACCAGCCCACCCCGAAGCCGTCGGCGTTCACCACACCGCTGCTCTGCGTACGGGGCTCCCAGGACTGGCGCAGCAGACCGTGCGCCGGCCGGACGATCAGCTCCCCGAGCGCCACCGGCTCGCCCACATAGGAGATATGACGGCACATCAGTCGAGCTCCGCGCTGCGGGCGGTCCGGAAGCCGGCGAAGATCTGACGCCGCACCGGCAGGTCCCAGTTGCGGAAGGTGCCCCGGCAGGCGACCGGGTCCACGGCGAACGACCCGCCGCGCAGCACCTTGTGCTCCGGTCCGAAGAACACCTCCGAGTACTCCTTGTACGGGAAGGACCTGAACCCCGGGTACGGCAGGAAGTCGCTCGCCGTCCACTCCCACACGTCCCCGATCAGCTGCCGTACGCCGAGCGGCGAGGCGCCCTCCGGGTAGCTGCCCGCCGCCGCGGGCCGCAGGTGCCGCTGCCCGAGGTTGGCGTGCCCGGGGCCCGGGTCCGCGTCCCCCCACGGGTAGCGCCGCGAACGCCCGGAGACCGGGTCCCACCGGGCGGCCTTCTCCCACTCGGCCTCGGTCGGCAGCCGCCGTCCCGCCCAGCGCGCGTAGGCGTCCGCCTCGTACCAGCTCACGTGCAGGACGGGCTCCTCCTCCGGCACCGGTTCCGTCACCCCGAACCGGCGGCGCAGCCACTGACCGCCGTCCCGGCGCCAGAAGAGCGGAGCCGCGATGCCGTGCTCCCTGATCTGCGCCCAGCCCTCCGGCCGCCACCAGCGCCGGTCCGTGTACCCGCCGTCGGCCATGAAGGCCAGGTAGGCGCCGTTGGTGACCGGGGTGGTGTCGATGTGGAAGGCGGGAACGGACCGGGGGTGCGCCGGACGCTCGTTGTCGAGCGCCCACGGCTCGTCCGAGGTGCCCATGGTGAACGGGCCGCCGGGGACGAGGACTTCGGGAGGCAGTGGACCGCCCGTCCGGACCGGCGGCGGGGGAGCGGTCAGCACGGCGGGACCACGCCGCAGTTGATGGGTGATCAGCATCGTCTCGTCGTGCTGCTGTTCGTGCTGGGCGACCATGCCGAAGGCGAAGGCGGCGTCGAGCAGCGGCCGCCCCTCGAACGGACTGCGCTCCAGGACGTCGAGGACGCGGAGCCTGACGTCCGCCGCGTAGGCGCGGGCCTCGGCCGGTGCGAGCAGCGGCAGCGAAGGACGGGTGGCGCGCGGGTGCTCGAAGGCGTCGTAGAGCGAGTCGATCTCGGGCCGCAGCGCCTCCCGGCCCGCCACGGCCCGCCACAGCCACTGCTCCTCCTGGTTGCCGATGTGCGCCAGGTCCCAGACCAGCGGAGACATCAACGGCGAGTGCTGGGAGGTCAGTTCGCCGTCCTCGACACAGGAGGTGAGCAGTGCCGTTCGGGCCCGCGCCACGGTCAGGGCGTCCAGCGCCCGCCGGCGCAGGGCCTCCGTATCGAACCCCGCCTCTGTCGCCGTCATGACGTCACCGCCTCGAAGTCGTCGGCCGGGCAGCTCCCGGGGATCACGTACCGCTCGTGGAAGGCGGCGACCGACCGCCGCAGCTCCTCGCTCGCCCCGATCCGGGGCAGCGCCTCCAGGGCGGCGGCGAACACCGCGCGGGCGGCGGCGTGCAGCTCGGGATCGGCGAGCCCGTCGCGGGCCGCCGCCAGCCAGAGCGGATTGCGCGGGGCGGGACCGGCGCCGGCCCGCTCCGCGAGCGGCTTCACCGCCCGGTACACGGTCTCCGCCGCCTCCGGGTCGTCGAACACGGCCGTCGTCACGGCCACCGGGACCATCCAGCCGTCCCGGCCGGGCTGCGCGTCGACCATCCGCAGCTCCAGATGGCCGCGCGGCCGCACCGGCGGGAAGAGGGTCGTCATGTGGTAGCGCAGGTCGTCGGCATCGGCCGGCCGGGGCAGGCCCGTGCGCAGCCAGTCGCGGAAGGTCAGCCCCTCCGGCACGTCCCACGGCCCCTCGTCGGCCCGTACGCACATCACCGGGGTGTCCAGGACGTGCGTCGCCCACTCCGCCCGGGGTTCCCCGTCCGGCGGGGGCGCGAGCGCCCGCAGCGGGTCGAGGTCCGTCCACAGCGCCTGCCGCGTCGAGCGCCAGCCGGTGCGACGGCCGCCGTGCAGCGGGGAGTTGGCGAACGCGGCCACGAGCACGGCACCCACGAGGTGGGCGAGCCGCCACCTCCGGTGGTAGCCGAGCGGCCCCGGCTCCTCGACGCCCGCGTCGAGGCAGATCTGCACCGAGGCCGATTCGCACATCATCGCCCGCCCGGCCGGTCCTGTGCGGTCGAGCGCGGCCTCCATGGCGTCGTACCGGGGCTCGTGCAGCACCCGGCCGCGCGGCGCGTTCCAGGGGTCGACCCCGTAACCGCTGAGGGTCAGACCCAGGGAGCCGAGCGCCGACCGCACCGACCGCAGATCGGCGGCGAGGGAGTCGAGACATTCCATGAGCGACCCGGCCGGGCGCGAGCTGAGCTCCAGCTGCCCGCCGGGTTCGAAGGTGAGGGCCGACACCAGGGGCAGGGACCGCACGGCGTCGTGGGCCGCCGCGAGCCTCGGCGGCGGTACGGGGAGCCGGGGGTCACGCAGCTCGTGCACGAGCCACTCCAGCTCCACCCCCACGGTACGGGGCGGGCCGGTCTTGAAGCAGATACATCGCAGCAGGTCCTCCGCCTCCCGCTCGGTGAGAGGGGGCCCGCCACGCGGTATGCCGCTCGACGACATCCGTACACCTCCTGGTCATCGGGACTGGTCCCGGAGAGTCGCTGACTCCACCTAAAGCCACTGCCGAGCGGCGTGCAAGAGCGCCTTCGGCGAGCCTGTCACCTCCACCCGGTGCCCCCGCCCGTCCGGAACCGCCCGCGGCCCCGGCGCCCCGGGACGGCCACCCCGGGAAATCCCGTTGTGAAGGCCGGGACGAAACGATCATGCTGAGCGTCATGAGTGCACGACTGCGCGCGATCGCGCGGCAGACCGAGGAGATCGTGGCCGCCGGTCACTACCGCGCCCCCGACGGCCGGACCGTCTCCCTCACCGACGACCTGACCGCCGCCCTGGCCGGAACCCGCCTGTACGGCCCCGACCCCGTCACGGTCACCCCCGACACCGACCGCACCCCCGTCATCGACGTCACCGGTGAGAGCAGCCTGGCCGCCGCCCGCAGGATGACCGCCGCCGACGCCACCCGCCCGGTGGCCGTCCTCAACTTCGCCTCCGCCCGCAATCCCGGCGGCGGCTACCTCAACGGCGCCCAGGCCCAGGAAGAGGCGCTCTGCCGCTCCTCCGCCCTCCACGCCACGCTGCTGCGCGCCCCCGCCTACTACGCCCACCACCGGGAGGAACGGGACGCCTTCTACACCGACCGGGTCATCCACTCGCCCCGGGTGCCCGTCTTCCGCGACGACCGCGGGGCCCTCCTCGACGACCCCATCACCGTCGGCTTCCTCACCTCGCCCGCGCCCAACGCGGGCGTCGTACGCCGCCGCACCCCCGAACTCGCCGGCCGCCTGCCCGCCGCCATCGCCAGCCGTGCCGAGCGCGTCCTGGAGACGGCCGCCGCGACGGGCTACCGGCGGCTCGTGCTCGGCGCCTGGGGCTGCGGGGTCTTCCAGAACGACCCGGAGCAGGTCGCGGGCGCGTTCAAGGCGCTGCTCACCGGCGACGGCCGCTTCGCCGGCCACTTCGAGGAGATCGTCTTCGCGATCCTGGACCGGGCCCCGGGCACGCCGACGCTCGCCGCCTTCGCCCGGGTCGTCGCGGCGGCCGTCTGACGTGCGGCCCCCGCGGCCCCGTGCCACGCTGAGGGGATACGGACCGTTTGTCCGAAACTCCTCACAGGAGGCACGATCGTGGGCAAGAAACAGACCCGGACGAACCGGGGAGCCCGTACCGGCGGCCACGAGCACCGCACCGAGGCGGCCACCGCCGAACGGAGCTCGGCGGCCCCGAAGAGGGAGACCACGATGCCCCTCGTGGAGCACGCCTCCCACCGTAAGGACCGCAAGTTCGGCCACAACTAGGCAGAGCACGGCGGGGTGACGGAGAGGGGCCCGGAGCCGTGACGGCTCCGGGCCCCTCTCCCGTACACCCACCGGGGCCGGTTACTCCCCGTCGCCGACCGTGATCTCCACGCTCTCCTCCGACGCGCGGGGCGAGGGAACGGCCCCCAGCCGGTCCTGAGCGCCCGGGTTCATCGTGGAGAGCAGCTGCCGGGCCAGACCGAGCCCGGTACCGCCCATGGTCAGCGCCTTCGCGAACACGTCCGCCATGCCGTCGGCACCGTTCAGCAGCACCATCTGGTCCACGTTCCCGAACGCGGACGCGCCCGCGGAGACGATCTCCGGCCACTTCTCGGCCAGCTGCTGGGCGACCACGGCCTCCTGGTTCTCGGCGAGCGCCGCCGCACGCGCCTTGATCGACTCGGCTTCCGCAAGACCCTTCGCCCGGGTCGCCTCGGCGACCGCGAGCCCCTTCGCGTGCTGCGCCGCCGCCTCGGCCTCACCCGTGAGCCGGGTCGCCGTGGCCTTGGCCGCGCTCGCCAGCTCGGTCTCCTTCGCGTCGGCCTCGGCCGCCGAGATCCGGGCGTCGCGTTCGGCCGCGGCCAGCGTCCGGGTCTCGTACGCCAGCGCGTCGGCCGGCTTGCGGACCTCCGCCTGGAGCTGCTGCTCCTTGCGGTGCCCCTCCAGCTCGGCGACCCGGGTCTCCTGGACGACGACCTCCTGGCGGGAGGCCGCGTCGGCCAGCGGACCGGCCTGCCGGGCCTTGGCCGTGGCCTCGTCCCGTTCCGCCTGGTAGCCGGCCTGGAGGATCTCGCTGTCGCGGGTCGCCTCCGACATGCGCGCCGCGGCCTGCTGTTCGGCCTCGGTGGCCCGCCGGTTCGCCTCGGCCTGCGCGATCCGCGCGTCCCGCTGGACGGCGGCCGCGTGCGGTGCGGCCAGGTTCTTGATGTAACCGGTCGGATCCTCGATCTCGTGGATCTGCAGCGAGTCGACGATCAGTCCGAGCTTCTCCATCTCCGTGCCACAGGCCGAACGGGCCTGCCCGGTCAGCTTCTCCCGGTCACGGATCATGTCCTCCACGGTCAACCCGCCGACGATGGCGCGGAGATGACCGGCGAAGACGATGTGCACCCGCTCGCTCATGAGCTTCTGCTGGTCGAGGAAGCGGCGGGCGGCGTTGGCGATCGACACGAAGTCGTCACCGACCTTGAAGATCACCACACCGCGGACCTTGAGCGGAATGCCCTGGTGGGTGACGCACTCGACGGACAGCTGGGTCTCGTTGAGGTCGAGGGAGAGCTTGCGCACCGCCTGTACACCGGGCAGCACGAGCGTGCCGCGGCCGGTGACGATGCGGAACCCCATGCCCGCGCCGAGGCCCTCGTTCTTGTGGTTGGAACCGGAGATGATCAGCGCCTCGTTGGGTTCGGCGACGCGCCACATCATTTTGAACACACCGATGAGAACGGCGAAGGCGCCGACGACGACGCCCGCCACAATGCCGATGCCCATGGACTGGGTCCCCCTTCACCGGAGCCGACACGGACCCGGTGAAAGGAGTGTGCACCTGTGACGGGCGCCACTCAACGGTTCCGTCAACTGTCGTACGCGGCTGTGACATAGACGGTGCGTGGAGGGAGATGTTCCATGACCATCACGACCGTCCCGACGCCGATCCGCTCCTTCGGGGAGGCCGGATGGGCGAGGAAGTGCTCGGCACCGCCCCGGATCCGGACGATCACCTCGCCGACGAGACCGGGCCCGACGGTGCCGGTCACCCGGCCGAGCAGTCCCACAATCGAGGAGTCCATCGACGCGTCGTCCATGCCTGAACGGTACGTCAGATCCAGCCGTCCAGAGCGGACATGAACCCGTCGAAGTCGTCCCGGTGGACGGTGTGTCCCGTCTTCGCCACGGTACGGACGGTGAATCCGCGCTCCTCCAGCATCCGGGCGGCGCCGGGGGAGACCAGCATGCTCGGGTCGGCGAGGGCGACCAGGGAGGGGACGGCGGCGCGGGCAGGCCACAGGTCCGCGCCCACGAAGTCCACCAGACCGTACGCCGACCGCTCGTCCCAGAGCCGTACCGACGCCATCTCGGTGTCGAGGTCCTCGTCCGACCAGTGCGGGTTGAACCCCCGGATCTGCTCGCGGGTCATCGACCTGCCCCGGACGAAGATCTCGGCCTGGTAGCCGCCGAGACCCGCCCCGAGGTGCCAGGCGGGATCGGAGTAGACCGCACGGGCCGGCCCCAGCCCTTCCAGGGCACGGGCCAGGACGAGGCCGCCCAGCGAGTGCCCGACGGCCAGCTCCGCACCGGCCGGGAGGGTTTCGACGAGGTCGCCGGCGTAGTCCTCAGGACGGTACTCCTCCGGTCCCGCGGCCCGCCCGCTCAGCCCGTGCCCCCGCAGGTCCACCGCGATCACCCGGTAACCGCGCTCCGCGAGCGCCGGTCCGACCCGCCGCCAGGTGCGGTGGTCGGCCATGAGGCCGTGGACGAGCAGGGCGATCCGGTCACCGGATCCCCAGGTGGTCGTGTGCAGAAGCACGGTTCGGCCCTTCCTGACGGAGTTCCGCGGACGCCGACGGGGTCAGCGCACGCTGCGGATGGGGTGCACGGCGAGCGCGCCGAGTACCGACAGTACGGCGGCGATCAGGAACAGCGCCGTGTACCCACCGCTCAGCGAGACGACGAGCGAGGCCACGAAGGGGGCGACGATCTGCGGGCCCGCGTTGGCGACGTTGAGGACCCCCATGTCACGGGCCGCGTCCTCGGCCTTCGGGAGCACCAGGGTCACCAGGGCGGTGTCGACGGCCATGTAGCAGCCGAAGCCGAGTCCGTTGACGACGGAGAAGGCCAGCATCGCCGTCCAGCTCGTGGAGACCGCGGGGATGAGCAGGGCCACGGCGGCGAGCGCGGCGGAGGCGCCCACGAAGAGCTTGCGCCGGTCGAACCGGTCCGAGAGCCAGCCGCCGAGCACCGTGGAGACCACCATGGCGACGGCGGTGAGCGGCGCGAGGACCGCCACGGCCTGCTCGGGGCTCAGCCCGGCGGGCAGGACGGTGTGGTCCTTGAGGATGTACAGCTGGAATCCGGCCACGGCGAAGTAGCCGAGGACCAGGAGGGCGCGGCCGATGAAGGCCCAGCGGAAGTCGTGGTCCTTGAGCGCGCCGCCGAAGGCGGCGATCTGCTCCCGCACCGGCAGCGGGGCCCTGGCCGGCATGCGCTCCTCGCGGGCGCAGGCGGTGAAGAGCACGGCGGTGGCCGCGACGACCGCGCCGAACACGAGGTAGCCGGTGCGGTAGTCCTCCGAGAAGGCCGCGCCGACGAGGGCGCCGATCGTCGAGCCGACGGGAAGTCCGAGGCCGACGGCCGCCGAGGCCTTGCCCCGGGCGGCCAGGGGTGTCCGGTCGGGCACCACGGAGGTCAGGGCGGCCTGGTAGACGTTCATGACGGCCTGGCCCAGACACCAGGCGATGGTGACGAGCAGGATCGTGTGGACGTTGCCGAGCAGCAGCATCACCGGCAGGGCGAGGAGCCCGCCGGCGAGGATCCACGGGTTGCGGCGGCCCGAACGGTCGGAGAGGGCGCCCGCGACCGGGTTGAAGACGGTGGCGAAGATCGCGGATATGCCGGAGACGAGGCCGAAGTTCGCCACCTTGTCGGCCGGGTCGATGTCCTCGATCTGGAGCGCGAGGAGCATGCCGGGGACGCCGACGTACAGGGCGTACATCGCGGTGTTCCCGGCGAGGAGCAGGGGGAGCAGACCACGTGTCGGCCGGCCGGCGGACGGGGAGCCGGACGCGTCGGTGCCTGCGGAAGGGGAGGAAAGGGCCACGGTGCCCTCCTGGGGAGATCGCCCGGAGAAGGGGCGAGAGCGGAGTCGAACGGGAGTGGTGACACGTGTAAGTAACGTGTGTGGGCATTGTGTAGCACCCGATTCCGGCCATCCGCCAGACCCTGTGCCGGATCGTTCTGGAAAGATGCCGAGGCGATGAGCCAGCCAACCGAACAGTCCTCCGAGCGCCCCGCCGGACGCACGGTCCCGACCAGCGCCGATGTCGCCCGCCTCGCGGGCGTCTCCCGGGCCACCGTCTCGTACGTCCTGAACAACACCTCGGCCGTCCGCATCAGCGAGCCCACCCGCCGCCGGGTGCGCGAAGCGGCCGAGGAGCTGGGGTACGTGCCGCACGCCGCCGCCCGCAGCCTGCGCGCCGGCCACAGCAGGATGGTGCTGCTGCCGACCTCCCACGTTCCGGTCGGGCCGCTGTACAGCCAGTTCTTCAACGAGTTCCAGTGGGCGCTGCGGCGCCTCGACTACACGGTGGTCCAGTACGGCAGCGTCGGTCTGGAGGCCGAGGAGGCAGCCCGCGCCTGGGCCGAGCTCCGGCCGGTGGCCGTGGTCTCGCTCGGCGAGATCCGGCTCAGCGGGCAGGGGGTCGAGATCCTCAAGCGCTCCGGAGCGCGGGCCGTCATCACCCTCGGCACCGAGGGCGTCGAGGGCACCCACGCCCTCGTCATGGACCAGGGGCGGGTGGGCGAGGTGGCCGCCGCGCACCTGGTGGAGACCGGCCGGCGCCGGATCGGCGTCGTCATGCCCGAGGAACCGGGACTCGCGATGTTCTCCGGCCCCCGCCTCGAAGGCGCCCGGCGCGCCGTCGAGGGCACGGACGCCACCGTCGTACCCCTGCCGCTGAGGTACGAGGAGGAGTCGGCGAACGCGCTCGCCGGGCGCTGGCGCGAGCTGGGGCTCGACGGTGTCTTCGCCTACAACGACGAGTACGCGATGCTCCTGATGCGGGCGCTCCAGGACGCGGGCGTCGCCGTGCCGGCCGAGACCGCCGTCATCGGCGCCGACGACCTGCTCCTCGGCCGGCTGCTGCGGCCCCGGCTCAGCACCGTACGCATCGACATGGTGCTCGGCCGCGAGCTGGCCGAGCTCGTCGACCGGGCCGTACGGGAGCCGGAGGCCCCGCCCCGCACCCGCGCGCTCCTTGCCTCGCGGGTCGTCCGGCGGGAGTCCAGCTGAACGTTTAGCGTCGGTCCATGAGCACAGTTCCGAAGCGTTTCGAGATCCTGCTGGTGCCCGCGCACGTCGAGGACCGGGGCGGCGCCTCCGTCACGGACAGTGCCGTCCGGTCGGCCGTCGTCGAGGCGACCGGGCGACGCGGCGCGTCGGGCTATCCGATCTACGAAGGGCACGGCGTCATGGCCGACATCGACCCGGAGACCCGGACGGTCGAGGCGCTGCTCGTCGACGGGCGCGAGCTGGACTACGGCCTGACGGCTCTCGTACGGCCCCTGGCACGCGACTGACCTACGGAGGCCATCGGCACCGGGCCCTGGCCGCCGGGTCCCGGCCGCCGGGCTTCGATCGCCGGGCCACGGCCACCGGGCCACGGCCACCGGGCCTCGGTCGCCGGCCGTCGACATCGGGCCCTGGACCGGTCTCCGCCGTCCAGCCGCCCGACTGCCTCCCCGCATGGCGGGAACTCGCCCCCGAGATCGCGCATCCGTGCGGCGGAGCCATCGGCATCGGCATCGGCGGCGGGCTCGCCCCTGGAACACCGGGGCCCCGCACGACACACGAGGGGGGTACGGGAGAGGCCCTCCCGTACCCCCCTCGTGACGGCTCACTTCGCCTTGGCGTCCTCGATGGACTTGCGGACCTCGTCCATGTCCAGCTGACGGGCCTGCCCGATGACGTCCTCGAGGGCGGTCTCCGGCAGCGCGCCGGGCTGCGCGAACACGGCCACGTTGTCGCGCACGATCATCAGCGTCGGGATCGAGCGGATCTCGAACGCGGCGGCCAGCTCCTGCTGCGCCTCGGTGTCCACCTTGGCGAAGACCAGGTCCTGGTGACGCTCCGAGGCCGCCTCGAAGACCGGACCGAACTGACGGCAGGGACCGCACCAGGAAGCCCAGAAGTCGATGAGGACGAATTCGTTGCCGCTCACGATCTCGTCGAAGTTGTCCTTGGTGAGCTCTACGGTGCTCATGTTCCTACCTTTCGGGGTCTCCTGGCGGGTTTCCTCACGGTCCCCTGGGGACTCGCCCGGCACAACCGCGTATCGAGCCGTGCTATTCCGGGGTGCTGCGCCAGACTGGGACCCATGACGCGAACGGTGGAAGACGGACACGAGTACGACGTGGTGGTTCTCGGGGCGGGTCCGGTGGGGGAGAACGTCGTCGACCGGGTGCGGGCCGCCGGCCTCAGCGCCGCGATCGTCGAGAGCGAGCTGATCGGCGGCGAGTGCTCGTACTGGGCCTGCATGCCCAGCAAGGCGCTGCTGCGTCCCGCGATCGCCCGCTCCGACGCCCGGAAGGTCGCGGGCCTTCGGGAGTCGGTCTACGGTCCGCTGGACGCCCTCGAGGTCCTGGCCCACCGGGACCAGGTCGTCGGCCACTGGAAGGACGAGGGCCAGGTGGACTGGCTCGACTCCGTCGGCGTACGGGTGTTCCGGGGGCACGGCCGTCTCCTCGGTCCCCGCCGGGTCGAGGTCACCGGCCCCGAGGGCGAGCGCCACGTGCTCGCCGCCCGGCACGCGGTCGCCGTCTGCACGGGCAGCCGCGCCGTCCTGCCGGAGCTGCCCGGTCTCGCCGGGTCCCGGCCCTGGACCAGCCGTGAGGCGACCAGCGCCGACCGGGTGCCCGAGCGGCTGGTGGTCGTCGGCGGGGGAGTGGTGGGCGTGGAGATGGCCACCGCCTGGCAGGCCCTCGGCGCGAAGGTGACGATGCTCGTACGGGGCGGGGGCCTGCTGCCCCGTATGGAGCCCTTCGTCGGTGAGCACGTGGCCGACGCCCTCACCATGCGCGGCGCGGACATCCGTACCGGCGCCACGGTCAGCGCGGTGGTGCGCGACGGCGGTACGGGACCGGTCACCGTGGTCCTGGAGGGCGGCGACCACGTCGACGGCGACGAGGTCCTCTTCGCGACCGGCCGGGCCCCGCGCACCGAGGACATCGGCCTGGAGAAGGTCGGCCTGGAGCCGGGCTCCTGGCTCGACGTCGACGACAGCCTCAAGGTCACCGGCAGCGACTGGCTGTACGCCGTCGGAGACGTCAACCACCGGGCGCTCCTGACCCACCAGGGCAAGTACCAGGCCCGGATCGCCGGCGCCGCCATCGCCGCCCGCGCGCGGGGGAGCGAGCCCCTGGACGACGGGAGGTGGGGCGCGCACGCGGCCACCGCCGACCACGCCGCCGTACCGCAGGTGGTGTTCAGCGATCCCGAGGCCGCCGCCGTCGGCCTCAGCCTGGCCGAGGCCGAGCGGGCGGGCCACCGGGTCCGGGCCGTGGACCTCGACATGCGGCAGGTCGCCGGGGCCGGGCTCTACGCCCAGGGCTACCGCGGCCACGCCCGGATGGTCGTCGACCTCGACCGTGAGGTCGTCGTCGGTGCCTCCTTCGTCGGCCCGGGGATCGGCGAGCTCGTCCACTCGGCGACGGTCGCGGTGGTCGGCGAGGTCCCCATCGCCCGTCTGTGGCACGCCGTTCCCTCCTACCCGACGCTGAGCGAGGCGTGGCTGCGGCTCCTGGAGGCCTACCGAGGCTGACGGGTCCTCAGTTCGTCCGACCGGCCGTGGTGTTGTCGTCCGCGGTCGCGTACGGCGGGACGAGTGCCCGGGCGGCCGAGCGGGCCGCCTCCAGGGCGGGACGCGGATCGCGGCCGGACTCCTGGCCCAGGACGACCCGGGTGCTCAACCCGTCGAGCAGGGCCAGGAGTTCGGAGGCGCGGGCGCCCGTGTCGAGCGGCGCGAACCGCCGCCGCGCGACGCCCGCGGCGAGCAGTGCCTCCAGGTCCTCCTGCCAGCCCCGGTCGAGCTCCTCCTGGGCCTCGCGGAGCGCGTCGTTGCCGGGGGTGCGGGCCCAGAGTTCGATCCACAGGGTCCAGCGAGGGTCGCGAGGGCCGCGCGGCAGGTAGAGCCGCAGGAAGTGGTCGAGTTTGCGCTCGGCCGTGATCCGCCGGGCGAGCAGCGCGCGGCGCTCCTCGGCGAGCGCGGCCTCGCTCCACCGCAGGGCGGCGAGCAGCAGCAGGTCCTTGCTGCCGAAGTAGTACAGGATGTGGCCGCCGCTCGTGCCGAGCCGCTCGGCGAGCGCCGACATGGTGAGGGCGGAGAGGCCGTCCTCGGCGATCGCCGCCATGGCCTCCTCCAGCATCCGTTCCTGGGTGACGTGTCCGTCCCGCCGTCGTGCCGCCCCTGCCACCGCCGCTGTCCCCGTCCTGCCGTTCCGCCACCGCTCGCGCCGCTCGCTCGCGCCGCTCGTACGGGGTCGACCCTAACCGCAACCTCCGAAGGTCTTGACGTGGCCCGAACCCATCGCACATCTTGAATGCCGTTCTAAGTGTTAGAACGGCATTCAAGACAGGAGTGCGGTGTGCTCGGACACGAGACGGCGCCCGTGACCACGGGCCGGGACGAGGTGTTCCAGGTCGAGGAGCACGGAATCGACCCCATACCCGACGCCGAACGGCACGGAAGCGCCAAAGACGTCTTCTGGCTCTGGTTCGGCTCGAACCTCACCTTCACGTACGTCATCAACGGCGCCCTCGCCGTCGCCTTCGGGCTCTCCTTCTGGCAGGCCACCGCCGTCGTCGTGATCGGCGGCCTCTCCTTCCTCGCCATCGGCGCGGCGGGACTCGGCGGCGTGCGCACCGGCACCGCGACCCTCGTCCTCTCCCGCGCGGCCTTCGGCCCGCGCGGCAACTGGCCGGCCGGGCTCCTCAACTGGATCGTCAGCATCGGCTACACCATCGTCAACACCGTGGTGGGCACCCTCGCCCTCGAAGCCTTCTTCGCCGACCTCGGCTGGAACGGCGGCCACACCGCCCGCGCCCTCGCCCTCGGCGTCACCCTCGCGCTGACCTTCGCCGTCGCCCTCTGGGGCCACGCCACCGTCCAGTTCGCCGAACGGTGGATGGCCTACGTCCTGGCCGCAGGCTTCGCCGCCCTGCTCGTCCTCGTCCTGCCCGGCGCCGACACCTCGGCCCCCGCCGCCTCGCCCGGCGCCGCCGGCTGGAGCCTCGCCTTCGTCGTCATGCTCGCGGGCCCCTTCTCGTACCTCCCGATGCCCGCCGACTACACCCGCTATCTGCCCCGCACGACCTCGCTCAAGGCCGTCACCTGGAGCGGAGCCCTCGGCGGCTTCGTCTCCTCCGTCGCCCTCGGTGTCGCGGGCGTGGCCGCCGCGACCCAGACCGACATGACCGACGCCGTCGCGGGCACCGAGAGCCTGCTCCCCGGCTGGTTCCAGCCGCTCTTCCTCGCCCTGGTCCTCGGCGGCTCCGTCACCAACTCGATCATCACGCTCTACTCGTCGAGCCTGAACCTCCAGGTCCTCGGCATCCCCTGGAGCCGGGCCCGCGCCATCCTCATCAGCGCCGCCGTGACGGCCCTCGGCTCCCTCGGCGCCCTCTTCCTCACCGACTTCACCACCTCGCTCCTCTCCTTCCTCTCCCTCCTGATCATCGTCTTCGCCCCCTGGGGCGGGGTCTTCCTCGCCGACATGGTGCTCCGCCGCTGCACGTACGACTCCGCCGGACTGCACACGACCACCGGCGGCGCCTACTGGTACCGCTCCGGCTGGCACCCGGCCGGCGTGACGGCGCTCCTCTCCGGGCTCCTCTTCTCCGCGCTCACCTGCGACTCCGCACTCTGGACCGGCCCGCTCGTCGCCCCGCTCGGCGGCGCGGACCTCACCCTGCTCGGCGCGGGAGTCTCGGCCCTGGTGTACGTGCTCCTCGCACGCGGGCGCGTGACCCCGGTCCGCGACTGAGCCCGCCCCGTACTCCCGCCCTCCTCGCCGGCCCCCGCCCGAGTTCCCGCGCTCTCACCCTCACCCCCGCCCTCGTCACCCGTTCCCCCCGTACGCACGTCACGGAGCCACCCCGTATGAACAGCACGACCCCCGCCCCCGCCCGAGTCCCCGCGCCCGCCGACCTCGTCCTCACCGGGGCCCGGATCCACACCGTCGACCCCGTGCTCCCCGAGGCGCAGGCCCTCGCCGTCCGTGCCGGGCGCATCGTCTGGATCGGCTCCGACGCCGGAGCCGCCGCCTGGACCGGCCCCGGCACCCGGGTCCTCGACGCCGGCGGCCGGCTCGTCCTCCCCGGCTTCGTCGACGCCCACAACCACGTCCGCCTCGGCTCCGACGACGCGTGCGTCCAGCTCGCCGGCGCCCGCGGCCTCGACGCGATCCACGCCCGTATCCGCGCCTGGCACACCACGCACCCGGACGCCGAGTGGATCGAGGCCGAGGCCTTCGACTACTCCGCGATCCCCGGCGGACGCATGCCCACCGCCGCCGACCTCGACCCGGCCACCGGCGACACCCCCGCCCTCGTCCTCAGCTACGACGTCCACACCGCCTGGCTCAACACCGCAGCCCTCCGACGGCTCGGCGTCGACCGCGACCACACCGACCTCCCCTTCGGGCGGGCGGTCACCGACCCGGCGACCGGCGAACCGACCGGATTCGTCAAGGACTTCGCCGTCAAGGGACTCTCCCGCGACGGCCACCGCGCCCTGCGCGAACTCGGCGTCCCGTGGGCGTCGCCGGACCGGCAGTACGGGCGGCTCGCCAAGAGCCTCGACGACGCCATCGGCTTCGGCATCACCACCGTCGTCGAACCCCAGAACTCCCTCGACGACCTCGCCCTCTTCCAGCGCGCCCGGGCCGAGGGCCGCCTGCGCTCCCGGATCGTCGCCGCGCTCTTCCACCCGCGCGGCACGACCGACGCCGACCTCGACGCATTCGCCGCCGCTGCGGACGAGTTCGCGGACGACCGCCTGCGGGTCGGCCCGCTCAAGCTGTACATCGACGACGTCGTGGAACCCCGTACCGCCGCCCTCCTGGAACCGTACGCGGGCTGCTCCCACCACCGCGGCGACACCTTCTACCCGCCCGAGGAGTTCGCCGACCTGCTCACCCGCCTCGACGCGCGGGGCTTCCAGTGCTTCGTCCACGCCACCGGCGACCGGGGCATCCGTACCGTCCTCGACGCCGTCGAACGGGCCCGCGCCGCCAACGGTCCGCGCGACGCGCGCCACCAGATCGTGCACGTCGAGTGCCTCGATCCGGCCGACACCCCGCGCTTCGCCGAACTCGGCGTCGTCGCCTGCATGCAGCCCCGGCACGCCGCCCCCGACATCGCCGGCCCCGGCCAGGACTGGGCCGAGAACGTCGGCCCCGACCGCTGGCACAAGGCCTGGCCCCTGCGCAGTCTCAGCACGGCCGGCGCCGTCCTCGCCCTCTCCAGCGACTGGAACGTCGCCGAGATGGACCCCATGGTCGGCATCCACGCCGCCGTCACCCGCCGCCCGCCCGGCGGCGGGGAGGCCTGGACGGCGGGCGAGACGATCGACGTCGTCACGGCGGTCGAGGGCTACACGATGGGCTCGGCGTACGCCAATTTCCTCGAGGACGAACGGGGTTCGCTGACGGTCGGCAAGCTGGCCGACTTCGTCGTCCTCTCCCGCGACATCCTCCGGGTCGACCCGGAGGAGATCCCGGGCACGGTGGCGGAGACGGTCGTGGTGGGCGGGCAGGTCGTGGTGGAGCGCTGAGGGCGGGCGGACCGGACGGCCCGACCCGGTGGGGACGGGCCGCCCGTGGCGCGCGTACGAGCGGGGTCGTACGAGAAGGCCGTACGTGGCCGGCGCGTGGCGCGGGAAGCGCGTGCGCGCCGACGTCCACGCACCAGCCGGCGGGTCAGAGTCGGTCGAGGATCTTCCGCAGGGCGGCGACCTCGGCGGACTGGGTCCGTACGACGTCGTCGGCGAGCGCCTTGGCCGTGGCGTTGCCGCCGTTCTCCTGCTCGTCCTTCGCCATGTCGACGGCGCCTTCGTGATGGGCGATCATCAGCTCGGCGAACTTGCGGTCGAAGTCCCCGCCCTTGACGGCGGCCAGGTCCTTCATGTCCTGCTCGGACATCATTCCGGCCATGCCGTGTCCGCCACCGGAGCCGTGACCGGCGGACTCGGGCTCGCCCCAGCCCTTCAGCCAGGCCTTCATCTTCTGGATCTCGGGGTCCTGGGCCTGCTCGATCGCGGTGACGAGCTTCTTGACCTCCGGGTCCTGGGCCCGGCCCTCGGCGAGCTTCGCCATCTCCAGGGCCTGCTCGTGGTGGGGGATCATCATCTGCGCGAACATGACGTCCGCGTCGTTGAAGGCTCCGGGCGCGGCGGACGGGGACGCGGAGGTGGCGGCGGACGGGCCGGCGTGGTGCGTTCCGCTCGGGCCGCTGTCCGTGCCACAGGCGGAGAGCAGGAGTCCGGTCGCGACGGCGGCGCCGACGAGGGCGGACGTCCGGATGGTGCGAGGGGTGAGGGCATGCATGTGGGTGATACCTCGTGTGCTGTTCGTGCGGACGGAAAAGGGCAGGCCGAAGACGTTCACGGGCAGCGCGGGGCGCCCGCGGCGGCGGTACGGCCTAGATCCGCAGGACGGACAACTGAGCGAGGTCGGGAGGCCGGAACGGCGGCGCGTGCGGTCCGAGCACGGGTGTGAGCCGCGCGAGGAGGAGCGCCGGCCGGTCGGGGCGCCGCCGGAGGGCGGCCCGGACGAGCCCCGTGAGCAGCCAGCCGGTCAGGACGGCGACGCACAGGGTGGTCATGTCCATCGCGGTGCCCGGCTCGTGCCCGGTGCCGGAGCCCTCGCCGCCGTGGCCTTCGCCGCCACCGTCATGGGCGGGACCGGTGGAGGCGGCCGCGGTGGTCTCCGTACCTCCGCCCGAGCCCTCGGGGTGGCCGACGGCGTGCATCAGGAACACACCGAGCGCGAGCACGACGACGAGCAGAAGGTGCGCCAGGGCACCTTCCGCTCGACTGCCGTGTTCTGCTCGGTGTGGCCGCACAGCCAGGACCTCCTGGCTGACGAATATACCGTGCGGGGGTATCGGGGTCGCGTCAGGACGGCGGCGTCTCGCCCGCCATGGCGGCGGCCATCCGCAGGTGCGGCGCGGCCTCGTCCGCGCGCCCCAGGCGTTCCAGCGTGCGCCCGAGCATCAGCCGGGCGTAGTGCTCGACCGGGTCGCGCTCCAGGACGGCCTTCAGTTCGGTCTCGGCCCGGGAGAGCTGGGCGGAGTGGTAGTAGGCACGGGCGAGGAGGAGCCGCTGGGCCGTCTGCTCAGGGTGCTCGGCGACCAGGCCGCGCAGGATGCGGACGGCGGTTCCGTACTCCTTCGCGTCGAAGAAGAACCGCGCGCGGTCCCAGCGTTCTCCGGCCGTTCCGAACTCGTAGTACGTGTCGCTCACTTGCCTCTGCCTTTCCGGGGGCCCCGATCTGCCACCCTGGGAGGTGGACGACCAGGTCAACAAGCCGAGATGGTTGAACATTCCACTACGATGATTCGCGTCTCCACGGAGGCACCACGCCTCCCGCGAACCCGGACAGGAACAGGTTGAGCATGAGCAATCTTGATCGCCAGGCCACGCTGACCGTGTGCGGCGGCCGCGGCTTCGTCGTCGCCGAGCCGGTACGGGAACTCCTCAGCCCCCGGCGCGTCCGGCTCGGAGAGTCGACCGAGGTCCGCCGGCTGCTCCCCAACCTGGGCCGGCGGATGGTCGGGGCCTGGGCCTTCGTCGACCACTACGGCCCCGACGACATCGCCGACGAACCGGGGATGCAGGTCCCGCCGCACCCGCACATGGGACTCCAGACCGTCAGCTGGCTCCACGACGGCGAGGTCCTGCACCGCGACTCCACCGGCAGCCTCCAGACCATCCGGCCGCGCGAACTGGGCCTGATGACCTCGGGGCGGGCCATCTCCCACTCGGAGGAGAGCCCCAAGCGGCACGCCCGCCTTCTGCACGGCGCCCAGCTCTGGGTCGCCCTCCCCGACGCCCACCGCCACGTGGAGCCGCACTTCCAGCACCACGCCGACCTGCCGCGGGTCACGGCCCCGGGCCTCACGGCCACGGTGATCCTCGGCGAACTCGATGGCGCCGCCTCGCCCGGCACCACGTACACCCCGCTCGTCGGGGCCGACCTCGCCCTCACCGCCGGCACGGAGACGAACCTCCCCCTGGACCCCGACTTCGAGTACGCGGTCCTGGCGATGTCCGGCGAGGCCCACGTCGACGGCGTCCCGGTCCTCCCCGGCTCGATGCTCTACCTGGGCTGCGGCCGCACCGAACTCCCCCTCCGCGCGGCCTCCGACGCCGGCCTGATGCTCCTCGGCGGGGAACCCTTCGAGGAGGAGATCGTCATGTGGTGGAACTTCGTCGGCCGCACGGACGAGGAGATCCGCAAGGCGCGCGAAGAATGGATGACGAGCGACCGCTTCGGCGAGGTCAAGGGCTACGACGGCGACCGCCTGGACGCCCCGGAGGTCCCGACGACGCAGCTGAAGGCGCGGGGGCGGGTGCGCTGACCTGGGTTTTCCTCTTCTGCGTCAATCCAAGGTCGAGGGATGCTTGGCTCCGCCGTGGCTGTCGTCGCGACTGCGGGAGGGCGCGTATCGCAGCTCCTTCCGCAGTCGTGCGGTCGGTGGGTGCACTTCCGGAGTGTGCTCGGGTGCGAGCAGGTCTGGTCAGCTGAACGCCGACCTTTTGCCGACTTTGCTGACGGTTCATCAGGTGCCCTGACGGTGTGGCGCAGGCAGTGGCGGCACGCCGGGCTCGGCACCGTGGCCTGCGTGGCCATGGCCATGGCCTGGCGGGGCGTGGTGGTACGTCTGTTCCGGCCGGCCGGCCGGCCTGCTCGGCTCGGCGTCAGGCGTTGCCCCAGCCCTGGTCGAGCAGGATGGAGCCGGCGAGCCGAGGGTTCTGCTTCAGCGCGGTGACGTCCTTGGGCTCGCCGTACTGCCTGCGCTGCTCTCGCCGATGAGCCGCATGGTGCGCTTTCGCATGTCGCATCACGGGCGAGTGCGGGGGATAGGGTTTTCAGCTGTTGGCTCCCGTGGGTGAGGAGTCTGCTGGCGTGTTCTGGGGAAGTGATGCGCAATGGGGCTTTCGGGCGGAGCGGCCGACAAGGCGGGAACCGGTACGAGGCCTGGTGGGCCGCACTGAGGATGGCGGAACTCCTTCGGGGGGAAGCCGGGCCTTCCCCCGTGAAGGTGGGCACGCGGTTATTGATCACGCGGCGAGCGTGAGTTTAGCGGCGTGGTGTCGGTGTTCGTATTCGTTGGGGCTGAGGTGGCCGTTGGCGGAGTGCGACCGCGGCCACCGAACTGGCCCTCGCGCTCGGCCGGGGCGAGAGCGTGACGACCCTCGGACTGGAGATCGCGACCACCCTCACGGTCAGGGAGAGTACGGCTCCCCCCAAGGCCTGCTGACGAGCGGCCGACGCGACAGACGCGACCGACGACGCCCGGTCACGAGCGAACCGCTGCTCGTGACCGGGCGTTTCCGTGCGTGGCCGTGCGTGGCCGTGCGTGGGGCTCAGTGGTTGAAGGTCAGCCGCGGAGCCGCGTTGCGGGCGAGCGTGTGGGCCTGGTCGGCCCACCAGGTGCCGGCGGGCGGGTCGACGATGCCGTACTCGGGATCGATCGTGCCGCCGGTGTTGCGCGTACAGCTGCCGTCGGATTCACCGGGGATCTTGACCCACAGGTAGGCGTCGACGAGCGGGACACCGGTGTTCGCGGTCGGGCGGGCGCCGAGGCCGCGGCCGGGCGCGTTGCACCAGATCTCCGGGTCACCGCTGTACTTGCCGGGCTCCGGGGCCCAGGCGCCGAGGCCGTTGCGGCTGGTGTCGATGACGAAGTGGTGCAGCGCCTCGCTCGGCGGGGTGCCCACGTTCTGGTCGAACCAGGCGTCGGTCCAGCGCCAGGTCGTGGGATCGGCGGAGTCGACGACGCTGCCGGGCGTCCCGTCGGCGGGCGCGGCGGGCGAGTAGTACTGGGTGGCGCACCAGTCGGCGTGACCGCGCGCGTACTCGGGTCCCTCGGTGGCGAACCACATGCACTTGGCTATCCACGTGCCGTACCGGGTGTTGTGGTCGGTGGGGTGGGTGTTGGACACGTTGAGGGCGAAGCCGTCGCCGTACTGGACACCGGCGTCGAGGAGCCGCTGCGCCATGTCGCCGACACCGCGCCACAGGACGTTGCCCGCGTCCAGGTAGGCGGCGGTGCGCGGTCGGGCCTTGATGGTCTTCACGGCGTACTCGAGGTCGGCGATCCGGGTGGCGGTGAGTTCGCCGGTCGGGTCGACGGCGGGTCCGCAGTCCTTGGGAAGGAGGGCCAGGCCGTCGGGCTCGACCACGACCACAGCCTTGCTGTCGCCGATCCCGGCGGCGAAGGCGTCGATCCACTGCCGGTACGCGGCGGAGGAGGCGGCCCCGCCGCTGGAGTACTGGGTGCAGTCCCGGCCGGGCACGTTGTAGGCGACCAGGATCGGGGTCCGGCCGACCGTCCGGGCCTCGCGGACGAGCTGCTTCACCTTGGCGCGGACCTCGTCGGGCGTGCCCTCGGTGAACCACTCGGCCTGCGGATGGCTCGCGAGCTTGGCCATGTTGGCGGCGTTCACGAAGTCGCCGGCGCGCAGGTCGACGAGGGCCTGCTTGGCGGCCTTGCTGACGGGGTCCACGTAGAACTTCGTGGCCGGGGTGACCGGGTCCTCCACGGGCGTGGCCCCCGTGGACGCGGTCCCGGCCGGCGCGGCCTGCGCCTGCGTCGCGGTCAGTGCGGCGCAGGCGGCGACCGCCGCGACGACGGCGGTCACGCGGCGCCTGAGGCTGCGTGGCTTCATGAATGCTCCTGGTCGAAAGGGGGAGAGGCGGAGAAAGCGGTCAGGGGGTGGGTCCCTGTGGCCCGGCCGACGGGGCAGGGAGGACCGGGCCACAGGAGTCGGGGGGTCAGTAACCGTAGATCATCTTGTACGCGGCCTCGGGAAGGAACTGGCCGGCCGTGGAGCCCGCTCCGACACCGCAGTTGCCGTCGGACTCGCCCGGGGCCTTGATCCACAGGAGCATCTCGGCGCCGCCGCCCAGCTGGGTGGGCGTGCCGATGCGGCGGCCCGCCGCGTTGCACCACTCGCCGCTGGAGCCGTTGCCGTTGCGGCTGGTGTCGACGACGAACGGCTTGGTGTAGCCGTACCGGGCGCCGAGTTCGCTGTTGACGGCGTTGCCGTAGGCGGTGTTCTGCGCGGTGGTGAAGTAGTTGGAGATGTTGAGGGAGAAGCCGTGGGCCTGCCGGAGACCGGCCTCGTGGAGGCGCTGCGCCATCGTCGCCGCGTTGACCCAGCCGGGGTTGCCGGCGTCGAGGTAGACCCAGGTGTTGGGCGCCTGGCGGCCGAACTCGGCGACGGCTCCGTTGATCATGCCTTGGCGTTCGCGGATCTGCGTAGGGTTCAGACAGCCGTAGTCCGCGATGGCGTCGGGTTCGAGGACGACGACGGCCGGACGGGCGGCGATCCCGCCCGCGAACTGCGCGATCCAGGTCGCGTAGGCGGACGGCGAGGCGGCGCCGCCCGAGGAATGCCCGCCGCAGGTGTCGCGGTTGTAGATGTTGTACGCGACCAGGATCGGCAGTTTGTCCGCGTGGTCCGCGGCCCCCACGTACGCGCCGGTGGCGGTGCCGATGGTGCCGCTCCAGGAGCCGAACCAGCGGGCCATCGGGGTGTTGGCGAGCGACGAGTTGATGGCGGGTGCCCGGCCGTCGGCGGGGTTGGCGGCGACCCACTGCTTGGCGCTGGAGTTCGGGTCCGTGTAGAACCCGCTGGTCATGCCGGTCGGGTCGGCCGCGTGTGCGGACGGTGCGACGGCGAGTGCCATCGGCAGCGAGAGGAGGGCTGCGGCGAGGGCGTGGAGTCTGCGGCGCATGGCTGTACCTCGGTTTCCTGGCGGCGGATGGGCCGCCCGCTCACGTCCTGAGCGGGCGGCGCACGGAGGAAGTGCGGTGTACGAGGGTGGCACTGGCGTGGAAGCGCTCCCACTGGAAGCGGTCCCAGTCTGCGCTTCGGCTGCCTGGGGTGTCGGCGGTATCGTGTCGACGCCCCACTCGGCCTGTCAAGTACCACCACGTAACCCGCACTTCACATGGCGGCAGGAAGGGTTTACAGTCCTGGAACTGGAAGCGCTCCCAGTTTTCTGGTCCTGGGGATCCCCGCCCGGTCACCCCCCCGCCCCGCAGGCCGGGCCGGGCGCGGTGGGACAGGGCCCGGGAGCGCGACCGTCAGCCGCTAGAGAATGGGGCAGTTCCATGACGGAAGGCGTGCCACGCCGGCAGTCGACGCTCGACGAGGTGGCCGAACTGGCCGGCGTCTCGCGGTCGGTGGCCTCCCGTGTGCTCAACAACGCCCCCCACGTCAGCAGGGCCAAGCGGGAGGCGGTCGAGCAGGCCGTCCACCGGCTCGGCTACATACCGAATCCGACCGCCCGCGCACTGGCCACCCGCCAGACGGGGGCGGCCGCCCTGGTCGTCTCGGGCGAGGATCCGTCGATCTTCGCGGATCCGTTCTTCGCCCAGGTGATCGTGGGGGCCTCGGCCGCCCTGGAGGACGCCGACCTGCATCTGATGCTCTGCCTCGCCGCCTCCGACCGGGGTCGTATGCGAGTGGAGCAGCTGATTCGGGCCAAGGGCGCCGACGGAGTGATGCTGATGGCGCTCCGCGAGGACGATCCCCTGGCCCGCCTCGCCGAAGAGGCCGATCTGCCCGTCGTGTTCGGCGGACGGCCGGTCGGTTTAGACCCCCGGTGGTACGTGGACGTCGACAACGTCGGCGGAGCGCGCCAGGCGACGGAGTACCTGATCGCGGCCGGCCGGACCCGGGTCGCCACGATCTCCGGGCGCCTGGACACCGAGGTCGGGCGCGCCCGGTACCGCGGCTACCGGGACGCCATGCTGGCGGCGGGCCTCGAACCGTACCCGCCGGAGGCCGGGGACTTCACCGAGTCCACCGGAGCCGCCGCCATGACCGTGCTACTGGCGAACCACCCGGAACTGGACGGGGTGTTCGCCGCGAACGACAACATGGGGGCCGGGGCGCTGCGCACACTCCGCAACGCCGGCCGGCCGGTCCCCGACGACGTCGCCGTGGTCGGCTTCGACGATCTGGCGGTGGCCCAGATCGCCGATCCGCCGCTGACCACCGTTCATCAGCCCATAAAGGCTCTCGGGCAGGAGATGGCGCGCATGCTCGTGGCGCTCATCAACGGACAGGATCCCACCCCGCTGATCCTCCCCACCCGCCTGGTCGCCCGCGCCAGCGCCTGACGGAACACCCGCCGGGGCCCGCCCCGGCGAGCCCCGTGGGGCCTGCGCGACGAACCCCGCGGGGCCCTCGCGCGTGCGCCCGCACGGCTGCCCGCGAGCGGTTCCCCACCCGCTCGACCGTCCCCGCCCCCACACTTGACAGGCCGTCAAACGGGGCGGCAGGGTTTCGCTACCAGCTTTTTGGGAGCGCTCCCAGCCTTCGGAGCGAAGCCCGGGACCCGCTCTCACCCCGGCCCCGAAGGCCCCCCGCGCACACCGCCGACCGGCCCACCGCCGACAGCCCGCGAGCCGGGCACCGGCCCCGCCCGGCGAACACCTCAACCCCCTTGAAGCATCGAGGAGATGTCATGTCCCGCTTGTCCATGCCGCGTGCCCGTGCCCGTACGCGATCCGCCGCGGTCGCCTCCGCCACCCTCGCCCTCGCGCTCGCCCTCACCGGCTGCGGCTCCTCCGACGACGACGGCTCCACGTCCGCCGGCGGCAAGGTCACCCTGACCGTCGGCACCTTCGGGACCTTCGGTTACAAGGAAGCCGGGCTGTACGACGCTTACATGAAGGCGCACCCCGGGATCACCATCAAGGAGAACCCGACGACCGTCGAGGGCAACTACTGGACCGCCCTCCAGACCCGGCTGTCCGGCGGCGGTCTCGACGACGTCCAGGCCCTGGAGGTCGGCCGCATATCCCTGGCCACCTCTGAGGACCTCGCCGACGCCTTCGTCGACCTGTCCGACGCCCCCGGCGTCGACAAGAAGGACCACCTGCCCTGGAAGTGGGACCAGGCCACCACCAAGGACGGCCGGACGATCGGACTCGGCACCGACGTCGGCCCGATGGCGATCTGCTACCGCCAGGACCTGTTCAAGGCCGCCGGCCTGCCCTCCGACCCCGACGCGGTCGGCAAGCTGTGGGCGGGCGACTGGGCGAAGTTCGTCGACGTGGCCGAGCGGTACCAGGCCAAGGCGCCCAAGGGCACCTACTTCATGGACAGCGCCACCGGACTGTTCAACGCCGTCGTCTCCAGCAGCACCGTCCAGTACTACAAGGACGGCAAGCTCGCCTACAAGGACTCGCCCAGCGTCAAGAACGGCTGGGACCTGGCCGTCAAGGCCGTCCAGGGCAAGACCAGTCAGGGCCTGAAGATGTTCGACACCCCCTGGCAGACCGCGTTCTCCAAGTCCTCCTTCGCCACCACCGTCTGCCCCTCCTGGCAGCAGTCCAACATCCAGCAGTTCTCCGGCCCCGCCAACAAGGGCAAGTGGAACATTGCCCAGCCGCCGGCCGCCGGCAACTGGGGCGGCTCCTTCCTCGCCGTGCCCACGTCCGGCAAGAACGTCGACGAGGCCAAGAAGCTCGTGGCCTGGCTCACCGCGCCCGAGCAGCAGGCGAAGGTCTTCCAGAAGGTCGGAAACATCCCCGCCAACCAGGCCGCCTACGCCCTGCCGGGCGTCGTCGACTACAAGAACCCCTTCATCGGCCCCGACGCCGCCACCGGCCAGATCTTCTCCACCGCCGCCAAGGCCATCAAGCCCGCCGAGAACGGCCCGAAGGCCGGTGACCTGACCGGGGCGTTCGGCACCGGCGTCCAGCTCATGGAGCAGAACGGCAAGACCCCCGAAGAGGCCTGGAACGCCACCGTCCGCCAGATCGACAGCTCCATCCAGTAGTCCTTCCCCTGACTCTCCCCGGCCGCCGTCGCGGGGAGAGGGGGCGGCCGGCCACCGGGGAGCCGGCCGCCCCCTCCCCGTACCGACGCGACCCGCCGTGACCACCGAAGGAACCCGCCCGTGGCCTCCACGACCGCACCCAGCCGCACCGGCCCCGCAGCCCGGCAGGACCCCCAGCCGCCTCCGGCCCGCCCCGCCGGACCGTCCGCCTGGCGCAGCCGCCTGCACCGCTGGGACACCAAAGGCACGCCGTACGCCCTCGTCGCGCCGTTCTTCCTCGTCTTCGCCGCCTTCGGCCTCTTCCCGCTGCTCTACACCGGCTGGCTCTCCTTCCACCGGGTGAGCCTCTACAACGTCGACCGCGCCGAATGGGTCGGCCTGCGGAACTACACGGACCTGTTCACCGGCCAGGTCAGCCACTACTTCTGGAACGCCCTCCTCAACACCTTCACCCTGGGCGTCCTCTCGACCGTCCCGCAGCTGCTCATGGCGCTCGGCCTGGCCCACCTGCTCAACTACCGGCTCCGCGCCCGCGGCTTCCTGCGCACGGCGCTCCTCGCCCCGTACGCCACCTCCGTCGCCGCCGCGACCCTCGTCTTCGCGCTGATCTTCAGCCCCGAGGGAGGCATGGCGAACTGGTTCCTCGGCCTCTTCGGCGCCGGGCCTGTCCACTGGGAGGCCGGCCGCTGGAGCTCGCAGTTCGCGATCTCCGTGATCGTCACCTGGCGCTGGACCGGCTACAACGCCCTGATCTTCCTGGCGGCCATGCAGGCCGTGCCGCGCGAGCTGTACGAGGCCGCCGCCCTCGACGGGGCGAACCGCTGGAAGCAGTTCCTGCACGTCACCGTCCCCGCGCTGCGCCCCACGATCCTCTTCACGGTGATCGTCTCGACCATCGGCGCCACGCAGCTCTTCGGCGAGCCCTACCTGTTCGGCGGCCAGAGCGGCCACCAGGGCGGCACCGACCACCAGTACGAGACCCTCGGAATCCTCATGTACGACCAGGGATTCCACTCCAGCATGCTCGGGCGCGCCAGCGCGGTCGCCTGGACCATGTTCGGCCTGCTGCTGCTCATCGGGCTCGTCAACGCGCTGATCACCCGCCGCCTGCGCGCCTCCCAGTGACGTGGAGTACGACATGACCACCACCACCGCCCCCACCGCCGCCCCCGACCGCCGCCAGGCGAAGGCGCCGCGACCGTCCGCCCGGGCCGGCGCGGCCGGCGGCCAGCACCGGGCCGGGCGGCTCGCCCACGTCGTCCTGGGCCTCGCGGCCCTGGCGTCCCTCTTCCCGCTGTACTGGACGCTGGTCGCCGCCTCCACCGACAGCCACGCGGTCGTCTCCAGCCCGCCGCCGCTGCTGCCCGGCGGCAACCTGTTCAAGAACCTCGGCTACGTGTGGGACAACGCCGGCGGGCGCGGCATGGGCGTCGCCCTGCTCAACTCCACGCTCGTCGCCGGTGCCGTCACCGTCAGCACGGTGACCTTCTCCGTACTCGCCGGCTTCGCCTTCGCCAAGCTCCGCTTCCGCGGCATGAAGGTCATGCTCGGCCTGGTCCTGTCCACCATGGCCGTGCCGGCGCAGCTCAGCGTCGTACCCCTCTTCATCCTCACGAAGAACCTGGGGCTGAGCAATCACCTCGGGGCGCTGATCCTGCCCGTGCTCGTCACCGCCTTCGGCGTCTTCTTCATGCGGCAGTTCCTCTCCCAGGCCCTGCCCACCGAACTCCTGGAAGCCGCCCGCGTCGACGGTGCCAACTCCCTGCGCGTCATCTGGCACGTCGTCTTCCCCATCGCCCGCCCGGCGATGGCCGTCCTGGGCATGCTGACCTTCGTCCAGTCCTGGAACGACTTCCTGTGGCCGATCATCGTCATGAACGGCTCGACCAACCCCACCGTGCAGGTCGCGCTCGCCGGACTAGGCACCGGCTGGTCCACCGACTGGTCCGTCATCACCGCCGGCGCGCTCATCGGCACCGTGCCCCTGCTCCTGGTCTTCGCCCTCTTCGGCCGTCACATCGTCGGCGGCATCACCCAGGGCGCCATCAAGGGCTGATCCCTTTCCCCTCCCGCTCTCTCCTCGTCCCACACCCCTTGTCGAAGGAGCACTCCGTCATGCCCGCGACCCCTGTCACCACCTCGTCCACCCCCACCGCCCGCGCCACCGCGCCCGCCCCGGCGGGCACCGAACGGCTGGACTTCCCGCCGGGCTTCCTGTGGGGAGCGGCCACCGCCGCCTATCAGATCGAGGGCGCCGCGGCCGAGGACGGCCGCACTCCCTCCGTCTGGGACACCTTCTCCCACACCCCCGGCAAGGTCGCCAACGGCGACACCGGCGACATCGCCTGCGACCACTACCACCGCTACCGCACCGACGTCACGCTCATGGCCGACCTCGGTCTCCAGGCGTACCGCTTCTCCCTCTCCTGGCCGCGTGTCCAGCCCGGCGGCCGGGGCCCCGCCAACGCCGCGGGCCTCGACTTCTACAGCCGGCTCGTCGACGAACTCCTCGACGCCGGCATCCAGCCCGTCGCCACCCTCTACCACTGGGACCTGCCCCAGGAACTGGAGGACGGCGGCGGCTGGGCCGAGCGCGACACCGCCGAACGCTTCGGCGAGTACGCGGCCCTGGCCGCCGAGGCCCTCGGTGACCGGGTCGCCCTGTGGACCACCCTCAACGAGCCCTGGTGCTCGGCCTTCCTCGGTTACGGCTCCGGCGTCCACGCCCCGGGCCGCACCGATCCCGCACTCGCCCTGCGCGCGGCCCACCACCTGAACCTCGGCCACGGCCGCGCCACCGCCGCCCTGCGGGACACCCTGCCCGCCCACGCCCGGATCGCGGTCTCCCTCAACCTGCACCAGGTCCGCTCGCTCACCGACAGCCCCGCCGACCTCGACGCGGCCCGCCGCATCGACGCCGTCGGCAACCGGATCTTCACCGGTCCGATGTTCTCCGGCGGCTACCCGGCGGACCTGATCGCCGACACCGAGCACCTCGTCGACTGGACGGAACTCGTCAAGCCCGGGGACGAGGCCGCCATCGGCGCCCCGATCGACCTCCTCGGCATCAACTACTACACGCCGACGGTCGTCTCGGCCCCCACTCCGCAAGCGGCCGCCGCCAACCACTCGCACGGCGCCAGCGACCACTCCCCGTGGCCCGGCTCCGAGGACGTCAACTTCCACCTGCCGCCCGGCGACACCACCGACATGGGCTGGCCCATCGACCCCTCCGGCCTGTACGACCTCCTCATGGCCACCTCCAAGGCCCACCCCGGCCTGCCGCTCGCGATCACCGAGAACGGCGGCGCCTTCCCCGACACCCCCACTCCCGACGGCTGGATCAGCGACCATGACCGGATCGACTACCTCCACCGGCACCTCGCCGCCGTCCACCGGGCCGTCGCCGACGGCGCCGACGTACGCGGCTACTTCCTGTGGTCCCTTCTCGACAACTTCGAGTGGGCGTACGGATACGAGAAGCGCTTCGGAGCCGTCCACGTCGACTACGCCACCCAGCTGCGCACTCCGAAGGCCAGTGCCCGCTGGTACTCCAGGGCCATCGCCGCGAACTCGGTCCCGGGCCTCTGAGAAGTACACGGCCGTCTACCGGCACACGGGCCGCTCCGGCGCTGGAGTCAGGGAGGTGGGGCACCCGCAGGCCCGTGGCGGTGCCGTCCGGGTCGGTCAGGCGGTAGGACCACCATCCGGTGGCGGCCCGGCCAGGCCGCCTCAGGCACAGAGTTCGGCCGTATGTCTTTGCCGACGCTAAGGTATGCCGTCGTACTCGGCGGATCGCTCCCCTGAAGAAGGTGGGAATGGGGCTAATCGATGTGGACCACGCGGGGCTGGTTGTCGCGGCGCAGGCCGGTGACGATCGGGCGCGCGAGGAGCTGATCGCCGCGTACCTGCCGTTGGTCTACAACATCGTCGGCCGAGCGTTGAGCGGACACGCCGACGTCGACGACGTCGTCCAGGAAACCCTGCTGCGTGTCGTGCGCGACCTGCCTGCCCTGCGTGCCCCGGAGAGCTTCCGGTCCTGGCTTGTGTCGATCACGCTCCGCCAGATCAACACCCACCTGCACCGGAAGCACGCCTTCGCCGAGCGGACCACGAACATCGACGAAGCACACCAGATACCGGACGCAGGCGCCGAACCCGTGGACGCGGCGATCCTGCGGCTGCACGTTTCGGACGAGCGCCGCCGGGTTGGCGAAGCCAGCCGGTGGCTTGATCCGGACCATCGGGTGCTGCTGTCACTGTGGTGGCAGGAATGCGCCGGTTTGCTGAGCCGTGACGACATCGCCGCCGCGACGGGGCTCACGGTCGCCCACGTCGGAGTGCGCCTGCAACGCATGCGCGAGCAGCTGGAACTGTGCCGGACGATCGTCGCCGCGCTGGAGGCCGACCCGCGCTGTCCGCAGTTGGACGAGGCCGTCGTCGGCTGGGACGGTCTCCGCGCATCGGTGTGGCGTAAGCGGATAGCGCGGCACACCCGTGGCTGCCCGGTCTGCATGGCGACGACGACAGAACGGGTTCCGGCCGAACTGCTGCCCCTCAGCCTCACGACGCTGGCCGTCCCGGTCGGACTGATCTCCGCGCTGGCCGCCAAGGGCCTGCTGTCGGGTACCGCCGCGAGCGCCGCCGGGCTGGCCACGGCACCCGTCGCCGTCGGCACGGCGACGGGGGGAGGCATGCTGCACAGCGCGCTGATCGGCAAACTCCACGCGGTGACCGCTCATCCGCTGGTGAGCCTCGCCGCCGGCGCGGTGCTCATCGCCGGGACCGCCACCTACGCGACCTGGCCCGAACCGGCGCCTCGGGTGCCCGGCGTCATCGCCGCCCCCACGGTCGGCACTCCCACGCCGATCCCGTCGCGCACCACCACACCGGACAAACCGTCCCCGGTGCGTCCGTCCGCCGTCGCAGGCACTGTTCCGCTGGGCGCACGGTCGCTGGAGTCCGTGGACCAACCCGGCCTGTTCGTCACCTACGCCGGCGACTTCGCGGCGCTCGGCCGAGTCTCCGCGTCCAGCAGCGCGCAGGCTCGGCAACGGGGCACCTTCACGGTCGTCGAGGGGCTGGCCGACACTCGGTGCGTCACCTTCCGCGCCGCGGACGGCCGGTTTCTTCGCCATCACTACCTTCGGCTGCGGCTGAGCGCCAACGACGGCAGCGAACTGTTTCGTGAAGACGCGACCTTCTGTCCGCGCCCCGGGGCGGTCGCAGGGTCGGTGACCCTGCACGCGCACAACTATCCGGGATCGGCCCTCCGCCATCGTGACGATGGCATCTGGCTCGATGGCTCCGACGGCACTCGGACCTTCGCCGGCCAGGCCACCTTCATCATGCGCGGGGCCTGGGGCTGAGAACGGCTCCTGGAGCATCCCGGACCGGGCCGCTCAGTGACAGCGGTGATCCCGCGGCACGAACCCGCTCACGCCTCTCTCCACCCGACAGTGAGCCGAGTGCTGGGCCGAAGCCGGCTTTGCTCCGCATGCCATGGACGACGGCCTCGCCGTGACCGACCGGCCTGAAGGCTGATCACCGCATCCGCCACCGGTGCCACTCCGAACTCCGTCACCGCTGATCGGTGTGGCGCGCCTTCCCCCAGGGACGACCAGACCGCGGGGCTCGGCATAACGCTTTCTGCCTGCGAGACGCATCACTGAGCCAACTTCCGGGCGGCGCGACTTTTCTGTTACGCGACCGCAGGTTCGGAAGCCTCCACTTCAGGGTGCCCTTCCCGCCGCTCACCATGACGTGCCGGTGTGGCAGGTTCCCGACTTCCGTGACGTATCCCTGAAGAAAGCTCTCCCATGACGCGACACACCCAAGAACCCCGGGCGACCGGGACGCAGGAACGGCCGCACGTCCTGCACCGCATCCACCCCGCGGCAGGTCAGGCCGCACCGGCCGACGCGCGCACGACGACGGCACCCAGGGTGACCCGCAACCCCCGAGGAGAATCATGAAGGGCCTGCACCGGCTCAGCCGGCGTCGCCGAACAGTGACGATAGGACTGTCGGCCGCGGCGGTGGTGGCCGGAGTCGTGACGCTCCTCCCCAGCTCCGCCGGAGCCGCGAACCTGGGTACGCAGGCGTCCCCCTCGGGCAGGTACTTCGGCACCGCCGTGGCCGCCGGCAGGCTCGGCGACTCGGCGTACACCGCGATCGCCGACCGGGAGTTCAACATGATCACCCCGGAGAACGAGATGAAGTGGGACGCCGTCCAGCCGTCCCGCGGCACCTTCAACTTCGGCCCCGCCGACCGGATCGTCAGCCGTGCGAAGGAGAACGGCCAGCGCGTGCGCGGCCACACCACGGTCTGGCACTCGCAGCTTCCGTCCTGGGTCGGCTCGATCGGCGACGCGAACACGCTGCGCAGTGTGATGAACGGTCACATCACCACCACGATGACCCACTTCAAGGGCAAGATCTACGCGTGGGACGTGGTCAACGAGGCATTCGCCGACGGCCCCGGCGGCCAGCTCCGCAGCTCGGTGTTCCAGAAGGTCCTGGGCAACGGCTTCATCGAGGAAGCGTTCCGCACCGCCCGTGCGGCCGACTCCTCGGCCACGCTCTGTTACAACGACTACAACATCGAGAACTGGTCGGACGCCAAGACCCAGGGCGTCTACAGAATGGTCAAGGACTTCAAGTCCCGCGGCGTGCCCATCGACTGCGTCGGGCTCCAGAGCCACTTCGGAGCGGGCGGTCCGCCGGCGAGCTTCAAGACCACCCTGGCCAACTTCGCCGCCCTGGGCGTCGACGTCCAGATCACCGAGCTGGACATCGCCAAGGCATCGCCCACCCACTATGCCGACGCGGTCAAAGCCTGCCTGTCCGTGGCCCGGTGCACCGGCATCACGGTGTGGGGCGTCCGTGACAGCGACTCCTGGCGAAGCGGCGAAAGCCCGCTGCTGTTCGACAACAACGGCAAGCCCAAGCCCGCGTACACCGCCGTCATGAACGCCCTCAGCTCCGGCCTGGGTACCACCCCGAGCAAGCCGTCCGACGGTACCGGTACTGGTACCAGTACCGGTACGGGGGAGATCAAGGGCGTGGCCTCCGGCCGCTGTGTCGACATTCCCGCCTCCACCACCGCCAACGGCACCCGGGCGCAGCTGTGGACCTGCGGCGGACAGGCCAACCAGCGTTGGACCCACACCGACGCCAAGCAGTTGAAGATCCACGGCGACAAGTGCCTGGACGCCAAGAGCAAGGGCACCACCAACGGCACCGCGGTGGTCATCTGGGACTGCAACGGCGGCACCAACCAGCAGTGGAACATCAACACCGACGGCACGATCACCGGCGTCCAGTCCGGGCTGTGCCTCGACGCCGTCGGCGCGGCCACCGCCGACGGCACCAAGATCCAGCTGCACGCCTGTGGGGGCGTCGGCAACCAGAAGTGGACCGCCCCGTCCGGGTCGGGCGGCGGCACGTGCGCGCTTCCGTCGACGTACAAGTGGAGTTCGACGGGTGCCCTGGCGCAGCCTGCGAACGGGTGGGCCTCGCTGAAGGACTTCACCCACGTGGTGCACAACGGCGAGCACCTGGTCTACGGGTCGAACTTCAACGGATCGAAGTACGGCTCGATGACGTTCAGCCCCTTCACCAACTGGTCGGACATGGCGTCCGCCGGACAGAGGGCGATGAGCCAGCCGGCGGTCGCGCCCACGCTGTTCCACTTCGCGCCCAAGAAGGTCTGGGTCCTCGCGTACCAGTGGGGTTCGTGGCCCTTCGTCTACCGCACGTCGAGCGACCCCACCAACCCCAACGGCTGGTCCGCGCCGCAGCCGCTGTTCACCGGCAGCATCACCGGCTCCCCCACCGGCCCGATCGACCAGACCCTGATCGCCGACGACCAGAACATGTACCTGTTCTTCGCCGGTGACAACGGCAAGATCTACCGGGCGAGTATGCCGATCGGGAACTTCCCGGGCAGCTTCGGCTCGTCGTACACGACGGTCATGAGCGACACGGAGGCCAAGCTGTTCGAGGCCCCCCAGGTCTACAAGGTCCAGGGCCGGCAGCAGTACCTCATGATCGTCGAGGCGAAGGGTGCGAACGGGCGCTACTTCCGCTCGTTCACGGCCTCCAGCCTGAGCGGTTCGTGGACCCCGCAGGCCGGCAGCGAGAGCAGCCCCTTCGCAGGCAAGGCGAACAGCGGTGCCACCTGGACCAACGACATCAGCCACGGTGACCTGGTCCGTAACAATCCCGACCAGACCATGACGATCGACCCCTGCAACCTGCAGTTCCTCTACCAGGGCAAGTCCCCCACCGCGGGCGGCCCCTACGACCGACTGCCGTACCGGCCGGGTGTCCTCACCCTGCAGCGCTGACTGCCCGATCCACGGTGATTCGCAAGGAGAAACAACCCCCCATGAAGAACCCCACGAACGGTGGACGCCGCGGGCGTCACCGCCGTCGCTGGACCGCGACAGGACTGCTGCTCGGAGCGCCCGCTCTTGTCGTGCCGTATCTCCTGTTCGTACAGGACGACTCGCAGGCCGCGACGGTCGACGGCAATGCCTACTACCGGCTGGTCTCCGTACGCAGCGGCAAGGCGCTGGACGTCAACGCCTTCTCCACGGCCGACGGCACCCGCATCCAGCAATGGACCGACCAGAACACCGCCAACCAGCAGTGGAGGCTGCGACCCGCCGGGGACGGCTACTACGAGCTGGTGAACCGCAACAGCGGCAAAGTGCTGGGCATAGCGGGCGGTTCGTCCGCCCAGGCGGCCGCCGCCGAGCAGCAGACCGACAGCTCCGCCACCTCTCAGGAGTGGCGGATCGACGAGGTGAGCGGTTCCGACGCCGTCACCTTCACCTCCCGCAGGAGCGGCCAGGTCCTGGACGTCTCCGGAGGCTCCACGGCCGACGGCGCGCTGGTCATCCAGTATCCCGGCAAGGGCAGCACCAACCAGCAGTGGAAGCTGGTGAAGACGGCCGAGTCCCAGGCGGCCGGAACCGGACCGTACGTGTGGAACAACGCCCAAGTGGTGGGCGGCGGTTACGTCACCGGGCTGGTGTTCAACCCGCGTGCGAAGGGCCTGCTGTACGCGCGCACCGACATGGGCGGCGCCTACCGCTGGGACGTCGCGGCCGAGCAGTGGATCCCGTTGACCGACTGGGTCGGCGAGAAGGACTGGAACCTGCTGGGCATCGATTCGCTGGCCACCGACCCCGTCGACCCCGAGCGGCTCTACCTCACGGCGGGCACGTACACCAACAGCTGGGCGGGCAACGGCGCGATCCTGCGCTCCACCGACCGTGGCCGCACCTTCAAGCGCACCGATCTGCCCTTCAAGCTGGGCGCCAACGAGGACGGCCGCGGGGCGGGCGAGCGGCTGGTGATCGACCCCGCGAACAACGGCACCCTGCTCCTCGGCAGCCGCAAGAACGGACTGTGGCGCAGCACCGACCACGGGGTGACCTGGAGCCAGGTCTCCTCGTTCCCCGTCAAGGACGGGGCGGGCAGCGGCGCGGGCATCTCCTTCGTGACGTACGGCCCGGCCGGCAGCAGGACGGTCTACGTCGGCGTCGCCGACGAGTCCCGCTCCCTCTACCGCTCCACCGACGGCGGCACCACCTGGCAGGCCGTCTCCGGGCAGCCCACCGGCCAGATGCCGCAGCACGGAGTGCTCTCCGGTGACGGCTCGCTGTACCTGACGTACACCGACGTCGTCGGACCCAACGGCGTGACCGCGGGCTCGGTGTGGAAGTACACGCCGGCCGGCGGGGCATGGAAGAACGTCTCGCCCTCCAAGGGCAGTTACGGGTTCTCAGGTCTGGCCGTCGACCCGCGGAAGCCGTCCACGGTGATGGTGACCACCCTCGACCGCTGGTGGCCCGAGGACGAGATCTACCGCACCACCGACGGCGGCACGACCTGGAAGGCACTGGCCGACAAGTCGGTACGGGACGCCTCCGCCGCTCCTTACGTCGGTACCGGCACCGGGCACTGGATGACCGCCCTCGCCATCGATCCCTTCGACTCCGGACACGTGCTGTACGGCACCGGCAGCGGCATCTGGCGCAGCAAGGACGCCCACGCCACCGACAGCGGCGGCACCAGCCACTGGACCGTGGGGGCCCGAGGTCTTGAGGAGACCGCGGTGCAGGACGCGGTCGCCCCGCCCGGCGGCGCCACCGTCATCTCCTCCTTGGGTGACCTGGGCGGTTTCCACTACGGCTCCTCCAGCTCCCTGACCAGGGTGCCCGCAGGGCGGCTGAAGAACCCGCTGATGATCACCAGTACGGACATCGACTTCGCCCAGTCCAACCCCTCGGTGATGGTCCGCGTCGGCCGTGGCGGCGCGCAGGACGGCGCCTACTCCACCGACGGCGGCAGCAACTGGAGCGGCTTCAGGTCGGAGCCGGTGGGCAGCGCCGACAGCGGGCAGGTCGCACTCGCCGCGGACGGCTCCGCCATCGTCTGGACCGAGGAAGGGCAGGCGCCGTACCGCTCGACCGACAAGGGAACGAGCTGGTCGAGGGTCGGCGGCCTGGGCACCGGCGCCGTGGTCGTCGCCGACCGCTCCTCGGCCAGGACCTTCTACTCACTGGCCGGCGGCACGCTCCACGCCAGCACCGACGGTGGCGCGACCTTCACCGCCCGCGCCACCAACCTGCCCGCCGGCCGGCTCACGGCCGTCCCCGGCATCGCCGGGGACCTGTGGATCGCCGGCGGCGCCAAGGGGCTGCTGCACTCCACCGACGGAGGCCACACCTTCACCGCGCTCACGACGGTGCAGTCCGCCTCCGCCCTCGGCTTCGGCAAGGCCGCGCCGGGCGCCTCCTACCAGGCCCTGTACCTGATCGGCACCGTCAAGGACGTCACCGGAGTCTTCCGCTCCAGCGACAAGGGCGCCACCTGGGTGCGCGTCAACGACGACGCCCACCAGTGGGGCAGCATCAGCGGCGGTGGCGTCGTCACCGGCGACCCCGACACCTATGGGCGCGTCTACATCGGCACCAACGGACGTGGCCTCCAGTACGGCGACCCGTCCTGACCCTCACCCCGAGCGGGGGCCGCAGGTACGACGGCCTGCGGCCCCCGGCAGCGGCGTCGTGGTGCTGTACTCCCGGCCCGGACATGAGTGGCGGACCAGTTGGGGACCAACTCGCCTTGACCGGTCAGCGCGCGACCACGATCGGACTCGGCAGGGAGCGCGGCGCGCGGAGCATCGCGTACTTCCCTCCTGCGGGCCCGCGAGCTCGACGCCGGCAAAGCAGAAACGGATCCTCCCACCTCGTCCCCCTCGGCCTTCTTGAACTCCGACGCTTGATCCACCGCCTCACCCGCCGCCGACCCACACCCTTCGACCACGTCCCGCACCGGTCGAACTGGCGCCGCCGACGACAACACCAGGCACGCGTCAGCCACTACGAACGACGCGGCCACACACCACCCGAAACCGCAGAACCATCAGGTCAAAGACCGTTGCAGTACTAGGGCCGGGTGCTCGCTCCGGCGGTGCGGACATCCAGAGGGACGCCGCCGATGCGGTAGCCCTGTTCGTCGAGGAGATGGCCGCTGAGCTTCAGCGGCCACAGGGCCACGGCCCGGTCGGTGATCCCCAGGCCGGGAACGCGCTGGGCGAGTCGTACCTCGAAGCGCTGCACGTCGGTGAGGGACTTCACCCAGGCGATGATGAGGACGTTGTTCCGGCCGGTGACGCCGGCGCACAGCCGTACCTCCCGGGCCCCGGTGACTCCGCGTGAGACGCGTTCCAGCTCCCCCGCGGCCGCGCGCCCCCATTGGATCACGGTGACCGGCCACTCCGACAGGGGGCGTGCGACCTCGCAGCGGGTCTGGAGCATGCCGGCGGCGAAGAGCCGGCCGAGCCGTCGGCGGACCGTGTCCGGGCTCGCCCCGCAGGTGGTCGAGCGGTGGTTCACCCTGGAGGACCCGGCCCGGCTGGAGCCCGCGGAACGAGAGTTGTCCGTCACGACCACGCTGGACTCCGGGCTGAGGCTGCGCGGGATCATCGACCGGGTGGACGTGGCGCCGACCGGCGAGGTGCGGATCGTCGACTACAAGACCGGCCGGGCGCCCCGGCCCGAGTACGCGGCGGACGCGCTGTTCCGGCTGAAGTTCTACGCCCTGGTGCTGTGGCGGCTGCGTGGCACCGTGCCGCGCCGCCTGCAGCTGGTCTACCTGGGCAGCGGGGACGTGCTCACCTACGACCCGGCGGAGGCTGATCTGCGGACCGTGGAGCGCAAGCTGCTGGCGCTGTGGGACGCGATCGGGCAGGCGACGCGGACGGGTGACTGGTTCCCGCGCCCGAGCCGGGCTGTACGACTGGTGTCCCCATCGAGCGCTGTGCCCTGCCTGGGGCGGCACCCCGCCGCCTTATCCCCTGGCCGTCGCCACGGACCCGGCCGCGGGGGAGGGCGAGCGCCCGGCCGCCGACGCCGACTGAGGCCGGAGTGTCCGACACCCGCACATGCGGGAGGGCATTGTACGCCTTATTGCGGACATTTCCTCCCTCGTTGTATTTTTCTGACGAAAAAGGCTGGATTGTTCCCTCTTGTGCGCCTAACGTGGATGCAGACAGTAATTCGAATGCATATTCGATCCGAGTGACGGCTGCGCGGGAGCACGTCCTGCCGGTCGAGGACCGCGTCCCCTGCCGGTCAGGCCCACCCGGAACCGCCGTCGCAGACGCCAGGAGAACGGCGTGAACCTCACCTTCACCACCGCCACCAAGGAACAGGCCAAGGCCCGCATCGCGCTCGCGGGCCCCACCGGGTCGGGCAAGACCTACACCGCCCTGGTCACCGCCGCCGGGCTCGGCGAGCGGGTCGCCCTGATCGACACCGAGCACGGCAGCGCCGCCAAGTACGCCGACGAGTTCGCCTTCGACACCCTTCCGCTCACGACGTTCCAGCCCACCACCCTCGTCGACGCGCTCGCGGTGGCCGCCCACGAGGGCTACGACGTCATGATCGTCGATTCTTTGAGTCACTTCTGGTCCGGCACCGGCGGGATGCTGGAGCAGGTCGACAACGCGGCCAAGCGCCTCGGATCGGGCGGCAGCTTCGCCGGCTGGAAGGAAGCCCGCCCCCAGGAGCGGGCGATGATCGACGCCCTGCTCGCCTACCCCGGCCACCTCATCGTCACCATGCGCACCAAGACCGAGTACGTCGTGGAGGCCGACGAGCGCGGCCGCAAGGTACCGCGCAAGATCGGGCTCAAGCCCGAGCAGCGGGAGGGCATCGAGTACGAATTCGACATCGTCGGCGATCTCGACCACGAGAACACCCTGGTGATCTCCAAGTCCCGGGCGAAGCCGCTGTCCGGGACGGTGCTCCGCAAGCCGGGCCCGGAGTTCGCCGAGGCCGTCCTCAGCTGGCTGGAGGCCGGCAAGCCCGCCCTCTCCGTCTCCGACTACGTCACGGCGGCCACCGCGCCGGGCGCCAGCCACGACGAGCTGCGCGCCCTGTACGAGGAGGCCCGCCGGCACAACCTGCTCGGCGCCGCCGTCCTGGACGACGCCGGGGAGACCTGCACGCTCGGCCAGCTGATAGTGCGTCACGGCACCGCGGCGGCGAGGAACAGGGTCGCCGAGGACGTCGGTTCCGGGGCCGGGGCCAAGCGGGAGAACGGGACCGAGCGGAAGGACAAGGCCGCATGAGCCTCAAGGAGCACGCCACCCGGGTCGCCGTGCTCCGGGTGCTGCGCGACGCCGTCGAAGCCGAGTACCAGACCGAACGCCACGAGGTCCTCGAAGGGCTGCTCGAGGCCCGCGCCGAGCTGAACCTGAAGTCGGTCCGGGTGGCCCTGCCGGACGACACACCGGTCGCCACCCTCACCCTCGTCGACCCCAGACCGACGGTCGTGGTCGCCGACGAGGAGGCCTTCACCGCCTGGGTGGCCGAGAACCACCCCGGCGAGGTGGAGACGCTGGTCCGGGTGCGCCCCAGCTGGCAGCGGCAGTTCCTCGCCCGGCTGACCTGCCTCGACCCGGTCGCCGACCCGTACACCGGCGAGGCGATCCCGGGGCTTGGGGTGCTGTCGGTCTCCGAACCACGGTCGTTCAGCCTGCGCCCCCTGCCCGGCGGGCGGGAACGGATCGCCCGCGCCTTGTACACCGGCACCCTCGACCTGCGCCGTCTGCTCCCCCTCAAAGGTGGCGAGGATCCATGACCACTGTCGTCGCCCACCCCGGCCGGGACGCGCTCGGCACGGTGTGGTTCCTGGTCTCCCAAGCCGGTCACCTCGATTGCGGACGCTGGACGTTCGAGGACGACAAGCGGCTGCGGTGCGCCTGCGGGGCCGTCCTGTACGTGTACCAGCAGTCGGCGGATGCGGCGGGAAGCGGCGCACCGGCGCCGGCCGGGACGTCCCCCCGCGGAAGGGAAGAGCGAATGCTGCCGGCCGAGACGGCCCAACTCGTCGCCCTGGTCGCGGCGATGTGCCCGTCGATGCACCTGGAGGACACCACGACGGACGCCTGGCACCTGCTGCTCGCCGACCTGGACGTCGCCGATGTGCGGGCGGCCGTGACCCGGCTGGGCAGGCAGCGGTCCCATATCGCCGCCGCCGACATCCGCGCAGAGGTGCGCGCGATCCGGGAGGAGCGGCTCGCCCGCAACCCGCTGCCGCTCCCGGACAGCGACCCTGACGACCCGCGCCGTTATCGTGCGGAACTCCTCGAGCTGGTGACCGCGATCGCCTCAGGACAGCGGGTTCAGCGCATACCCGGAGGCCGGCGCGTGCCCGCCGCCCCGGGCGGTCCGCCCTCCCACCCCACCGGCCTCACCGGCTCGAAGCGCGACCCGCGTGTCCGCTCCCTCCGCGTGCCCTGTCCCTGGTGCGGGGCTGCCGTAGGCCGTCCCTGCACCGTCCCCCGGCTCGGAATCCCGCTGAGGAGGGCCCCTGCCCACCAGGCACGGCTCCTCGCAGCCGGGATCGCCGAGCCCGGGCCGAGGCAGGAGGGCGAAGCGAGGTGACCCCGGTGATCGCCCCGACGCGAGAAGGCCGCCGTACCGGAGCCCTGCCGCCCCTCGCCACCGCGACTCCCCCGGAGACCCGCGGCGCCCGACTCACCCCTCACACCCGGCCGGAGCGGCGCGGCCTTCCCTCCGGGCGCCATCACCACCGGTACGAGGCCGCCCGTCGAACTCGAACAGGCACGGGTGAGGAATCACCCGTCGCACGAGAGGAAAACCGCCATGGTCGGTGAAACCGTCATCACCGTCGTCGGCAACCTGACCGACGACCCCGAGCTGCGCCTCACCTCGTCCGGCGACGCGGTCGCGCACTTCACCGTCGCGTCCACGCCCCGCACCTTCGACCGGCAGAGCAACGAATGGCGGGACGCCGAGACGCTGTTCCTGCGCTGCTCGGTCTGGCGGCAGGAGGCGGAGCACGTCGCCGAGTCCCTGACCCGCGGCACCCGCGTCATCGTCCAGGGGCGGCTGCGTCAGCGGACGTACGAGACCCGGGAGGGCGAGAGGCGGACCGTCATCGAGTTGGAGGCCGACGAGATCGGCCCGTCGCTGCGGTTCGCCGCCGCGACGATCTCCAAGCCCCCGCACACCGGCGTCCCCGCCGGTTCCCGCGGCGGCCCCCGTCCTCCCGCCGAGGGCCTGCTCGACCGGTCCGACGGCGGCGAGCAGCCGGTCCCCGCCGGGGGCGGACGACGTGCCCCCCGCGAGGAGACGGAGCCCTTCTGACGGGCCGGCGCACCCGTGCGCCGGCCGCGACCACACACCGCACCCATCCGAGGCGGACCCCATGAAGGAACAGGACCGCGAGGGAGCGCTCGAGCTCGCCCTCGCCCAGATCGAAAAAAGGTTCGGCGCGGGCTCGGTGATGCGCCTGGGCGATGAGCCGGGGGTTCCGATCGAGGTCATCCCCACCGGCTCGATCGCCCTGGATCTCGCCCTCGGTGTCGGCGGCCTGCCGCGCGGCCGCGTGGTGGAGATCTACGGCCCGGAGTCCTCCGGCAAGACGACCCTGGCCCTGCACGCCATGGCCAACGCGCAGAAGGCAGGCAGGACCGCGGCGTTCATCGACGCCGAGTACGGCCTCGACCTCGAGTACGCCAGGCGGCTCGGCGTCGACGTCGACGCCCTGCTGGTCTGCCAGCCGGACAACGGCGAACAGGCCCTGCAGATCGCCGACACCCTCATCCACTCCGGGGCCCTGGGCCTGATCGTCGTCGACTCCGTCGCCGCGCTGGTGCCGCGTGCGGAGATCGAGGGCGAGATGGGCGACCCGCACGTCGGCCTCCAGGCCCGGCTGATGAGCCAGGCGCTCCGGAAGATCGCCGGAGCGCTGGGCCACTCCGGAACCACGATGATCTTCATCAACCAGCTGCGCGAGAAGATCGGCGTGATCTTCGGCTCGCCGGAGACCACGACCGGTGGCCGCGCCCTGAAGTTCTACGCCTCGGTCCGCCTCGACATCCGCCGTATCGAGACCCTCAAGGACGGCACCGAGCCGGTGGGCAACCGCACCCGCGTCAAGGTGGCCAAGAACAAGGTCGCGCCCCCGTTCAGGCAGGCCGAGTTCGACATCCTCTACGGCCGGGGCATCAGCCGCGAGGGCGAGCTGATCGACATGGGCGTGGAGCACGGCTTCGTGCGCAAGGCCGGTGCCTGGTACACGTACGAGGGCGACCGGCTCGGCCAGGGCAAGGAGAACGCCCGCGCCTTCCTGAAGGACAACCCCGACCTCGCCGACGAGATCGAGAAGAAGATCAGGGAGGAACTGGGCATCGGGGCGAAGCCGGAGGCCCCGGCGGAGCCCTGGGCGGATACGGCGAACCGAGTGGCCGCACCCGGCACCGTGCCGTTCGACTCGGCCGCGGCCGGTCGGCGCTCCACCGGGCCGACCTCATCGGCCCCGAGCGGTCCGGTCCCCCGTGTCCTCCTCGACGGCACCCCGGCCGGGTCGTGAAGACCAGCCCGCCGCTCCCTCACCCCGGAGCGAGCCGAACGCCGGTGAACCGGGGCGGTGCCATGCGCCCCGGCGCCGCCACACCCCGGGACGAGACGCCGGCCCCGGGCAGGACCGCCGCAGGCCGGCCCACCGCGGCGGAGCCGGCCCACCGGCTGGTCGCAGCCCCCGCCGACGGTGAGGACCGGGCCACCGAGGCGGCGTTGCGCCCCAAGGACCTGGACGGGTTCATCGGCCAGGAACGGGTCCGCGAGCAGCTCGACCTCGTCCTCAGGGCCGCGCGGCAGCGGAGCGCCACCGCCGAGCACGTGCTGCTCTCCGGTGCCCCGGGGCTCGGCAAGACCACCCTGGCGATGATCATCGCCGCGGAGATGGGTGCCCCGCTGCGCATCACCTCCGGCCCCGCCATCCAGCACCCCGGGGCCCTGGCGGCGGTCCTGGCCTCGCTCACCGGGGGCGAGGTCCTCTTCCTCGACGAGATCCACCGCATGTCCCGGCCCGCCGAGGAGATGCTCTACATGGCGATGGAGGACTTCCGCGTCGACATCGTCATCGGCACCGGCCTCGACGCGACCGCCATGTCCCTCGAGCTGCCGCCGTTCACCCTCGTCGGCGCCACCGTCCGGGCCGGCAGGCTGGTCCCGCCGCTGCGCGACCGCTTCGGCTTCACCGCCCACATGGAGTTCTACGACCCGGCCGACCTGGAGCGCGTCGTCCACCGTTCCGCCCGGCTGCTGGAGGTGGAGATCGATCCCGCCGGCGCCGCCGAGATCGCCCGCCGCTCCCGCGGCACGCCCCGCATCGCCAACCGCCTGCTGCGCCGGGTGCGGGACTACGCCCAGGTCACCGCGGACGGCGTGGTCACCCGCGAGATCGCGTCCGCGGCCCTGGGGGTCTACGAGGTCGACGGCCGTGGCCTGGACCGCTTGGACCGGGCCGTGCTGCACGCCCTGCTGAAGCTGTTCGGCGGCGGACCGGTGGGCCTGGCCACCCTCGCGGTCGCCGTGGGGGAGGAGCGGGAGACGGTGGAGGAGGTCGCAGAACCGTTCCTCGTTCGGGAGGGGCTGCTGGCCCGGACGCCCCGGGGGCGGGTCGCGACGCCCGCCGCCTGGGCCCACGTCGGGCTCGTACCGCCGCCCGGGTCGTCCCGGCCCTCCTGGGCCGCTTTCCCGGGACCGCACCGGAAGGGCGATTCCGGACAGGACGGACCGCCCGGAGACCGCACCGGACGGACCACCTCCCCGGCCACCCCTCCGGCACAGGCCCCCGCGACGGTGAGACCCATGGCCGCCCGTCCGGAAACCGCCGAGGACAGGCCGTTGAGGACAGGCAGTCCTACCGCTGACAGCGTCACCGGGCCGGGATCGGCTGAGTGAGGTTCACCGGGTTGCCGTCGGGGTCCCGGATGTGGGCGACACGCTGTCCCCACGGCATGTCGGCGGGGCCGCCGCGGACCGAGCCGCCCAGCGCCTCCACCCGGCCGAGCGTCTCGTCGACGTCGTCGACACCGATGCTGAGCAGGATCCGCGACGCCCCGGCCCCCGGGTCCGCCTTGGCCACCAACCCGAGGTCGGTGTCTCCGATGCGCAGGCCGAGGTAGAAGGCCGGGCCTTCCGCCGGTACCCGGAAGATCTCCTCAGCGCCGAACAACGCCGTGTAGAAGCCGAGCAGGACGTCCTGGTCGGCAGTCACGATCACTGGCTGGATGGTGGACATGGCACTCCTGTCGAGAACGGTCGTGTCACCGGGTGGACCGTTCGAGGACGGTGAACTCATCGGCGGAACCGCCCCGCCGGACGATCTGTACCCCGGACCGCCGCCCACGACCACCACGAGCATCCCGAAACGAGGCCGCACCACCCCGCTGACCAGCCGCTTCGACGTGGCGCTGCCGCACAGGGCCGGATCTCCTGTTCCGCCGGTCTCGCCGGTAGGCTGCGGCGGTGCGCACGGTCGAGCTTTTGTTGGACGAGGCGGCGGAGCTGGCGGTTCGGGAGGCCTGGCGGCGGCTCGCGGACGCGGGGCTGCCCAGTCGGGCGCGCCACCGCTCACCGACCAACAGCCCGCACCTCACCCTGGCCGCCTGCCCGGAGCTGACCGCCCCGATCCGCTGGGAGCTCGTCGAGGCGGCCGCCGTCCTGCCGCTGCCGGTGAGGTTCACCGGAGTGGTCCGCTTCGAGCGGCCCACCTCGGTGCTGGCCTGGGCGCTGGACCTCGACTCCGCGCTGACCGGATTGCACCGCCGGGTGTGGGAGGCGGTGGCCTCGGACAGCCCGCCCGGGACCCTCAGCCCTTTTCATGAACCTGGGCGATGGAGTCCGCACGTCACCCTCGGCCGTACCCGGCGGGCGGGTGCCTTCGCCGGCCGGCGCGTCCCCGAACTGCTGCCGGCGCCGCCGCTGTCGGCCCGGCTCATCACCCTGCGCAGCTACGACACCGAGACCGGCGCCCTGGAGGTACTGGAGCCCCGCTCCTGAGACGCCCCCCGCTGCCGACGGGCCGACGTCCTCCGTCGAACAGGCATCGTCCGCCGAGTGGACCGTACGAGGTGCCCGCGTCCGACCGTCGGTCGGACGGACGGCTCATCAGCAGCCGGTGACGGCCGAAGGTCATCAGGGCGCGGATCCGGGTGGCGAGGGTCCGGACGGCGGGGGCGGGGCGGACACTGTCCGGCGGGGCGCCATCTTCCATCCATCACCTTCCGTCCGTCAGGATCCGGTCGAGGACGCCGATGAGCCGCGCTCCCGCGCGGTCGGTCCCGCGGCGCCCCCGCTTCGCACCCGCCGAGGCCTTCTCCAGCCGCAGCCGCGCTGTACGTCCACGCAGTGTCAGCGTCATCAGCTGGTTGCCGAACCACGGTCCGCCGGTGCGTTCCCACCGGACCGCCGGCATCGCGACCCGTCCGTGGCGGGCGAGGAGATGCCCGATTCCTTTGGCGAACCGGCTCCAGCCGAAACGGAATCCGGCCCGTATGGCCGGGGGCACCGAGTTGTGCAGCGGCGAGCAGGTGAACTGGAAGACGCGGGAGTGCGGCTGCCGCCCGGTGGTCCAGACGGGCTCCGCCACATACGCGTGGTGCACGTCCCCGGAGAGCACGCACACCGTCGCCGGGGCGGCGTCGGCCCTCCCCACTTCGGCGACCGTCTCCGTCAGCCTCCCGAACGACGAGGGGAACGCCGCCCAGTGCTCCAGGTCCGCCCGTCGGCGCAGCCACTCGCCGAAGCGCGCCCAGCGCGGCCCGTGTTCGCCCCGGCAGAGCGCCGCGTGCCAGCCCTCCGCGAAGTGGACCATCGGAGGCAGCAGCCACGGGAGCGAGGTCCCGATCAGCAGGTGGTCGACGCCGCCGGGATCGTCGAACGCCTGCGTCCGCAGCCAGTCCGCCTCCTGGGCGTCCAGCATCGCCCGGTGCTGCTCCTCCAGCACCCGCGCGGCCCGGGTGTCGACCATCAGCAGCCGGGTGCGACCGAAGTCCCTGCGGTAGCTCCAGCGCACCGTCGCAGGGTCGGCGTCGGCGCGTTCGGCGAACGCGCGCAGCACCTCCGTGCCGTCGTCGGCCGCCAGCACCGCCGCGTACAGCTCGTCCTCGGCGAGCTCGGCGGGGGAGAGGTTCCCAAGGTGCTGGTAGACCCAGTACGACATCAGGCCGCCGGTGATCCGCTCGTGCCACCAGGGCGTCGCCCGGATGTCGGCCGCCCAGGCGGCGCTGGTGTTCCAGTCGTCGATGACGTCGTGGTCGTCGAAGATCATGCAGCTGGGCACGGTCGAGAGCAGCCAGCGCAGTTCGGGGTCGCCCCAGGACTCGTCGTAGAGGTGGGTGTACTCCTCGTAGTCGGCGACCTGGTCCGGCGGGGCGGCGGAGCCGGTGCCGGCGGCCCGCCGGTGCCGGGCGATCCAGGCGCGGGTGTCGTCGGACGTCTCGTCCGCGTACACCTGGTCGCCGAGGAGGAGGAGAACGTCCGGACGCTCGGCCTCCGGGTCCGCGGCGAGCCGGGCGGAGAGGGTGTCGAGGACGTCGGGGCCCACCGGATCGGGCTCGCCCACGGCAGGCGCCGCCCACCGGCACGAGCCGAAGGCGACCACCGCGCCCGTCGCCGGGACCGGCGGCGTGTGGATGGTGCTGGGCGGCTGGGGCGAGTCCGCGAGGGGCCACACCCGCTCGCCGTCGAGCAGCACCTCGTACGCCGTGGCGGACCCTGGGACGAGTCCGGTCACGACCACCAGCGCGTAGTGGTGGCCGGCGACGCGGAACGTCGGAGCCGAGCCCCCGGCGCCGCCCGGGCACCGGACCTCCGCCGTGCACGCCCGGTCGGTCTCGACCCAGACCGTCGCGCTCGTGCCCGAGTCCCAGTCCACGTGCCGCAGGAGTGGTCCCAGCCTCAACCCGGCCATCACGAGCCCCCTTCCAGCGCTCTGTACGGCACAGAACGGCCGCTCCGTACAGTACTGAACGACGGCGGAAGCGGCACTGTCACCGACCGGCCGCACCGCCCACCACGACCTCCCGAAGCCGCGGCCGTCGCGCCGCCCGGCCCCACCCCCGCTCGACAGCCCGGGAGGGACTCTTCCCCGCTGCCCGCAGCTCCTCGTCCGCTTGCCGCGGCCCTCGCCGCCGGGCGGCGGGAACGGCCCTGATGTCGCGCTCCGCGTGATCCCCGTCGTGCTCGTGCCGTACGGAACGCGCACCCGGCCCGGCTCACCACACGCCCTGACCGGGCCCGAACGCACAGGCCGCGACCACTCCGGCGACGAAGCGCTCCGCCGGGCCTCCGGTCGGCTGAACCTCGAAGGCATCAGCGAGATCCGGACGCCGGCACCAGCGCCTCGCCGTCCACGAACTCCTCAGAAGCGAACGAAGCCAAGCGGTGACGACGTGTCTCCTCGGCGAGGGCCCTCTCAGGTGCTACGGAAGAGCCTCACCGCTGAGAGGAGGCACTGCTCGTCTGTTCATCACGACCGGTGCATGAAGGGGTTCACGGATTGGGCCCGCTCCCACATGCCCGGGATCTGCTCGCCGGGACGCTGCTGTTCGCCGTGCAGGGCGTTGAGCACCACCAGGCATCCGGTGAGCGCCGGAACCGCCCACTGCGCGCAGGCCAGCTGCCGCCGGGCCTTGTCGAGGTCGACGGGGTGCTCCCGCGCCTTCTCGGCGTCCTGCGGATCGGAGGAGGAGGCCAACTCGACCTTCTTGCCCAGGACACGGGCGTAGGCGGTGGCGGCCAGAGCCGCGACGGTGACGACGGTCTTGGCCGCGGTGGAGGCGGCCACGCCCTGCTGGGTCGCGACACGGTGGGCGTTCACAGCCAGCAGGCCGCCGCCGCCGAACAGGTGCGCGCCGATGGCGGCGGCGTTGACGGGTGTCCACTTCGCCCAGCCGGCGGACGCGATCCGGTCCGTGGCCGTCGCCGTGCCGCCTTCGTCCGCGGCCGCGCCGTTGAGGCCGATCGCACCCATCAGCGAGCCACCGAACCAGGCGGCCAGACCCACATCGTGCAGGCTGCGGACGAAAGTGTTGCGGTCGGACATGATGGTGCTCCTTCTGGGTGGTGGGAGGGGCTTGACCGATGCGGTCGTCGAACACCACCCTCGCCCGGCTCCGGTCCCACCGCCATCAGAGCGAGCCGGACGGGTAAGGACCGCGGACGACGATCAGGGATCAGGCGGTCCTGCTCCGAGGTGTGGACCGCTTACCGGCAGGCAGGCAGCCCGCACCGGAAACCGCTTGGCCCGTCCGCCGCCAGGGGCGGGTCCGGTCGAGGAGGCAGTCGGCCGCGAATGCCACGACCGCGGCGGCGATGCCCATCACGCCCACCGCATCAGGTCGAAGAAGGGCGGCGCGCCACCCGCGAGGCGAAACGGCCGAGCACTCCGATCACCGTGTCCACAGCGGGGACCGTACGACACGGGAGCACCGACCGGAACCCCGACCCCTGCCGTCGGGCCCACGTCGGTGGGCGGTTCGGCGGCCGTGGAGCCGACCGCCCCGGACGGTGCCGAGTCCACGCCGCGCCGGATCGAGGGCGTGAGCCGGGCCTCCGGTGCCGTCTTCGCCGACGCGGTCGACGGTGCTCTGCCCGTACGCCCCGCGGACGAGGCGCCGGTTGACGGCTCCGCCCTCGCGCTCCTGCTGTCCGGCGCCCTCGCCCTGGCGCTCGCCTGGGCGACATGGCCGAGTGGTCGCCCCCGCCCCTGTTCCTCGTGGCCCTCACCGCCCTCACCGGCTGGGTGTGCGCGCCACGCGGCAACGCCTTCCGCCCCATGCTTTCCGCCGGTCCGCCGATGCCGGGATGAACAACGGCCCGAACGCTGCCGGATTGTGTGCCCGACAGCGGTGCTGTCACGTTTCTGCGGTGAAACGCTGCCTCCGGGCGGGTGAGCGCGCCTGTCAGGCCCTGCCGTTCCTGTGGCCGGCGCGCTACAAACCGAGCGTGATCAGGAACCTGTCGCGGAGCTTGTCCACGCTCCTCCTCGCGCTCATGCCTCTTCTTTCCGCCCCCGAGTCCGCGTTCGCGGCCGACGGCCGACACGAGGCCGTCCAGCCCGACCCCGTCGTCTTCGTCCACGGCTGGAACTCCGACGGCTCCACCTGGCGGACCATGGTCGGCCGCTTCCGGGCGGACGGCTGGCCGACCGGCCACCTCGACCAGTGGACCTACAACGCCACCCAGTCCAACGCCACCACCGCCGAACAGCTCGCCGAGGAGATCGAGCGCGTCCTGGACACCACCGGCGCCGCCAAGGTCGACGTCGTCACCCACTCGATGGGCGCGTTGTCCTCCCGCCACTACCTCAAGAACCTCGGCGGCACCTCCAAGGTCGACGCATGGGTCTCCCTGGCGGGGCCCAACCACGGAACCGACGTCGCGCGCCTGTGCGGAGGCGCCCCTTGTGTCGAGATGCGGCCGGGATCCGACTTCCTGAACGTGCTCAACGCCGGTGACGAGACTCCCGGATCCCTCCGCTACGCCACCTGGCGCTCGCCGTGCGACGTGGTCATCAGCCCCAGGGACAGCGTGGCTCTCTCCGGAGCGGCCAACAGCATGACCACCTGCCTGGGCCACAGCGAGCTGCACACCGACCAGGCGGTCTACGAAGAGGTCAAGAAGCACATCCGCTAGACGACGGTCCGCTCCGGGAGCCGTCCGACCCCCGGTACGGGCGAGGGGCTGGGCCCGTATGCGTCCGTGAGCGCTTCCTCGGACGCCTCCCCTGCCGGCGGCCAGTGGTCCGGCAGGGGAGGGCGCTGTCATGACGGTGCCGTCGCCGCACGTACGTGTACGTGAATGACCGAGCCGACGTGACGTGCGTCCGGGTGGGGCGGCGACGGTGGCGTCCTCGAGCCCGCGCACGACGCCGTTCGCCGGTCCCTCACACCGAGCCGCGCCAGGCGCCCGTCTCCTGGCCGCCGCGCTCTTCGATGAACGACTTGAACCTCTTGAGGTCGCCCGTGACCTTCCGCTTGACGAACCCGAGCTTGTCACCGACCTGCTCCGTCAGTCCCTCGGGGGCGAAGTCCATCTGGAGCATGACCTTCGTCCGGGTCTCGTCGAGACGATGGAACGTGACGACGCCGGCCTGCCGTGCCTCACCTTCGACGGTCGTCCAGGCGACGCGCTCGTCCGGGATCTGTTCGGTGACGACGGCGTCGAACTCGCGGCGCACCCCGCCGATCTCCGTGACCCAGTGGATGAGCGTGTCCGTACGCTGTTCGATCCTCTCCACGCCGTCCATGAAACGCGGGAACGTCTCGAACTGGGTCCACTGGTCGTACGCGGTGCGGACCGGGACCTCGACCTCGACGGACTCCTCGACCTTCGACATGGGAATGCCTTTCTCGTTCGGGGACGGGTTACGGGGATCCGCGTAACCCGCACCGGAGAACTCACACCTCCTTGCCCTGTACGGAATCCGCGTCGCCCACGAGACGGCCCCGCCCGGGACCCGGCGACGGGAGCCCGCGTGCACAGGGCGCCAGGCATACGGGCAGCGGAACGGGGCACCCGAATGCCAGAGATCGATACGAAGGAAGAAGCGGTCGGTCCGCAGGGCCGGGGCGGGACGAAGAAGGTCAGGAGACCACGCCCCGGCCCGGTCGGACCGGACCGCCATCGATTCCGAACCAGGAGTTGTTCGTACGTGACTGAGAACGCGTGGAATTACCGGCCGTCCTTCAACTACGCCGTCGGCACGGACCTCACCGGCTACAAGGTGGAGGCGCTCGACGGGAGCATCGGCAAGGTCGACAAGCACTCCGAGGAGGTCGACGACGCCTACGTCGTGGTCGACACCGGTGTGTGGATCTTCGGCAAGGAAGTCCTCCTGCCCGCGAACACGATCTCGCGCATCGACGCGGAGGCCGAGAGGATCCATCTGGACCTCACCAAGGAACAGATCGAGAACGCCCCCGAGTTCCACCGCGAGAAGCACCTCGACGAGGTCGCCTACCGCGATCAGGTGGCTTCGTACTACGGGCACACGGGTGGCGCCGGCCCGCTGTAGGCACAGGCGCTGCCACACGGCGTCACGTAGCACCCCCCGGCCCCCGCGGGGCCCCCCCCGGGGCCCCCCCCCCGGGGGGGGCCCCGGGGGGGGGGGGAGGGACACGGGGGCCGGGGCCGGCCGGCCGGGCAGAGGGGCGAAAC
>NZ_JBHXRW010000016.1:0-148687 GCF_042716635.1 Streptomyces sp. NPDC058664 | reverse complement strand
GGCGGCGGGCGCGGTCGTGGCGGGCGCGCGCCCCCCGCCCCCCGCCCCATGTACCCCCCGGCTGCTCGCCGCCGCGGCGGCCCCCCCCCCCCCCCCCCCCCCCCCCCCCCGACCGTGTCCCGTTCCTAGTGCTTGAACGTGTCCTTGACCTTCTGCCCCGCCTGCTTCGCGTCGCCCTTGATCTGCTCCGCCTGCCCCTTCTTCGTCAGGCTCTCATTGCCCACGGCCCTGCCCGTGGCCTCCTTGGCCTTGCCCTTGGCCGTCTGCGCGGCGTTCCTGGCCTTCTTACCCGCGGACATCCGACACCTCCTGCCGAGTCTCCCGACCGTGCGACTGCCCGGAACCGCGAGGAATACTCACGGATGCGGTCTCCGCTGCTCCTCGCGGCCGAGGCCGGGGGCCTGCCCCTTGGCGGTGCTGCCGTGCGCGTCCTCCTCGGCGGCTTCCGACCGGCCCAACTTCGCCTCCTCCGCCTGGCGCCGTGCCTCCGCGTCACCGCTCTCGCCCTCCGCCTCGGACGGTGTGGTCCGCGGAGGCTCGTGCCGGGGATCCTGATCGCTGCCGTGCCTGTCGTGGTGGCTCATGGTCCTCTCCCTGACGCCGCTGGTACGCGCCCCGGTGGCCGCCGGTGGCACGAGGTGCTGCTGCCCGATGGCGTACGGACGAAACAGCCCCTCGCGGATCCTTCCGGGCGGCGCCCGTGGCGCGGGCGTCCGCTGCGGAGGCCGCCGTCACGACGGCCCGTGCGGGTGGACGGCTCGCCCGGGGCGGGCGGGTCCCGCGCGGATAAAGTGGGGGCACGATGACACGCTTCCGAGAGAGTGTTCGGTCCCTGCTGCGCGAGCAGGTGCTCGACGCCGCCTACGGTCTCGTCGCCGCCGACGGCTGGGGCGGGCTGCGCATGACCGCCATCGCGCGGGCCGCGGGGATCAGCCGCCAGACGCTGTACAACGAGTTCGGCTCGAAAGAGGCCATCGGCAACGCCCTGGTCCAGCGCGAGCTGGAGGGTTTCCTGCTTGGCATCCAGCGTGAACTCGACGCCCATCACGGCGAGTTGGAGGCGGCGGCCGCCGCCGGGGTCGGCTACACGCTCCAGCAGGCGGTGGACAATCCCCTCGTCAAGAGCGTCCTGGTCGCGGCGCGGGGCGGCGAGGACGACCTCCTCGCCTATCTCACCACCCGCCCGGAGCCCGTCTTCGGTACGGCGATGGCGATGCTCGACGCGTACGCGGTCGAGGCCTGGCCCGATGTGGACGAGGAGTCGCGCGGACTCGCGGTCGAGGCGATCGTGCGGCTCACCGTCAGCCACATCGTGCAGCCGGTGGGCGTCCCGGAGGAGTCGGCGCGGCGCATCGCCCGGATCACGGCGAGGATCGCGTACCCGGGTGGCGGGGGCTGACGGAGGGCCCGGCGGAGGCGCCGGCGAAGGGCCTGGCGGAAGGCACGGAAAAAGACCTTCGGGGTAGAGCGAGGCCCGGTGTCGGACACGGGGGATCTCCGGCACCGGGCCTCTGTTGAAGATTGTACGAGAACCCGGGGAGTGGTGCGCACCCGAGGGTCGTTCCCGACGGTCGCTCGGGGCGTGCCCGACGGATCGGGGTCGGACAGCCCTGGCGCGTGTCCGAGCCGCGGGTGCCCTACTCCCCGCCGTCGGCGGTGCGCGGCGGGGCCGTGCTGTTCCTGACGACGAGACTGGTGGCGAGCTCCAGGCGGGTCACCGTGGGTTCCCCGGCCCGCATGCGCAGCAGCATCTGCGCCGCTTCCTCGCCCATCTGCCGCAGCGGCTGGTGGACGGTGGTGAGGGCCGGGCTCGACCAGCGCGCGAGCATCACGTCGTCGTAGCCGACCACGGACAGGTCCTCGGGCACGCGGAGTCCGCAGACCCGGGCAGCCTCCAGGACGCCGAGCGCCTGGAGGTCGCTGCCGGCGAAGATCGCGGTGGGGCGGTCCGGCAGCCGTAGGAGCTCCATGGCCCCGGCGTACCCGCCGTCGACGTGGAAGTCGCCGAAGCGGACCAGTGAGGGGTCGCTGTCCAGGCCGGCCATGCCGAGGGCCGACCGGTAGCCGTCCAGGCGGGCGAGCGAGCACAGGACGTCCTCGGGGCCCGTGATGATGGCGATGCGCCGGTGTCCCAGGTCGATCAGGTGCCGGGTGGCGGCGACGCCGCCGGACCAGTTCGCCGAGCCCACGGAGGGCACGTCCGGTTCCGGGTCCCCCGCCGGGTCGATGATCACGAAGGGGATGGACCGTGCTCCGAGCTGCTGCTTGACCTCGTCCGGCAGTGACGAGAACACGAGCACGACGCCGATCGGGTGCCGCTGCAGCACGCCCTCGATCCAGTCGGGCGCGGGCGCGTGCCGGGTGCCGCTCTCCGTCAGCACCACGCTCGCCTGATGCGCCTTGGCGAGGTTCTCCACGCCCCGGATCAGCTCCATGGACCAGACGCTGTCGAGCTCGTGGAAGACGAGCTCGATGAGCGGCGCCTCACGGGCCGCGCGGGTGGTCCTCCGGTACGAGTGCGTCTCGAGCAGCCGCTCCACCTTGCCCCGGGTGGTCGGCGAGACGTCCTGACGGCCGTTGAGGACTTTCGAAACTGTCGAAAGCGACACCCCGGCCTTCTCGGCCACCTCCGCCAGGGTGATCCGCCTGTTCTCCTCGTCGTCTCGCATCCGAGCAGCATAAAGCAACCCATCCGGCCCACAGCGTCACGCTTGGGTAACGCGCTGTCGGGGGGTTGACCGTCTCGACGCCCGAAGCTTAGCGTCCCGACACGTCAAGTTTCGGAAACTCATCCGAAACTCTTTCGAAAGGTGAGGCGATGAAGCGACCCGCACAGCTCCTGAGAACCGCTGTCGTCGGTGGAGCGTCGCTGGCCATGACCCTGTCCCTGGCGGCCTGCGGCGGCTCCGACGACGCGGCCGACGGCTCCGGCACCCTCCACGTCCTGGTGTACGGCGACGCGACGAACAAGGTGGAGAAGCGGCTCGTCGAGACCTTCAACAAGACCTCGAAGGTCAAGGCGGTCCTCGACACCATCCCCGGCGCCGACTACCAGTCCAAGCTGCAGACGATCATCAGCGGCAAGCAGGCGCCCGACGTGTTCTTCAACTGGGGCGGCGGCAGCATCAAGCCGTACGTCGACGCCGGCCTGCTGATGCCGCTCGACGACTTCATCGCCAAGAACCCGGAACTCCGGTCCAACTTCCTGCCGTCCGTCTTCAACACCGCGGTCGTCGACGGCAAGCCCTACGGCGTCCCCATGCGCGGCACCCAGCCCGTGCTGATGTTCAGCAACAAGAAGGTCCTGAAGGACGCGGGCGTCACCGCCCCGCGCACCTGGAACGAGTTGCTGGCCACCGTCAGGACCCTCAAGGCCAAGGGCGTCACCCCGATCGCCCTGGGCGGCGGCGACAAGTGGCCCACCCAGATGTGGTTCCAGTACCTCTACGACCGGGTGGCCGGCCCCGGCCTCTTCCAGAAGGCCGTCGACGGCGACAAGGACGTCTGGGCGAGCGCCGACAGCAGGAAGGCGCTCGGCATGCTCAAGGAGCTGATCGACGCCGGCGCCTTCGGCACCAACTACGACTCGGTCAAGTTCACCGACGGCGGTTCCCCCGCCCTCCTCGCCACCGGCAGGGCCGCCTTCGAACTCATGGGCTCCTGGGAGTACTCCACCCTCCAGGACGCCTACCCGGACTTCGTGAAGAGCGACCTCGGCTACGGCACCTTCCCGACCGTCGAGGGCGGCAAGGGCGACCCGGGCAACCTCGCCGGCAACACCAACAACTTCTACTCGGTCCTCAAGACCACCGAGCACCCCGAGGCCGTCGCGGAGTTCCTGAAGCTCATGTACTCCGACGAGTTCGTCAAGGACCAGCTCTCCATCGGCAACCTGCCGACCACCACCAACACCGAGCGGTTCCTCGGCGACTCCGCCAACCCCGCCTACTCGCGCTACCAGTACGACCTGGTGAAGAAGGCCCCCGCGTTCCAGCTCTCCTGGGACCAGGCGTTCCCGCCGGCCGCCACGACCACCCTCCACCAGGCCGTCCAGCAGTTCTTCAACGGACAGATGAGCACCGACGCCTTCATCGCCGCCATGCAGACCCTGCCCGCGGCCTGACACCCGGAACATCCGACATGACCACTGCCACAGCCCCCGCCGTGGACAGCGAGAAGAAGACCGGACACTCCGGGCGGCCGAACCGGCCCGGCACCGGCGCGGGACGCCCGGGCCTCACCTGGGCGGCGCCCGCCGCCGTCTTCTTCGCCCTGTTCGCCGTCGTACCGCTCCTCCTGGTCGTCGTGCTCTCCTTCACCCGCTGGAACGGCCTCGGCTCGCCCGAGTTCGCCGGCCTGGAGAACTGGAGCAGACTGCTCGACGACCCCGTGATGGTGAAGAGCCTCTGGCTGAGCCTGCTCCTCACCGTCCTCGGCGTCCTCGTCCAGACCCCGATCAGCATCCTGCTCGGCGTCTGGGCCGCCGGCCACCAGCGCAACCGGGCCGTCCTCTCCGCCATCTACTTCGTCCCGCTGCTGCTCTCCATCACCGCCGTCTCCGTCCTGTGGCGCGCCGTGCTCGACCCCAACTTCGGCGTCCCCGCCCAGGCGACGTGGCTGTTCGGCGACGGCAACCTCTTCGGCGTCCAGGCCAGTGCCCTCGGCGTCCTGGTCTTCGTCAGCACCTGGCAGTTCACCCCCCTGCACACCCTGCTCTACCAGGGCGCGGCGAGGGCCATTCCCCAGGTGCTCTACCAAGCGGCACAGATCGACGGGGCGGGCAGGTACCGCCAGTTCTTCCACATCACCCTGCCGCAACTGCGCAACACCGTCGTGACGTCGACGATCCTGATGGTGGTCGGCGGCCTCACGACCTTCGACACCGTCCTCATCCTCACCCAGGGCGGACCGGGCACCGACACCACCAACAGCGCCTACTACATGTACCAGAAGGCCTTCAAGAGCTTCGACTTCGGCATGGCCTCCGCCATCGCGCTGCTCCTCGTCCTCGTCGCCGGCCTCGTCTCCCTCGTCATGGTCCGCCTGAGCGGCTACGACAGGATGCGCAGCACCATGGAGGGCGTGTGATGCGGAAGCGTCCCCACTACCTCGCCGGATTCGGCTCGCTCGTCTGGCTGTTCGTGATCGGCCTGCCGCTGTACGTCATGCTGATCGCCACCTTCCAGACCCGGGCGGACTACGCGGCGAACGGCCCCCTGGGATTCCCGGAGGACTTCACGCTCGACAACTACGTCAACGACCTCAACGACGGCTTCGCGCAGTACTTCCTCAACACGGTCGTCGTCACCGTCAGCGTGGTCGCCATCGTCCTGGTGCTCGTACCGCCCCTCGCGTACGCCATCGTCCGCAGCGACGGCAAGGCCACCGGACGGATCTTCCGGCTCTTCCTGCTCGGCCTGGCGATCCCCTCGCAGGCCGTGATCGTCCCGATGTTCTACCTGATCGACGAGGCCGGCCTCTACGACAACCTCATCGGCGTCATCCTGCCGACCGCCGCTTTCGCCATGCCCGTCTGCGCCCTGATCCTCACCGGCGTCATGCGCGACATCACCCCGGAGCTGTACGAGGCGATGACCGTCGACGGAGCCTCGTCCCGGCGCGTCTTCCTGCAGCTGGTGCTGCCACTGTCCAAGGGCGGCCTGTCGACGATCGTCGTCTTCTCCGCGCTCCAGGCGTGGAACGGCTTCCTCTTCCCCCTCGTGCTCACCCAGTCCTCGGAGAACAAGGTCATCACCATGGGCCTCTACGACTTCCAGACCGAGCACGGCGTCGACATCCCCGGACTGCTCGCGGCCGTCGTCCTCTCCATGCTCCCCATCCTGCTCGTCTATCTGTTCGCCCGTCGCGCCCTGGTCCAGGGCCTGATGGGAGTCGGAGGAAAGTGACCGCCCACATGGCCACGCCGCCTCACACCCCCCTCGCCCCCTGGCGCGATCCCGCGCTGGACGCCGAGACCCGCGTCGACGCGCTGATCCGCGAGATGACGCTCAAGGAGAAGACCGCCCAGCTCGTCGGCGTCTGGGTCGGAGCGTCCGACGAGGGCGCCGAGGTCGCCCCGCACCAGCACGACATGGAGGAGCCGGCCGACCTCGACGAGCTGCTCCCCGACGGCCTCGGCCAGCTGACCCGGCCCTTCGGCACGGTCCCCGTCGACCCCGCCGTCGGCGCGCTCTCCCTCATGCGGACCCAGCGGAGGATCGTCGCCGCGAACCGCTTCGGCATCCCGGCCGTGGCCCACGAGGAGTGCCTCGCGGGCTTCGCCGCCTGGGGCGCCACCGCCTATCCCGTACCCCTGTCCTGGGGCGCCACCTTCGCCCCGGACCTGATCCGGGAGATGGCCGCCGCCATCGGCCGCGACATGCGCGCGGTCGGCGTCCACCAGGGCCTCGCCCCCGTCCTCGACGTCGTACGCGACGCCCGGTGGGGGCGCGTCGAGGAGACCATCGGCGAGGACCCGTACCTCGTCGGGACCATCGCCACCGCCTACGTCCAGGGCCTCGAATCCGCCGGGATCGTCGCCACCCTCAAGCACTTCGCCGGCTACTCCGCCTCCCGGGCGGGCCGCAACCTCGCCCCCGTCGGCATGGGCCGGCGCGAGCTCGCCGACGTGATCCTGCCGCCGTTCGAGATGGCCGTACGGGAGAGCGGCGTCCGGTCGGTGATGCACGCCTACACCGACACCGACGGCGTCCCCTCCGCGGCCGACGACGAACTGCTCACCGGGCTGCTCCGCGACACCTGGGGCTTCACCGGCACCGTCGTCGCCGACTACTTCGGCATCGCCTTCCTCAAGACCCTCCACGGCGTCGCCGGGACCTTCGCCGAAGCCGCCGGAGCCGCACTCGCCGCGGGCGTCGACGTCGAACTGCCCACCGTCAAGACCTTCGGCGAACCCCTCGTCGAAGCCGTCGAACACGGCCGGGTGCCGGAAGAACTCGTGGACCGCGCGGTCCGGCGCGTCCTCCTGCAGAAGGCCCGGCTCGGCCTCCTCGACCCCGACTGGACCCCCGTACCCCCCGCCCTCGCGGACGCCGACACCACCGGAGACCCGGAACGCCTGCGCGGCACGATCGACCTCGACCCGACCGCCAACCGCGAACTGGCCGGCCGGATCGCCGAGCGGGCCGTCGTCCTGCTCCGCAACGACGGCACCCTCCCGCTCGACCCGCGCACCCCCCGCCGCATCGCCCTGATCGGCCCCAACGCCGAAGTCCCCACCGCCGTCCTCGGCTGCTACTCCTTCCCCGTCCACGTCGGCGGACAGCACCCCGGCGTCCCCCTCGGCATCGACCTGCCGACCCTTCACGACACGCTCCGGACGGAGTTCCCCGCGGCCGAGATCACCGTGGCGCGGGGCACCGGCATCGACGACGCGGGGACCGAGGGCATCGCCGAGGCCGTGGCGGCGGCCCGCGGCGCCGACCTCGTCGTCGCGGCGCTCGGCGACCGCGCCGGGCTCTTCGGCCGCGGCACCAGCGGCGAGGGCTGCGACGCGGGATCGCTCACCCTGCCCGGAGCGCAGCAGCGGCTCCTCGACGCGCTCCTCGACACCGGCACACCGGTCGTGACCACGCTGCTGGCCGGACGGCCCTACGCGCTCGGCCGCGCGGCCGACGAGTCCGCCGCCGTCGTCCAGTCCTTCTTCCCCGGCGAGTCGGGAACCGCCGCCATCGCCTCCGTCCTCAGCGGCCGGACCGCCCCCAGCGGCCGACTGCCCGTCAGCGTGCCCCGCGACCCCGGCGCCCAGCCGTCCACCTACCTCGCCGCCCGCCTCGGCCACGCCGGCGACGTCTCCAGCATCGACCCGACACCCGCCTACGGCTTCGGACACGGCCTGACCTACACCACCTTCGCGTGGGACGACCTCGTCGTCGAGAACCCCGAGGCCCCCACCGACGGCACGTTCCACCTCGCCCTCACCGTGCGCAACACCGGCGACCGCGCCGGCAGCGAGCTCGTGCAGCTCTACCTCCACGACCCCGTGGCCTCCGTGGTCCAGCCCCTCCAGCGCCTCATCGGCTACGAACGGCTCGACCTGGCCGCCGGGGAGCAGAAGCGGATCCGGGTGGCCGTCCCCGCCGACCTCGCCTCGTTCACCGGCCGCGACGGGCGGCGCGCGGTGGAACCGGGAGAGCTGGAGCTGCGGCTCAGCGCCTCCAGCACCGAACCACGACTGACCGCCCGGGTGGCCCTCACCGGCCCGGTGCGGTACGTCGACCACCACCGTGCCCTGCACGCCGCGTTCCGGGTCGATCCGCGTACCGGCGACTGACCACGGCGGCCCGGACGGGGCCCGGGCGGCATCACCCGCCCGCGCCGGCCGGCGGGCGAAGAGCGATCCGGCGGGGTAAGAGTCCCCTGAGACGCGAATGCGGCCGGGACGGGCGCGACCTCCCCCTCGGCCGCGTCGCCGGTGACGACGAGGAGGCCGCCGTGGACGGCAGAAGCAATGGGTTCGTGCACTCCTTCAACCGCGCCGGCGGGTACGGGTTCGTCGTTCCCGTGGGCTCCGAGGAGCAGGTCTACTTCAGCGCCGAGGACATCGAGGAGGAGCAGCACCTCTCCGAAGGGCAGCAGGTCTCCTTCGTCCTGGTCCTCGGCGAGGGCCGTTTCGAGGCGAAGGAACTGCGCGTCTGACGCCCCGCCGGCACGACCGTGCCACCGGCGGCGCCCCCGGGCGGGGGAGCGGGCCGGTGGTACTGTGCCGAGGCCAGTCGCACCTTTGTACGCACCCGGACGGGTACGTGCACGGGTCAGGGAATCCGGTGCGAGACCGGAACTGACGCGCAGCGGTGAGGGCGACGGGCGGAGCATCGGCCACTGGGCGGCACGACGGGCCCGGGAAGGCGCTCCGTCCGGCTGACCCCGAGTCCGAAGACCTGCTGGCGGCCCCGGCGGCACGCCGTCGTCCGGGGAGCACCGTACGACAGGCTCCGCGTATGAGCCGTGGCCGCAGAGGAAGTCCCCGTGCCCTTCGCACACCCCGCCCGCTCCGCCGCCCTGTTCCTGGCCGGCGCCCTGCTCCTGACCGTGACCGGATGCGGCGGCGGATCCGCCGCACGGCCCACGGAGAACACGGTGAACACGACCGGGGGCCCGCGCCAGGGGTACCCCGTGACGATCGACGACAACTGCGGCCGCCGGGTCACGGTCGACCGGCCTCCGCGGCGGGCCGTCGCCCTCGACCAGGGGTCGGCGGAGATCATGCTCTCCCTCGGCCTGGCCGACCGCATGGCGGGCACCGCCACCTGGACGGACCCGGTGCTCGAGGGACTCGAGAAGGAGAACGCGAAGGTACCGCGCCTCGCCGACCGCTACCCCTCCTTCGAGAAGGTGCTCGACGCCGAGCCCGACTTCGCCGCCGCCTCCTTCGCGTACACCCTCGGCAAGGGCGGGGTGGCTCCCCGCGAGCGGTTCGAGGAGCTCGGCGTCCCCACCTACCTCTCGCCCACCGACTGCGTCGGCAAGGACAACAGCGGCGACGGCGACGGAGTCCGCATCCGGCCCCTGACCATGGACACCGTGTACGGCGAGATACGCGACCTGGCCCGGGTGTTCGCTGTCCCGGAGCGCGGCGAGAAGCTCGTCGCGGAACTGAAGTCCCGTGTGGCGAAGGCGACTTCAGACGGAGATTTCACGGACGCCACGGTCCTCTACTGGTTCTCCGACGCCGAAGCGCCCTACATGGCGGGCTGTTGCGGCGCCCCCGGCATCGTCACCGACGCCCTCGGTGCGAAGAACGTCTTCGACGACACGCGCGCGGAGTGGCCGCAGGTCAACTGGGAGACGGTCGCCGACCGCGACCCCGACGTCCTCGTCATCGGCGACCTGACCCGCCGTTCGCAGTCGGCCGAGAGCGCCGCGAAGAAGATCGAGTTCCTGGAGTCCGACCCGGTCACCCGGAACATGACGGCGGTACGGAAGAAGCGGTACGTCCTGCTCAGCGGCCAGGCCATGAACCCCACCGTCCGCACCGTCGAGGGCGTCGAGAAGGTGGCGGCGGCCCTCCGCTCGTACGGCCTCGCGAAGTGACGGCGCTCCCGCCCGGCGAGACCGACGTTCGACCCGACGGGTCCGTCGTTCCGTCCGGCGTCCTGCGCGGAGGGGGTGTCGCACGCGGAGGGGGCGCGGCGCTGTTGTGGACGGTGACCGGGCTCGCCGTCCTGGCCGCTTCGGTGGCCGTCGCGATCACCATCGGTCCCGCGGACATCGGCGTCGGCGACGTGTGGGCCGTGGTCGCCGCCCACCTCGGCGGGGAGGTCCCGGAGGTCTCGCCGATCCGGGACGGCATCGTGTGGGAGCTGCGGCTGCCCCGTACCCTCCTCGCCGCCGTCTGCGGAGCCGGACTCGCGGTCTGCGGCGCGGTGATGCAGTCGCTGCTGCGCAACCCGCTCGCCGACCCCTTCGTGCTCGGGGTCTCCTCCGGCGCCTCGACCGGCGCGGTCGCGGTCGTCGTCCTCGGCGTCGGCGGAGGCGTCCTCTCCGTCACCGGAGGGGCGTTCCTCGGCGCGGTGCTCTCCTTCGCGCTCGTCCTGCTGCTCAGCCACACCCTCGGCGGTTCGACGGACCGGGTGGTGCTCGCGGGCGTCGCCGCGATGCAGCTCTTCTCCGCCCTCACCTCCTTCGTCGTGATGACGGCGGCGGACGCCGAGACCACACGGGGCGTGCTCTTCTGGCTGCTCGGCTCGCTCGGCGGGGCCGGCTGGAGCGACGTGGGGGTGTGCGGGGCGGTGCTCGCGGCGGCCCTGCTGGTGTGCGGCGGGCACGCGCGGACCCTGGACGCGTTCGCGTTCGGCGAGGACGCCGCCGCCGCGCTGGGGGTCGCCGTCACCCGCACGAGGCTCGTCCTGCTGTGCGTCACCGCCCTCCTGACGGCCGCGCTGGTCTCCGCCGCCGGAGCGATCGGCTTCGTCGGCCTCGTCCTGCCGCACGCCGCCCGGGCCCTGGCGGGCCCCGGGCACGCGCGGCTGCTGCCGGTCACCGCCCTGGCCGGGGCGGTGTTCCTGGTCTGGGCCGACACGCTCGCCCGCACGGTCCTCGACCCCCAGGAGGTGCCGGTGGGCGTGGTGACCTCGCTGATCGGCGTCCCGGCCTTCGTCCTCGTCCTGTACCGCACCAGGAGCTCCCGATGACCGCGGGCCCGACTCCGACCGCTCCGATTCCGAGCCCGAGCCTCGGACTCCGCGCCGACCGGGTCTCGCGCACCGCGGGCGGCACCCTCGTCCTCGACGGGGTCAGCGTCACCCTCACGCCCGGCACCGTCACCGGCCTCCTCGGGCCCAACGGCTCGGGGAAGTCGACCCTCCTGCGCCTCCTCGCGGGCGTCCTCGCCCCCGACTCCGGGGTCGTCACCCTCGACGGCGACCCGCTGGCCGGGCTCGGCCGCCGGACGGTCGCCCGGCGCCTCGCCACGGTCGAGCAGCAGGCCGACACGCAGACCGATCTGACCGTCGCCGACGTCGTACGCCTCGGCCGCGTCCCGCACCGCCGGGCCTGGACGCCCCCGTCGGCGGCCGACGGGGCAGCCGTCCGGTCGGCCCTCGTGCGCACCGGCCTCGCCGACCGGGCCCGGCAGCCCTGGCGCACCCTCTCCGGCGGCGAACGCCAGCGCGTCCAGATCGCCCGCGCCCTGGCCCAGGAGCCGCGCGAGCTGCTCCTCGACGAACCCACCAACCACCTCGACATCCAGCACCAGCTGGACCTGCTGACCCTGGTCGCCGAGCTGCGCCTCACCGCCGTCGTCGCGCTGCACGACCTGAACCTGGCGGCGATGTACTGCGACCGGCTCGTGATCCTCGCGGAGGGACGGGTGGTGGCCACCGGCACACCGGGCGAGGTCCTCACCGAGGAGCTGATCGCCGAGGTCTACCGGGTCCGGTCCGCCGTGACCCGCCCGGACCCCGGCGGCCCCCCGCACATCCGCTTCCTGGGCACGGTGCCGGACCCGACCGGGACCGGGCGCGAGGCCTGACGCGGTACGACGGCCGGCGGGCGCGGGGGCCTGACGCCGTACGGCCACCGCCGGGCTCGCGGCCGGCGGGGGTCGGTGCCGGCGGGTCTGCCTACGATGGGCCCATGTCTGAGCGTGTAGACCCCCCGGCCGCGTCCCGTCCGCACGAGCGGACGCCCGGAGCGCTCGAACTCTCGGCGGCGGCGGAGGTGTTCGGGCTGCTCTCCGACCCCACCCGGCTCCAGCTGGTCTGGCTGCTGACCCGGGGCGAGGCCGATGTGACCGCCCTGACGGAGGCGTGCGGCGCCGCACGCCCGGCGGTCAGCCAGCATCTGGCCAAGCTGCGCCTCGCCGGGCTCGTCCACTCCCGCAAGGACGGCCGCCGGGTCGTGTACGCGATGCCGGACGGGCATCTGAAGCGTCTCGTGGTCGAGGCGATCAGCCGGGCCGACCACCAGGTGAGCGGGGAGCCCTGGCACGACTGAGGCGGCCGGCCCCGGGTCCCGGCCACTTAGCGTCATCATGTGCGCAATTGCGCACGCATTGGCTAGAGTGAAAGGCGTCCACACTCCACCGGGCCGACGGGGGCGTCCCCATGCTGTCCGTGTTGCGCAACCCCACCTACCGGCGCCTGTTCGGCGCCCAGGTCGTCGCCCTCACCGGCACCGGCCTCGCCACCGTGGCGCTGAGCCTCCTCGCCTACGACCTGGCGGGCGCGAACGCCGCCGCCGTGCTCGGCACCGCCCTCGCGATCAAGATGGCCGCCTACGTCCTGATCGCCCCGCTCGTCGGCGCCCTCGCCGGCCGCGTACCCCGGCGGGCCCTGCTCGTCGCCATGGACCTGGCACGGGCGGCGGTCGTCCTCGCCCTGCCGTTCGTCAGCCGGATCTGGCAGGTCTACGTGCTGATCCTGCTGCTCCAGGCCGCGTCGGCCGCCTTCACACCGGCCTTCCAGGCGACCGTCCCCCAGGTCCTGCCCGAGGAACGCGACTACACCGAGGCCCTCTCGCTCGCCCGCCTCGCCTACGACTTGGAGAGCCTGGTGAGCCCGCTGCTCGCCGCCGCGCTGCTCACCGTCGTCCCGTTCACCTGGCTCTTCGCCGCCACCGCCGCGGGCTTCCTCGCCTCCGGCCTCCTCGTCCGCTCGACCACCCTGCCGGACCCGGACCCGGAGGAGGCCGGGGGCGACGGGAGGGCCGGTCCCCGGCCGCGTACGTACGCCAAGGCGGCCTCGGGGATCCGGCTCGTTCTCGCCACCCCGCGCCTGCGGGCGCTCCTCGCCCTCGACCTGGCCGTCGCGGCGGCCGGGGCCGTCGTCCTGGTCGACACCGTGCTCCTGGTCCGCGACACCCTCGGCCGCCCCGCCGGGGACGTGGCGCTCGCACTCGGCGCGTACGGAGCGGGCTCGATGGCGGTGGCCCTGCTGCTGCCGCGCCTCCTGGAGCGGGCCGGCGACCGCGCGGTCATGCTGCGGGCCGCCTTCGTCCTGCCCGGGGCCCTGGGACTGATCGCCGCCGGACTCGCCGTCACACCGGGCGGCGGCTGGTCCTGGCCCGCCCTGCTCGGGATCTGGATGGTCACCGGCGCCGCCGGCTCGGCGGTCCTCACCCCCGGCGGCAGGGTGGTGCGCGGCTCCGTCAGGAGCGGAGACCTGCCCGCCGCCTTGGCGGCCCGCTTCTCCCTCTCGCACGCCTGCTGGCTGCTGACCTATCCGCTCGCCGGATGGCTCGCCGCGACGGCGGGGCCCGCCGCGTCGGCGGCCGCGCTCACCGCCGTGGCGCTCCTCGGCGCCGTGGCCGCGGCGCGCCTGTGGCCCGCGCAGGACCGGACGCCGACGGGCCGCCCGGCACCCGCGACGGTACGGCGGGCGCCGCGCCGGGACACCCGCCGCACCGCCGGACGGTCGAGGACCACCGCCGGTCCGTAGGGGACCACTGCCGGTCCGCCGAGGACCACCGCCGGTCCGTAGGGGACCACCGCCGGTCCGTAGGGGACCACGACAGGGCCGTCCAGGACCTCGTCCCGGCCCCAGGACGTGCCCGGCGGACCTTCCGTCACTCTCCCGGCGCCGGGGCGAGCGCGTCCATGAACGAGCTCACCGAGAACACCGCGCGCCCCGGTCCCGCCGGTCCGTACCCGGGCGGCGCGGTCAGCCCGTGCTCCTCCAGCGTCGCCGTGTACGCCTCGAGGAGGCGCAGGTGGTACTCCAGCGGGGCGCCGTCCGGGTTCTCGCGACCCAGCGGGGTCGTCGGCTCCGGGCACCAGGTGGTGAAGCGGGGGGTGATCCCGCGCGACATGAAGAACCGCAGGCCCTCCCGGGTGGAGGCGATCGCCTCGTCCACGGTCAGGAAGCCGGAGGGGCGGGCCATCTCGACACCCGCGACGAAGTTCGGGATGACGTTCCGCGGCCCGAAGACCTCCGCCGAGTCCAGGATCCGGCGGTGCCACTCGTCGCGGCCGATGTAGCGCTCCTTGCCGGGGCAGTACAGCTCGAAGAGCCGGCGGTCCCACACCTCGTAGTTGGGGTGGTAGATCCGGATCCCGTAGTCGTGGAACCTCCGCACGTCCTCCTTCGGCAGGGCCTGGGCGACGACCTTGCCGATCCAGCGGCCGGGGAACCGCTCCTCGATCGCGCGCGCGTACTGCCCGTAGAAGTCGGCCTCGTCCTTCCCGCCGACCTGCGACGTGACCGCCCCGCCGGTGAGGGTGTACGCGGTCGAGGTCCGGGCGGTGTCGTGGCGGTCGATGATCTCCAGGGCCTCCAGGACCTCGTCGACCGGCTTCACCCCGGTGTACGGGCGGCCCGCCGCCTTGTGCTGGCGCCAGTTGTGGTTGATGTCGCAGTACTGGCACTCCTCCTTGGCACCGAAGTACTGGCAGACGCGGAACACCGTGAGGTAGATCAGATAGCCCCACTGGATGGTCGGCGCGACCTCCATCACGGACTTGCCGTTCGACAGCGGGTGCCGGTAGTACTCCGGCATCGGCGGCAGTCCGACGTCGGCGATCCGGGCGCCGTCGAGGAACAGCGCGAGCGCCCCGTCGGCGTCGGGCGCCACCCGGTACGGGGACGAGGGGTTGACCCGGACCGACACCACCGTGCGGCGCAGACCGTACGGCCCGCCGGTGAGCACGATCTCCTCCGGCGGGCGGTTCAGCGCCGCCTCGCCGAGCTCCGGCAGCGTGCGGTGGTCGAAGGAGAAGATGAAGTACGACTTCGGCTTCACCTCGCCGCCCTCGTTGCCGCTCAGCGCCGAGGGGTCGAAGGCGAGCCCGCCGCGCAGCAGGTCCTCCTTGAACACGGCCTCCGGAGGGATTCCCGGGAAGCGGTCCATCAGGGATTCCACGACAGCGGTGCGGGTCGGGGCGGCGCTGGACACAGGCGGACCTCCAGTGGTGAGGGACGACGGAGCCGACACCTTCACGCTACGCGCGCGTGCCCCGGGAGCGGCGACCGGGACCCCGGTGCGTCCGGGCGCGGCGCGTCCCGGCGGCACCGCCGGGGGAGGGATGCTGTGGGGGTCCCGCGATCCGAGCACCCGGACCCCCACCCGCTGGAGAACACGCATGAGGATCAACCTGGCCAGCCTGCTCGTCGACGACCAGGAGAGGGCGCTGCGCTTCTACACCGACGTGCTGGGCTTCGTGAAGAAGACCGAGGTGCCCCTCGGCGAGTACCGCTGGCTGACGGTGGTCTCGCCGGAGAACCCCGAAGGCGTCGAACTCGTCCTGGAGCCCGACACCGGCGTCCCCGCCGCCAGGACGTACAAGAAGGCACTGGTCGAGGCCGGCATCCCGCTCACCTCCTTCGCCGTGGACGACGTGCGCGCGGAGTACGAGCGGCTGCGGGGGCTCGGCGTCCGCTTCGTCCAGGAGCCGGTGGAGATGGGTCCGGTCACCGTCGCGATCCTGGACGACACCTGCGGCAACCTGATCCAGATCGCCCAGTACGCGTAACGGCGGGCCGGCGGGCCGGTGCCGGGTCACGGCCCGGACCCCGGCCCGTACCGCCCGGCCCCGCGCGGGCGGCGCGTGCCACCGCGAGGTGACCGCACGCGCCGCCCGGGGTGTCAGGCGCCGACCGGTACCGGGGTCCGGCCGGGGGCGCCGGTGCCGAGCTCGCGCGCGAGCCGGAGCCCGAGCCTCAGGTACGCGGCGAGGTCCGCGCGGGGGGCCTTGCGGACGAGGTGCCGGATCGCCTGCATGGCCTCCCAGGCGGAGGTGTGCGCCAGGGAGGTGCCCCAGCTCTCGCCGAGACCGTCCCAGAGGTAGGCGCTGAAGCCGAGCTGGGGCGCCCCCGCCCGGCGCCGTTCCTCCTCGTGCGCGTCCAGGGCCCGTACGAGGAATCGTTCCGCCTCCACGGGGGGAAGTGCCGTACGGATGATGCGCAGGTACGGCGCGACGAGCGACGCGACCTCAGGGCACTCCCCGCCGGGAACGACGGGGTCTCCACCGGGAACGACGAGGTCGCCGGGAACGGGTGTCGTGATGGGCTCGCAGGTGTGAGTCATGAACCCATCGATACGTCATCTCATCGCAGGATCGGCCGTGGCGCGCCCACGCGCGGCACCGGTTCGCCCCACGGAGCCAGGGCCCGGCGCCTTCGGGCGCGGTCCCCGCCCGTCGTCACCGGCTCGTGAGGACGACGAGCTCGCGGGTCGCGCGGGTCATGGCGACGTAGCGGTCGACCGCCCCCTCGATCCCCTCGCCGAAGGCCTCCGGGTCGACGAGGACGACCAGGTCGAACTCCAGGCCCTTCGCCAGCGACGGCGTCAGCGACCGGACGCGGTCGCCCGGCCGGAACCGGGGCGCGCCGATGACGCACGCGGTCCCCTCGGCGTGAGTGGCGAGCCAGTCGTCGAGGACCGTGTCGAGTTCGTCCACGGAGCCGTGGACGACGGGGACGCCGCCGCTGCGGACGGACGTCGGCACGTTGGCGTCCGGGAGCGCGGCCCGGATGGCCGGCTCGGCCTCCGCCATGACCTCTTCCGGCGTCCGGTAGTTGATGCCGAGGGACGCCACGGTGATCCGGTCGAGACCGACCCGTTCGAGCCGCTCCTGCCAGGACTCCGTGAACCCCTGCCGGGCCTGGGCGCGGTCACCGACGATCGTGAAGCTCCGGGACGGGCAGCGCAGCAGCAGCATCTGCCACTCGGCGTCCGTCAGTTCCTGCGCCTCGTCCACCACGATGTGCGCGAACGGCCCGGCGAGCAGGTCGGGTTCGGCCCCGGTCAGCGCGGCGCCGTCGACCAGGCTGTCCTTGAGGTCCTGTCCGCGCAGCATCGTCACCGCGCCCTCACCGTCGTCGTCGGCGGCGAGCACGTTGTCGATGACGTCGGCCATGCGCGCGCGTTCGGCGGCGATCACGGCCTGCCGGCGCCGCTCGCGCCGCGCCGCCTCCGGGTCCCCGAGCCGCTGCCGCGCCGCGTCCAGGAGCGGCAGGTCGGACACCGTCCAGGCCTGCGCCTCCTCGCGCTGGAGCCTGTGGACCTCCTCGCGGCTCAGCCAGGGAGCGCACTTGCGCAGATACGCGGGGACCGACCACAGGTCTCCGACGAGGTCGGCCGCCTCGAGGAGCGGCCAGGCGCCGTGCAGGGTCCTGGTCAGTTCCTCGTCCTGCCGCAGTGCCCGCCGGAACTGGTCGGCCGGGACCTCGTCGTCGAGCTTGGCGAGGAGGATCGTGGCCAGCTCCTCCCAGATCTGCTCCCGCGCCTCGTTGTGCGGCGTACCGGCCTCCGGCGCCTCGAACGCCTCCGCCCAGTCGTCGGCGCTCAGCCGGACGTCGGCCCAGTCGGTCGAGACGGTCGTCCCACGGGTGGGCGGCTCCTCGTAGAACCTGACGGCCGTCTCGATCGCCCGCACCATGTCCGCGGACGACTTCAGGGCGGCCACCTCGGGGTCGCGCTCGGCCGCCGCCCGCGCTCCCTCGGCGACGAGGTCCCGCACGGTGCAGGTCCGCACCCCCTCCTCGCCGAGGCTGGGCAGGACGTCGGCGACGTACGCCAGGTAGGGCTGGTGCGGACCGACGAACAGCACGCCGCCCCGGCGGTGACCGAGGCGCGGGTCCGCGTAGAGCAGGTGCGCGGAGCGGTGCAGCGCGACGACGGTCTTGCCCGTGCCGGGGCCGCCGTCGACGACGAGCGTGCCGCGCGAACCCGCCCGGATGATGGCGTCCTGGTCGGCCTGGATGGTGGAGAGCACGTCGCGCATCCGCGGCGACCGGCTGCCGCCGAGACTGGCGATGAACGCGGACTGGTCGTCGAGGGCCGCGTGCTCCTCGAGGCCGTCGGCGGTGAACACCTCGTCCCAGTAGTCGCTGATCCGGCCGCCGGTCCAGCGGTACCTGCGGCGGCTCGCGAGACCCATCGGACGGGCGTGGGTGGCCGCGAAGAACGGCTCGGCGGCGGGCGAGCGCCAGTCGATCAGGAGACGGCGTCCCGTGCTGTCGGTGAGGCCGAGGCGTCCGACGTAGACGGGGTCGGCGCCGTCCTCGCCGACGATGCGGCCGAGGCACAGGTCGAGACCGAAGCGGCGCAGGGTGCGCAGGCGACCGGTCAGCCGGTGGATCTCCGCGTCCCGGTCCATCGCCTCCCGGCCGGCGCCGCCGGGCGCCTTCCGGGTGGCGTCGAGACGGTCCGATAGCTCGGCGACCGTCTCCCGGAGGCTCTCCGCGATCGCCGCGAAGTGCCGCTCGTCATCGGCGATCAGCGCCGGGTCGGCCTTGGGGGAGAGACGGTCGGGAAGGTCGAACGCGCTGGTGTCGTACGACTGGTCCACCGACGGAAGCACACGCACGGAGGGGAGCTCATTTCTGCAGGGGCTGGTTGAGACCGTGATTCTGCGGTATCACCAGGGCCTTGCCGCAAGCCCCCCTGTGCGCTATAAGTTGAGAGTGGCAAGAGGTGAGTGTTCCCCTTGCCCTTTCTCATGTCACCTCCCTTGCGGCTCTCGCCGGTCCCGCCGTTCCGCCGTGATCAGTGCGGCACCACCGCACCGGCGTACACGTTGTCCGGGGTGACGACCTCCGTGACCGCCCTGGCGAGCAGTGTGGACGGCTCCTGGCCCTGGTGCAGCTTGTCCGTGTTGATCATGACGACCAGGGTGGCCTTCTTCGACGGCAGGTAGACCGTCACGGTCTCGTACCCCGGGATGGATCCGTTGTGCCCGATCCAGCCGTTGGTCTCCAGGATCCCGAGGCCGTAAGTGGTGCCGGGGAAGCCGGTCGGCAGCGTCTTGAGCCGCTGCGCCTGGGTCTCGGGGCTGAGCAGTTCACCGGTGGCGACGACCTTCGCCCAGCGGCGCAGGTCGTGCAGGTTCGAGATCATCGACCCGGCCGCCCAGGCCCAGCTGGGGTTCCAGTCCGTCACGTCCTGGACCGTGCCGCTCAGCGTCTGGTCCGTGTACCCGCGCGCGTGCGGCTCGGGGAACTCCGCCCCCTTCGGGAACAGCGTGTCGCGCAGGTGCGCCGGGCGGAGCACCCGCTGGTGGATGACGTCGGCGAGGCGCTGACCGGTGACCTTCTCGACCACCAGGCCGAGCAGGATGAGATTGGAGTTGGAGTACTGGAACCTGGCCCCCGGGGCAAAGGTGTTCGGGTGCCGGTAACCGTACGAGAGCACTTCCCACGGGTTGAAGGCGCGCTCCGGCTGGGTCTGCAGGTCGCGGATGAAGCTGGGGTCGGAGGTGTACGGGAAGAGGCCGCTGCGCATCTCCGCGAGGTGGCGCAGGGTGATCTCGTCCCCGTTGGGGACGCCCCGGACGTAGTCGGAGATCGGGTCGTCGAGCCGGACCTTGCCGTCGTCGACGAGTTCGAGCAGCGCGGTGACCGTGAAGGTCTTGGTCTCGCTGCCGATCCGGACGTAGGTGTCGACGGGCATCGGCTTCCCGGTGACCTTGTCGGCGACACCGGTCGCGCGGACGTAGCAGCCCTTGCCCGGCATCCACACTCCGACCACGACACCCGGGATGCCCGCCTGCTTGCGGACGCCCTCGATCGTCTTGTCCAGCTTCGCCGTGAGTCCGGCGCCGAGGCTGTCGTGGCGGCAGTCGCCCTCGCCGTGCGGGCCGGCGCTCACGGCGTGCACGGGAGCGGCGGGGACGACCGCCGTCGGGGCGAGCACGGACGCCACGAGCAGTGTCGCGGCGAAGAGTCTGCGGCAGGGGGTACGTCGCATGGGGAGGCGCCTCTTCCAGGTCACGGGATCGGACGGCCACATCACCACCGGCACACCGTGGTGGAGGCTTCCCGCCCGGCGGGCCTTCCGGCGAGTCCACTCGTTCGGCGCCACCGCGTCACCGGGGCGGTCCCGCACCGCGAGGTCACCGCGGGCGGGCCGCCCGTAGCCCGGTCCCCGTGAGTGGGCGGGCCGCCCGTGGTCCGGCCACCGCGGGCGGGCCGCCCGTCGTCCGGTCCCCGTGGGTCAGCCGGAGTACGCCGCCGCCGTCGGCGCGACGGGCGCCGGCAGCGGGATCTCGAAGTGCACCGTGCCGAAGCCGCCGTGCTCGCCCGTCGTCCGGGCGTCGAAGACCTCGGTCGCGAGGCCGCGCCAGAACGCCTCGGCGCCGGGGATGTCGACGTTCGTGTGCAGGTAGACGCTCTCGTAGCCGGGGACGCCGGCGGCGAAGGCGCAGGCCGCCCCGACCATGATGCGGGCCAGACCGTGCCGCCGGTGCTCCGGACGTACGTACACCCGCAGCAGCTGGGCCGTGCGGCCCGACGGATAGCGCTCGGCCAGCGCGCGGGGATGCGGCGGGTGGGCAGGACCACGGGAGTTCACCGCGGTGGTGCCGACCACCTCGCCGTCGAGCACGGCGACCAGGAGGGCGTGCCGGGGGTGCTCCAGATAGCTCCGCCGGAGGTCCACGACGTCCTCGTGCCACGCGGGCACGTACCCGTATCCGAACTCGCCGTAGAACGTGTCGAGCATGACGCTGCGCGCGCCCGGAAGGTCCTCCGGGCGGGCGTGCCGCACCACGTAGCGGCCGACGGCGGCCTGTTCCCACTGATCCATGGGCGGCACGGTACCTGAAAAACCAACTGTTGGAAATGAAAACGATTTCAGATAGCGTCTGCTCCGGCTCGCGGGGAGCGAGCCGTCACAGCGGTCGAACGGACCGGTCCGAGAGGGAGTCGCGTGGGACATCTGCTGGTGATCGAGAGCTGGGTGGGGTCGATGAGCAGGCTGCTGCCCCGGGCCATCCGCGAGGGCGGGCACGAGTTCACCTTCGTCACCCGGGACCTGCACCACTACCTGCGCACGGCCCCCGCCGACGGGCCGCACCCGCTGCTCGCGGCGCGCAACGTCATCACGGCCGACACCAACGACCCCGAGTCCCTGCCGTCCCGTCTGGAGCGGCTGCACGCGGTGTTCGGCTTCGACGGGGTCCTCACCTCCTGCGACTACTACCTGCCGGTGGCGGCCCGCGTCGCGCAGCGGCTCGGCCTGCCGGGACCGGCGGCCGACGCCGTCGAAGGCGCCTGCCGGAAGGACCTGACCCGGCGGATCCTGGCCGAGGCGGCCGTACCCGGCCCCCGGTACGCCGTCCGCTCCGACCCGGACGAGGCGGCGCGCGCCGCCCGCGAGATCGGCTACCCGCTCGTCGTCAAACCCGTGGACCTCTGCGCCGGGATGCTCGTCCGCGAGGTCCGCGACGAGCGCGAACTCGCCGAGGCCTGCCGGGCCCTCGCGGACTTCCCGGTCAACGCCAGGGGCCAGGACCGCGCCCCGGTCGTCCTCCTGGAGGAACTGCTCACCGGACCCGAGGTCAGCGTGGAGACCGTGTCCCGCCAAGGCACCACGCACGTCGTCGGCGTCACCGACAAGAGCATCGGCGGGGCGCCCGCCTTCATCGAGACCGGCCACATGTTCCCGGCCGCCCTCGCGCCGGCCGACACCGCGGCCGCCGCCGACACGGCCGTCGCCGCCGTCAAGGCCCTCGGCCTCGACGACGTCGTGTGCCACACCGAGATCAAACTGACCCCGGACGGCCCCCGGGTCGTCGAGGTCAACCCCCGGCCCGCCGGGAACCGGATCACCGAACTCGTCCGGCACGTCACCGGCATCGACCTCGCGGCCGCCGCCGTCGACGTCGCCCTCGGCCGCACCCCGGACCTCGCCTCCCACCCCACCGGCGTACACAGCGCCGCCATCGCCTTCCTGCTGCCCGACACCGCGGGCACCCTCACGGCGATCGAAGGCGCCGACCGGCTGCGGGACCGGCCCGAGGTGCGCGAACTCACCCTCGCCGAACCCGGCCGCACGGTCCGCCCAGCCGCCAGCAACAACGAATACCTCGGCCACGTCATGACGGTCGACACCGAAGGCGCCGGTGCCCGCGCCACGGCGGAACACCTGCTCACCCTGCTCCGCCCCTGTTACGAGCCGTCCCCGGCGGTGACCGCGTGAGCCCCCTGAGCGCACCCACGCTCGGCGAACCCGCCGTCCGCACCGTCGACGCGCTCGTCGAAGCCGTCCGCACCGGCGCCTACGGCCCCGACCCCGCCCGGCAGCGGGTGGCACTGGCCTTCACCACCTCCCAGGCCGTCCGGCACGACGGCCGTGCCGGCGGCTACCGCAACGATGTGCTGAGCCTGCGCCTGCACGCGGCCGTCGGCTCCTGCGCCGTCGAGCCGGGGACCCTCGTCCCCTCCGCCCTCGACGACTGCGTCGGAGCGACCGTCGCCGAACTCCTCGGCCACCCGCTGCCACCCGTACGGATCGCCGCCCTCGACGCGTACCTGATGCACGCCCGCCCGCACACCCCCGAGCACGGCGCCCGCCCCGTCACCCTGCCCTCCGGCAGCTCCCTCGAACGCTCCCGCGCCCGGGCGCGCGCGGTCGTCGACCTCCTGCCGGAGACCGGGGCCGACCGCGTCCTGGTCGTCGGCGTCGTCAACTCCCTCCTCGAACGGCTCCGTGAGCGCGGCACCGGCTACGTGCCCTGCGACCTCAAGGGCGGCAGCACCGAATGGGGCGAAGCCGTCCGCACCGACGCCCTGGCGGAACTGGAGGACTGCGACGCCGTCCTCGCCTCCGGCATGACCCTCGGCAACGGCACCTTCCAGCCACTCCTCGACCACGCCGCCGCCACCGGCAAACCCCTGGTCATGTTCGCGCAGACCGGCAGCGCCGTCCTGCCCCGCCTGCTCGGCGCCGGGATCACCGCCGTGTCCGCGGAGCCGTACCCCTTCTTCTGGCTCGACGGCGGCCCCGGCGTCATCCACCACTACGGCGGTCCCGGTGCCGTCCACCGCGACGGTGGCCCCGGCACCACCCATCGTTACGGAGGCGCCCGGTGACCACCGCTCCCGTCCTGCACCGGCAGCCGGCCGGCGCGGCGGCCAACCCCGGCCTGCTGCCGCTCGTCGGACACACCCCGCTCGCCCGGATCACCACCGAACTGCCCCTCCCGCACCCCGGGTTCTGGGCGAAGCTCGAATGCCTCGGCGCCGGCGGCATGAAGGCCAGGGCCGCGCTGTCCATGCTGCGCGGAGCCCGCCGCCGCGGCGAACTGCGGCCGGGAGCGCCCGTCGTCGAGTCCACCTCCGGCACCCTCGGCATCGGACTCGCCTTCGCCGGCCAGGCCCTCGGCCACCCCGTCATCCTCATCGGGGACATCGAACTCGAACCCAGCATGCGCCAGTTGCTGCGCTCCCACGGCGCCCGGCTCGAACTCGTCGACCGGCCCGCGGCCGAAGGCGGCTGGCAGGCCGCCCGGATCGCCCGGCTCCGCGAGGTGCTCGTCCGGACCCCGGACGCCTACTGGCCCGACCAGTACAACAACCCGGACAACGCCGCCGGTTACGCCTCCATGGCTGCCGAGATCCGCGAACAGCTCGACCACCTCGACGTCCTGGTCTGCAGCGTCGGCACCGGCGGCCACAGTGCCGGACTCGTCGGCCCGCTCCGCCGCCGCTGGCCCCGCCTGCGCGTCATCGGCGTCGACTCCGTCGGCTCCGCCATCTTCGGCCAGCCAGCCCGCCCCCGCCTCATGCGCGGACTCGGCAGCAGCATCCACCCCCGCAACGTCGCCCACCACCTCTTCGACGAGGTCCACTGGGTCGGCCCCGCCGAGGCCGTCGACGCCTGCCGCCGTCTCGCCCGCAGCAGCTTCGTCAGCGGCGGCTGGAGCACCGGGGCCGTCGCCCTCGTCTCCGCCTGGGCGGCCCGGGTGGAAGCCGGCGCGGTCGTCGCCACCGTCTTCCCCGACGGTCCGCACCGCTACCTCGGCACCGTCTACGACGACGACTTCTGCCACGCCCACGGACTCGACACGGCCGAACTCCGCGTACGCCCGCTGGAACTCGCGCACCCGCGCGCCGCGGAAGCCGTCGGCTGGGCCCGCTGCCACCGGGTCACCGACCCCTCGCCGCGGCCCCCTGTCCACGCCGCGACGCGCGTCCCGGGAGGCGCCGCGTGAAGGTCACCTGGCACACCACGACACTCGAACTGGCCGAACCGCTGCGCATCTCCCGCTCGGTGATGCACCGCCGCGACGCCGTCTGGATCTCCGTCGAACAGGGCGGTCTGCGCGGCTGGGGCGAAGCCGTCAGCAGCGACTACCTCGGCCTGCCCACCGACACGATCGTCCACCACCTCACCGCCCTCCGGCCGCTCCTCGAACGCCTCCCCGACCCCGAGACCGCCTGGGAGGACCCCGCGGCGGCCGGCCTGCTCCAGCCGGACCTCCCGGCCGGTGTCCTCGCCGCCGTCGAGGCGGCCCTGCTCGACCTCACCGGCAAGCGGTCCGGCCGGCCCGCCCACCAGCTGCTCGGCACCCCGCACGCACCGGCCGCGGTCACCGCCCGGACGATCGGCATCGTCGCCCCCGTGCCCGCGGCGGCCCAGGCCGCCCGCCTCGCCGTGAGCGGCTTCACCGTCCTCAAGGTCAAGGCCGGATCACCCGATCCCGCCGAGGACCTCGCCCGCGTCGACGCCGTCCGCACCGGAGCCCCCGAGGCGAGCCTCCTGCTCGACCCCAACGGGGCCTGGACCGAACGCCGGGCCCACGAACTGCTGCCCCGGTTCGCCGCCCTCGGAGTCACCGCCGTCGAACAGCCGATCGCGCCGGGGGACCACGCCGCGCTCGCCCGGGTGGCGAAGGAGTCCCCGATCCCGGTCATCGCCGACGAGGACGCGGTCTCCTACGAGGACGCGGCCGCCCTCGCCGGACTCGTCCAGGGCGTCAACGTCAAACTCGCCAAGTGCGGGGGAGTACGGGCCGCCCTGCGCATCCACGAAGCCCTGCGCGGCAGCGGCACCGCACTCATGCTCGGCTGCCTCACCGCCAGTTCCCTCGGCATCGCCCCGGCCGTGCACCTCGCCGACCGGGCCCGCTGGGTGGACCTCGACGGGCACCTGCTGCTCGCCGACGACCCCTGGTCGGGCATCGGCGGCCGGGACGGCACCGTACGGCCCTCGGGCCGCGCCGGCCTGGGCGTCCGCCGCACGGAGCCGGAAACCCGTACCCGTACGGCGGCCCATACGGAAGCCCGTACCCGTACGGCGGTCCCGGGACAGGCCCAGGACGGCGGGCAGGCCCGGGACCGCGGGCAGACCCAGGACCGCGAGCAAGCCCGGGACCGCGGGTCGGTCGGCGATCGCGGGTCGGCCGGGGGTCGCGGCGAAGCGGAGGCCGCCGCACCGTGAGCACCCTCGCGGCGATACGGAGCTTCCCCCTCGCCATCCGCCTGCTCCTCGTCAACCAGCTCGGCGTCAACACCGGCTTCTACCTGCTCATCCCCTACCTCGCCACCCACCTCTCCGACGACCTCGGACTCTCGGCGGCGGTCGTCGGCGTGGTCCTGGGACTGCGCAACCTCAGCCAGCAGGGCCTCTTCCTGATCGGCGGCTCGGCCGCCGACCGGCTCGGCGCCCGTGGCGTGATCATCGCCGGCTGCGCCCTGCGCACCGTCGGATTCGGCCTGTTCGCCCTCGGCGACACGCTGCCCCTGCTCGTGGCCGCTTCCATACTCAGCGGGCTCGCGGGGGCCCTCTTCAACCCCGCGGTCCGGACCTACGTCGCCCAGGAGGCCGGGGAACGCAAGGCCGAGGCCTTCGCCCTGTTCCACATGTTCGCCACCGCCGGCGCGCTGCTCGGCCCGCTGCTCGGCGGACTGCTGCTGCTCGTCGACTTCCGCGCCGCGGCCGTCACGGCCGCCGCCGTCTTCGCCGTGCTGACCCTCGCCCAGCTGCTCGTACTGCCCGCCCGCCCGGTGCCGGCCGCCGACACCCCGCTGCTCGGCGACTGGCGGGAAACGGCCCGCAACCGCCGCTTCCTGGCGTTCTCCCTCGCCATGATCGGCATGTACGGCCTCGAGAACCAGCTGTACCTGCTCCTGCCGCACGCCGCCGCCCACGCGTCCGGCTGGGACGGCGCGACCGGCCTGCTGTTCCTCGCCGGAACCGTCACGAGTCTGCTCTTCCAACTGCGCATCACCCGCACCCTCAAGTCCCGCGGCAGCCGCGGCCGCTGGATCACCACCGGACTCGCCGTGATGGGCCTCGGCTTCGTCCCGCCGGCCCTCGTCGCGGGCGCGTCGGACCCGCACCCGCTGCGCCTGCTGCCGGTGCTCGCCGGGGCGCTGCTGCTGCACCTCGGCGTGATGATCGCCTCGCCGTTCGTGATGGAGCTGATACCCGCCTTCGGCCGGGAGAGCCTGACCGGCACCTACTACGGCCTGTTCTACGTGGTCTCCGGCGTCGCGGCGGCCGCCGGCAGCGCCGGCGTCGGCTGGTCCATGGACACCGCGGGAACCACCGGCCTGAGCTGGCTGCCCTACGCCTGCTGCACCGCCCTCGGTGTGGGCTCCGCCGCCGCCGTCGCCCGGCTGCGGCGACGCGGCGCCCTGCCCGAAGGCGACCCGGCGCCGGAGCCCCCGCCCGGGCCCACCGGCGTACGCCCCCGAAGCGAGACCACATGACAGCGAGGACCACGCCATGACAGCGAGGACGACGCCATGACAGCGAAGAACGTGACCGACGGCGCGAACCTGCTCACCGACCACCCGGAACTCTACGAACAGCGGTTCCCCGACCCCGACCGCCTCGCGGCCCGCTGGACCGAGGAGACGCTGACCCGCTACGGAGCCGGCCCGCGCGTCCTGGACGTCGGCTGCGGCACCGGCCGCGACGCGGCCTGGCTGCACCACACCGCCGGCCGCGACGTCACCGGCATCGACACCTCCGAGGCCATGCTCGCGTACGCCCGCGCCCACCACCCCGGGCCCGCCCACCGGCACGCCGACATGCGGGACTTCGACCTCGGGGCCGTCTTCGACGCGGTGGTCTGCCTGGACAGCGCCCTCCTGTACTGCCACACCAACGACGACCTGACGGCGTTCCTCGCGCGCTGCCGCGCCCACCTCGCACCCGGCGGGCTGCTCGTCGCCGAGATGCGCAACGGGGCCTTCTTCCTCGGCAACACCGAACTGCTCGACGGCCCCCGCACCGCGTCCTTCGCCCGGCAGGGCACCACCTACACGTCCCGTACCACCCTGTGGATCGACCACGGCGCACAACTCCTGCGCCGCCGCCGCACCTGGACCGCCAACGACGGCTCGGCGCCCGAGGAGCAGCACTCCGCCTGGCGTCTGCTCTTCCCCCAGGAACTCCGGCACTTCCTCACCACCGCCGGCTTCGAGGTGCTCGCCCTCCACGACGGCCCGGGTCCCCGGACCGAACCGCCCTGGAGCGAAGGCGCCGTCCCGCACGGGACCGCGAGCTCCGACCGCCTCCACCTCGTCGCCCGGCTCACGTCCCCACCGGCCCGCCCCGGCGTCCCCACCCCTTCCGGCCACCACTTCAGCAACGGAGACAGCACATCGTGAACGACCCCCGCTCCGGCCTCGCCCGCAGAGGCTTCCTCATCGCCACCGGCGCCGCCGGCGCCCTCGCCGTCACCGCCGGCTGCTCCACCGGTACGGGCTCCGGCACCGGCCGGGCCGCCGGTGCCGAGAACGCGGCCTCCGGACCCCCCAAGCGCGGCGGTACGCTGCGCGCCGCCTTCGCGGGCGGCGGGGCGGGCGAAACCCTCGACCCGCACGCCGCCAACCTGTTCGTCGACGCCGCCCGCGCCAAGGCCCTCTACGACAAGCTCGCCGACTTCGGCTCCGACCTCGCCCCCGTACCCCGGCTCGCCGAGCGCTGGGAGCCCAACGCGAAGCTGGACACCTGGAAGGTCACCCTGCGCAAGGCCACCTTCCACGACGGCCGCCCCGTCACCGCCGAGGACGTCCTCCACAGCTACCGGCGCATCGCCGACCCGCAGGGCACCTTCCGGGCCAAGGCCTCCCTCGAACCCATCGACCTCGCGGCCAGCCGCGCCCTCGACCCGTCGACCGTCGAGTTCCGGCTCAAGCGCCCGTACGCCGAATTCCCCAACGTGCTCGCCGCGTTCGGCGCGTACATCGTCCCCAAGGGCGCCACCGACTTCGACAGGCCCGTCGGCTCGGGACCGTTCCGCTTCGTCTCCTTCACGCCCGGCAGCTCCTTCCGCGTCCGGCGCAACGACACCTACTGGGACGGCGCCCCCCACCTCGACGCGCTCGAACTCGTCATCGCCACCGAGGAGTCGGCCCGCGTCAGCGCCCTGCTCGGCGGCCAGGTCCAGTACGCCCACGAGCTCAGCCCCGCCAGCGCCCGCACCCACGAGGGCGGAGGAAGGGTCGACGTCATCCGTCTCCCCGGCAGCGGCATGCAGGGCTTCGTGATGAAGACCGACCGTCCCCCCTTCGACGACAAGCGGGTCCGCCAGGCGTTCTTCCTCATCGCCGACCGCCGGGAACTCGTCGACGGAGCCCTCTCCGGCGCCGGCGAGATCGGCAACGACCTCTTCGGCAAGGGCTACCAGTACTACGCCTCCGGCCTCCCGCAGCGCACCCAGGACCTGGCGAAGGCCCGCGCCCTCCTGAAGGAGGCGGGCGCGGAGGGCCTGAAGGTCACCCTGGACACCGCCCCCGCCGCCCCCGGCTTCATCGAGGCGGCCGGCATCTTCAAGGAGCAGGCCGCGAAGGCCGGCGTCACCGTCGAGGTCAGGGTCGGCAACAAGGACACGTACTGGAAGGACATCCTCGACAACGGCACCTTCGCCTCCTACCGGTCCGGCGCCATGCCCATCGAGTCCCACGTCTCCCAGCGCCTGCTCACCGGCTCCACCACCAACGCCACCAAGTGGCGGCACAAGGACTTCGACGACCTCTACCAGCAGGCCCAGTCCACCCGCGACGACAAGCGGCGCACCGCGCTCTACGCCCGTATGCAGCGCCGTCTGCACGACGAGGGCGGCTTCCTGATCTGGGGCTTCGCCGACTGGATCGTCGCCACCGCGCCCACCGTGCGCGGGGTGTCCGACAAGGCACCCGCCAACACCCTCGACTGGGCCCGCTTCGACAAGATCTGGCTCGCGTGACCCCGCACCTGAACTGGGTCGGCCGCCGCCTGCTCCTCGGCCTGGGGCAGACGGCGGCCCTCGTGCTGTTCCTCTTCGCGCTCACCGAGGCGCTGCCCGGCGACGCGGCCGTGACCCTCGCCGGCGACCAGCCCGACCCGGAACGGATCGCCCGCATCCGGGAGACCATGGGCCTCGACCGGCCCGCCACCGAACGGCTCCTGCACTGGGCGGGCGGCCTGCTCCACGGCGACCTGGGCACCTCCCTGGTCTCCGGCCGCCCCGTGACCGGCTACCTGGCCGCCGGGCTCGGCCCCACGCTGGTCCTCGCGGGCGCCACCCTCGTCCTCCTCGTCCCGCTGTCCGTGGGACTCGGCGTCCTCGCCGCCCGCCGCGAGGGCGGCGCCGTCGACCGTACCGTCAGCTCCCTGACCCTCGCGGTGCACGCCGTACCGGAGTTCGCCCTCGGGGTGCTGCTTGCCACGGTGTTCGGCCTCTGGCTCGGCTGGCTGCCCCCCACCGCCGTCGGCACCGACCCCGCCGCCCTCGCCGCCGCGCCCGCCGTGCTCGTCCTGCCCGTCGCCGTCCTCCTCTCCCGGCCGGTGTGCACCATCAGCCGGCTGGTCCGCGCCGGGATGATCGACGCCATGGCCTCGCCGTACGTCGCCCAGGCCCGGCGGTACGGCCTGTCCGGCGCCCGCGTCCGCTGGGCCCACGCCCTGCCGAACGCCCTCGCGCCCGCGGCCCAGCAGCTGGCCCGCACCTGCGACTGGCTGCTCAGCGGCGTCATCGTCGTCGAGGCGCTCTTCGTGATCCCGGGACTCGGGACGGTGCTCATCGAGGCCGTCGCCGCCCGCGACGTCCCCGTGATCCAGGGCATGGCCGTGGTCTTCGGGGTGGTCACCGTCCTGGTCAACATCGCCGCCGACCTGCTGGCCCGCAGGCTCGCCCCCCGCTCGGAGGTCGCCGCATGACGCGCTCGCTGCTCACCGGTGACCGGACGAAGCGCTCGTCGCCCGGAGGCGGCCGCACGACGCGCTCCCGGTACGTCCTCGCCCTCGCGCTGCTGACGCTTCCGCTGCTGCTCGCCCTGCTCGGCCCCCTGCTCGCCGGACCTCCCGGCCCCCGCTCCGTGTCGTACGTGACCGGCGGCGGCCACTGGCTCGGCACCGACTTCACCGGGCGGGACGTCTGGCACCAGGTGCTGCTCGGGGGCCGGCCCGTGGTCCTGGTGGCCCTCGCCGCCACCCTGCTCGCGTACGCGGTGGCCGTCCCCCTCGGCCTCGCCGCCGCGCTGACCAGGGGCGGCCGGCTGGAGGACGCGCTGATGCGGCCCCTGGACGTGCTGATCGCCGTGCCGTCCCTGCTGCTCGTCCTGCTCGTCGCGGCCACCCTCACCCCGGGCCCGCTCGGGCTGACCGTCCTGGTCGGTCTCGTCGCCGTGCCCGACGCGGCCCGGGTCGTGCACGCCGCAGCCGTCGAGGTCGCCGCCCGGCCCGCCGTCGAAGCGCTGCGCATGCAGGGCGAGTCCTGGTGGCGCACGGCCGTCGGCTACGTCGTCCGCGCCCTGCGCCGTACCCTCGCGGCCGACGCCGGAATCCGGCTGACCGGCGCCCTGTACCTGGTCGCCACGGCCGCCTTCCTCGGCGTCGGCGTCGAACCGGACGCCGCCGACTGGGCCGTCATGGTCGACCGCAACCGGACCGGCCTGTTCCTCCAGCCGTGGGCGGTCGTGGTGCCCGCCCTCCTCATCGCCGCCCTCACCATGGGCACCAACCTCCTGTTCGACGCGGCCCTGCAGCGCGGCGGCCGAGGGAAGGGACCGAAGTGACGAACCCCCCGCACACCGAGGCGGCGCCCGTCGCCGAGCTACGGGAACTCCGCGTCGAGATCGACGGCCGGCCCGTCCTCGACGGGATCAGCCTCACCGTCCTCCCCGGGAAGGTCACGGCGCTGGTCGGTCCCTCGGGCAGCGGGAAGACCACCACCGGGCGCGCGCTCCTCGGCGAGTACCCCGAGGGGGCCCGGGTGACCGGCGGCGTCCGCACCGCCGGACACGCCGTGGGGTACGTGCCGCAGCACCCGGCCACCGCCCTGAACCCGGCCCGCCGGGTCGGGGCACTCCTCCGTGACATCGCCCGACTGCGCGGCGGGAGCCGGGCGGAGGTCCTGGAACGGGTCCGTGACGCCCTCCGGCGGGCCCAACTTCCGGATCCCGACATGGTGGTGCGCCGCTATCCGCACCAGCTGTCCGGCGGGCAGCAGCAGCGCGTGGTCCTCGCGCAGGCGTTCCTGCTCGACGCCAGGATCCTCGTCGCCGACGAGCCCACCACGGGGCAGGACGCGCTCACCCGGCAGGGCGTCGTGGCCCAGCTGTCCGAGGTCGCGCGCGAGGGGATCGCCGTGGTGCTGCTCAGTCACGACCTCGACGCGGTACGGCGACTGGCCGACGAGGTCGTACTGCTGCGCGACGGCCGCGTGGCCGACCGGGGGACACCGGCCTCGGTGCTGTCCTTCCTGCCGCACCCGGCGCCTCCGGCCGATCCGAGGACCGGCCCGAGGACCGGCCCGAGGGACGCCGTACGCCTCGAGACGCGCGGGCTGACCGCGCGCCATCGCACCGCGCACGGTCCGCTCACCGTCCTCGACGGCCTGGAGGTGTCGGTCGCGGCGGGGGAGTGCCTGGCCGTGGTGGGCCGCTCCGGCAGCGGCAAGACCACCCTGGGCCGTTGCCTGGCCGGGCTGCACGCGGCGTACGGAGGCGAGGTGCTGCTCGACGGGGTTCCGCTGGCCCGCAGCCTGCGCTCACGGCGGCGCCCACAACTGGCCGCCGTCCAGTACGTGTTCCAGGACGCGAGGGCGGCCTTCGACGAGTACCGCCCGGTCCTCGACCAGGTCGCCCGTACGGCCGTACGGCTGCGCGGCACGGCGGCGGAGGAGGCGCGGGCGACCGCGGCGCGGGTCCTGGCCGGACTCGGACTCCCCGCGGAGACCGCCGCGCGGCGCCCCGGCGGGCTGTCCGGCGGCGAGCTCCAGCGGGCGGCGCTCGCCCGCGCCCTGCTCGCGGAGCCCACGGTGCTGATCTGCGACGAGATCACGTCCGGCCTCGACACCGGCACGCGGGACGGCATCCTCGACCTCCTCGCGGGGCTGCGGCGGCGCGAGGGCCTCTCGCTGGTGTTCATCACGCACGACCTGGCGGCCGCGGGGGCGCTCGCCGACCGGATCGCGGTCCTGGACGGCGGCCGTGTGGTGGAGGAGGGCCCCGCACGGGAGCTGTTCGAGGTGCCGCGACATCCGGTGACGAAGGCGCTGCTCGGGGCGGCGGACGCGGAGGCGCCTCACCTCGAAGGGGAGTTGGCGCCGGGCCCCCGTCCGGCGTGAGGTCCTGCCGGACGGGACAGGGCCGGGCCGGACGGTGCCGTGGCTGCGACCACCGTCCGGCCCGGAGTCTGTGGGACCGTCCCGTCAGGCCGCCCGCTCGTGCTCGCAGGCGTCCTCGATGCCGTACGTCTCCCACGCGGGGAAGTCGTCGTCGGCGGGTACGGCTTCGTCCGGCGCCAGGAGGCAGGCGTCGAGGGCCGCGCGCAGAGCTTCGGCGCGGAGCCCGGTGCCGATGAAGACCAGTTCCTGGCCCTGCGCGGTGTCGGGGCCGTGCGCGCCGGACGGCTCGAACCGGGCGACGGCGCCGGCCTGGGACCACAGTCCGGTCACCCGGGGCCGGCTGGCGAGCCGGAAGAAGCCCTTGGAGCGCAGGACGCGCCCGAAGGTGCCGCTCTCCATCCCCTTGGTGACGAAGCTCCAGAGCCGACCGGGGTGGAACGGCAGGTCGGAGCGGAACACGAGGGAGGAGATGCCGTACTCCTCGGTCTCCGGCACGTGGTCGCCGTTGAGCTCCTTGACCCAGCCGGGGGCCTGCTGTGCCCGCTCGACGTCGAACAGGCCGGTTCCCACGACGAGTTCGAGCGGGACCTGGCCGCGTACGGCCGGGACGACGCGCGCCTCCGGGTTGAGCCGGGAGAGGGTGGCCCGCAGTCGGCGGGCCTCCTCGGGCCCGATCAGGTCGAGCTTGTTGAGGACGATGACGTCGGCGAACTCCACCTGGTCGACGAGGAGGTCGCTGACCGTGCGCTCGTCGTCCTCGTACGGGGCGAGGCCCCGTGCGGCGAGTTCGTCGCCGGCGTCGAGTTCCGGCAGGAAGCCGGCGGCGTCCACGACGGTCACCATCGTGTCCAGGCGGGCGAGATCGCCGAGGGTCGCCCCGTCGTCGCGGGGGAAGGAGAAGGTGGCGGCGACGGGCATGGGTTCGGAGATGCCGCTGGACTCGATGAGGAGATGGTCGAAGCGGCCTTCGCGGGCCAGCCGGTCGACCTCCTCCAGGAGGTCGTCGCGGAGGGTGCAGCAGATGCACCCGTTGGTCATCTCGACCAGTCGCTCCTCGGTGCGGGACAGGGCGGCCTCGCCGCCGCGCACGAGCGCGGCGTCGATGTTGACCTCGCTCATGTCGTTGACGATGACCGCCACCCGCAGTCCTTCGCGGTTGCCGAGGACGTGGTTGAGGAGGGTGGTCTTCCCGGCGCCGAGGAACCCGGACAGGACGGTCACGGGCAGCCGGTCGGTGGGCGTCATGGGCGCTCAGCCCTCCGGGCGGAGCAGGCCGCGCTCGTACGCCTTCACCAGGCGCTGCGGCACCAGGTACACCGAGCCGTCGACGGTGAGGGGGACGAGCCGGACGGGAGTCGCCTTCCACTGGGCGCGGCGGTGGCGGGTGTTGCTGCGGGACGTCTTCCGCTTGGGGACGGCCATCGGGGGATCTCCTCGGGTCGGATGGGTGGCGGGCCAGAGGCTATATGAAAATGGATCCCATTACCAAGCGACCCCACCCGTCTGTTGGTAATGAAAACCATTGCCATATAGTGAGCCCCGCGACTCCCGCGGCCCCCGCGTCTCGCCCCACCACCGAAAGGCCTGCCATGAAGCCCGGAATCCACCCCGCCTACGGGCCCGTCGTCTTCCGCGACTCCGCCTCCGACACCGCGTTCCTCACTCGATCGACCATCACGAGCGACAAGACGATCGAGTGGGAGGACGGCAACACCTACCCGCTCGTCGACGTCGAGATCTCCTCCGCGAGCCACCCCTTCTACACGGGCACCGCCCGGGTCCTCGACACCGCCGGCCGCGTCGAGAAGTTCCAGCGCCGCTACGGAGCCCGCTGATGGGACACGAGCACCGGCTCCCCGTCGTCATCGTCGCCGGCCTGCACGCCGAGGCCAGGACCCAGGTCGTCGACCGCCTCCTGCGCACCGTGCCGGGGAGCGTGGCCCTCCACCACGACCTCGCCGAGGCACCCGCCGGCAGCGTCCTCCGGCTGATCCGCGACGCCTCCGGCACCCTCTCCCGCGGGGAGACGCCCCTGGTCAACGACTGCGCGTGCTGCGCGCTGCGCGAGGACCTCGTCCCGGAACTGGAGCGGATGGCCGACGCCGGCCTGACCCGGCTCGCCGTGGTCGAGCTGTGGGACTCGGTCGAACCGAAGGCCATGGCGGAGGTGATCGCCGGACACGGCGGAGACCGCCTCGCCCTGACGGGCGTGATCACAGCCGTCGACCCCGCGCTCGTCCTGCCCTACCTCGCCAACGGCGACGACCTGGCCGAGGCCGGTCTCGCCGCGGCCCCCACCGACCGGCGGACCGTCGGTGACACCTGGGCCCGCCAGCTGGAGTACGCGCCCGTCCTCGCCGTCGTCGACAGCGGCGAGGCCGACGACGAGGACCGCGCGCTCCTCGCGCAGCTGCACCCCACCGCGCTCCGCGTACCGGCCGCGTCCCCGGAACTCGCCAGGGTCGCGTTCGCGGGCATCGACGTCGAGGCCGCCGCGGCGGCCCAGCACCCCGCGTGCGCGCTCCTGCCGCAGGAGGCCGACGAAGCCGGCGTCACCACGTTCGTCTGGCACCGCCGACGCCCGTTCCACCCCGAGCGCCTCTACCAGGCACTCGAGGACCTGTGCTGCGCCGCCGCCCGCAGCCGCGGCCGCTTCTGGCTCGCCGACCGCCCCGACACCCTGCTCGCGTGGGACGCGGCGGGCGGAGCGCTGTGCGTGGAGAGCGTCGGCCCCTGGCTGGCGTCGCTGCCGGACGCGGCCTGGGACCTGGTCCCTCCGGTGCGCCGGGCGGCGGCCGCCCTCGACTGGCACCCCGAACACGGCGACTGCTGCCAGCACCTCGTCTTCACGTCGCCCGGCCTGGACCGGGACGGTCTGGAACGGCTCCTGGACTCCTGCCTGCTGACGGACGCGGAGTACGGATCGGGTCGCGAGGCGTGGAAGCACCTGCCCGCCGCCTTCGACTCCCTCCTCGACGCCGCCTGACCCCTGCCACCCCGACCCCAAGGAGAAATCACCATGGCCCGGCGCCCCGACCCCCGCAAGCCCGCCGCACCCCGGCCCAACCCGCTCGACGCGGCCGGGATCACGTACATCGACTACAAGGACACCGACCTGCTGCGGAAGTTCGTCTCCGACCGGGGCAAGATCCGCAGCCGACGCGTCACCCGCGTGACCGTCCAGCAGCAGCGAGATCTCGCGACCGCCATCAAGAACGCCCGCGAGATGGCCCTCCTGCCGTACGCGGCTCGCTGACGGCACCAGGAGGGAAGGGGCCGGGGTGCAACACCCCGGCCGTCCGGCGGTTCACTCCGGCCGTCCGGCGGTTCACTCCGGGACGAAGACGTCCTCGCGCGCGTCGGCCAGGACGAATCCGTTGTCGAGGCGGACGCGGACCGTCACCCGCGGCTCCTCCTCCTGGTACGCGGTCCACGCCGGCTCCAGCGCCGCCACCCGCTCCACGAGCTGCTGCCTGCTCCCCGGCGGCATCTGGTGACCGAAGTCGGTGAGGAGCGAGGTGAGCCGTTCGTACTCGCGCACGTCCGGTCCGGGGATCCTCTCCGGCCGGTCGACCCGTACCACGGTGCCTCCGGTCCCCGCCGCCAGGAACAGCGTCCCGGCGGAGACCTCCGCCTCCGCCGGGGAACCTTCGGCCAGGGTGACGGCACCGCCCACCCCGAGGTCCACCGCCAGCTTCACCCGCCGGCCCTCTTTCCACGTCATCGGACCTTCATAGCACGAGGCCGATCACCAGGCCGCCGGGCCGCCGGCGGTTCAGCTGTCGGCGTCCTGCGGATACCAGCGCAGCTCGACCGTGTTGCCGTCCGGGTCCTTGACGTAGACCGACTGCGCCGAACCGCGCGCGCCCCAGCGGGGCACGGGCCCCTCGACGACGTCGAACGTCCCCGAGTCGATGACCTCCTGCCAGTCGAGCGGATCGACGACCAGGCAGATGTGGTCGACGTTGGACTCGCCGCGCGGGCGGGAGATGAGGTCGATGACGGTGCTCTCGTCGATGCGCACGGACGGGAACGGGACCTTGCCGGCCCGCCACTCGTCGACCCGCTCGGGCGTGAGGCCCAAGGGGCCGGTGTAGAACTCGATAGCCTCGTCTACATCGGTCACGTTGAGCACCAGGTGGTCGAAGGCTTTGACTCGCATGGGTCGGTTCTCCGGTTCTTCTCGTCAACTCGTCGGCTTGGCAACGTGGCAACTCGTCCTGCCGGCACGGCGCATGGCGCGCACCGAGGATCATGGCTGGAACCGTACGCCTGTACGTACGCGAGACCAGAAGCAGGCCCGCGACTTTGTGTCTTCCGTCAGTGCGAAGCTCCGCCGGGGCGCGTGAAGACTGCCTGCCGGGGCCGCGCCACGCGGCCCGACGGAGCACGGGGAGGACGACACGATGGGCGTACAGCAGTATGACGAGATCGGTGAGGCGTACGAGGGATTCAAGTCCCTGCCGCTGGAGCAGTACGCGGTGGTGCCCGGCTTCCTGGCGCTGGTGGGGGACGTGCGCGGCAGGTCGGTCCTCGACCTGGCCTCCGGAACCGGCTTCTACAGCCGGGAGTTCAAGCGGCGCGGGGCCACGGACGTCGTCGGCATCGACATCTCGGGGGAAATGGTCTCCGTGGCCCGGAAGCTGGAGGAGAACCATCCGCTGGGCGTGCGCTACGAGGTGGGGGACGTGGCCGAACTGCGGCCCTTCGAGGAGCCTTTCGACCTCGCGCTCGCGGTCCAGCTGTTCGGCTACGCGCAGGACACGGCCACCGCGGAGCGGATGTGCCGCAACATCCACCGGAGCCTGAAGCCCGGCGGCGACCTCTTCGTGCTCAACCAGTCGCCCGACTTCCGCTTCGACGGGCCGACCCCGGAGAAGTACGGCTTCCGGAGCGAGCCCACCGGCGAGGAGGGCGGGACGGGACCCCAGGTCCGGATCACGGCGCTGCTCGACCCGCCGGTCTCGTTCGTCGCCAACCGCCCGCGCCGCGAGGTCTACGAGGAGTCCCTGCGGGCGGCCGGATTCAGCGAGGTCACCTGGGTCCCGCTGACGGTGTCGGAGGCCGGCCTGCGCGAGTTCGGCGCGGAATTCTGGGCGGACTTCCACGCCAACCCGCCACTGGAGATGCTCCACTGCAGGGCCTGACGCCCCCTGCGTCATCCCGGGATTCCCCCCGGCGAGGGCCCACCTCCTGGCACGCTTGCCGACGTGAGCTACGTCGTGACTGTGGAAACGCGCCTGCCCGACGGTGCCGGCGGACTGGACGCGCTGCAACAGGTCGGCACATCCGTGCTCCTGGAGCGGGGCTTCGACGCCGTGGTGGGCATCGAAGGACCCGACGGAACAGAGGTCGACGTCCTCGAGACGATCGTCGCCGTCCATCCGGGCGGGGCGATCCTCAAGGTGTTCGTCCGCGCGCCCTCCCTGGAGATCGCCGAGGATGCCGTCGGCGCCGTCGCGGAAGACGTTCTGGAACGCTCCGAGCTCCTGTCCGACTGGGTGGTGGAGAGCAGCGAGGTCAAGCTCCACATCGACCTGACCCGCGAGAGCCTGGAGGCCGCCGACGGCCCGGACGTCCCGGCAGCCGATCTCCAGACCCGCCGCGCTCAGCACACCGCGAGCGTCGGCGCCGCCGGCGCCGCCGAGATCGCCGGGATCGCGCCGGAGGACGGGAGCGGAGAGGGCCGGATCGACCACGAGGCCCGGCTCCGGGCGTTGGCCCCGCGCCTGGCCTCCTTCGCTCCCGCGTCCTTCGGCGGCGTCGGCCCGGAGGGCCGGGAACGGGGCGAGGCGGCGTCGGCCGTCACGGCCGGGGCCGCCGAACTGGCCGCGGGGGCGGTGGTGTACGCCGCGGAGTGCCTCATCGACGAGCTGTACGACGACGTCCAGACCCTCGCCGACGAGGGCACCAGCGTCGCCGAGTGCGACAGCGAACTGTGGCATCTGGACGCCCTGCCGCCGCGCTACGCCCTCAGCTACGACGAACGCTTCGCGCGACGCCTCCTGGTGACCGCGATCGCCCTGACCACCCGCTTCACCGACGGCAGCTTCCGGCGACTCGGCTGCCTCGCGGAGGAACTCGTCCTGAAGCTCCTCCTGGGACAGGCACACGTCGCGCTCGACCTGTACGGCCTCCTGGCCGACGACACCGCGGACGCCCTGGACCGCTTCGCCGACGGCGTGTACGAGGACAGGGACTTCGAGTGGCTCTACGACGAGTCCGTGGACGGCGTCGACGAGGACCCCGCGCTCGACGGCACGGACATCACGCCGCTCGCCTTCGGCGGATGGTTCACACCGTTCGCCGACGACGGCTACGTCCACCCCTACGCCGTCGACGAGGCGACGGAACCGGAGGAGTGCGCCTGACGGGGGCGTACCGGAGGAGTGCGCCCGACGGACGTACCGGGGGACCCGGGCGCGCAGGGGTGTCACGTGGCGCGGAACCGTCCTTCGTCGACCTCCGTGACCAGCCCCGCGCCGATCAGCCGGTCCAGGTGCCGCACCGCGGTCCGTCGTTCCACCGGCGCCACGTGCGGGCCCTCGACGTGCGGCCGGTAGACGAGTCCGCGTGCGGCGATCTCCTCGACGGTCCGCGGCGCGTCGAGGAACGACAGCACGGTCGCGTCGCGCTTCTCCACCACCCCGGCGAAGTCGTCGAGGCGCCTGGAGAACTCCGCGGCACCCTCGATCACGCCCTTCTGGTGGGCGGTGCCGTACCAGCGGGCGCCGATCTCCCGGCACCGGCGCACGGACGCCTCGAAGTCCGGGAGGCTGCTGCCGACGTCTCCGTAGAACGGGCCGAACGAGGTCAGGTCGATGTCCGCCACGTACAGGAAGCCGTCCGGTTCGATCAGGAAGCCGCTGTGGCCCGCGGTGTGACCCGGCAGGTGCACGACCGTCACGGTGCGTCCGCCCAGGTCGAACACCGCGCCGTCGACGAACCCCGTCGCGTCGGGGCGGTCCCGTACGTGGAACCGGTCGCGCAGCATCCGCTCCGTGTGCTCGGTGGCGTCCGGCGGGAGGCCGGAGCCCGCGGCCATCACCGCGGGGGACCGCAGCGCCGCGAGGTCGTTCCCATGGGTGTGGACGGGCACCTCGTAGCACCCGAGCCCCGCGACGTGGTCCTCGTGCGCGTGGCTCACGAGGACCACGTCCGCGGGCGGGGCGCCCCCGACGAGCGACAGCGACGGGTCGATGACCAGCGTCTCGGCGGTACCGCGTACGAGCAGGGAGTTGGCGTACGGGTAGGCGCCCCGCTCGGCGCCGACGAGCACGGTGACTCCGCCGTACTCCACTTCCGTGTATCCCGTACTGGGCAAGGCCGGTACTCCTTCGTCCCTACGCGTCGCGGTGCTCGGTGCCCGGCTTGAGGTGTCGAGCGGCGCGCCGCCGTGTCCGCCCCCCAGCGTGCCCCATGTCGCGGCTGCCAGGGGTCACTTCGTCGACGAGGCCGGGCGCCTACGGGCGCCAGTCGGGACGGCGGCCGCTGAGGCCGATCACGCGGTCCAGCAGGGGCGCGTCGTCCGGCACCGCGACGACGGGGCCGAAGAAGCCCTCGTCGGAGGAGTCGCCGGCCGGAGTCAGCAGGGCCTCGGAGACCCTCAGCTCCTGCTCGCCCACCTCGTACTCCTGGCCGCTCGCCCGCGCCAGGTCCCAGCCGTGGATCAGCAGCTCGTCGAGCGCGACCCTGCCCATGACGGCGGCCGGCAGTTCGACCCCGCCCGCCCGCGTGTCCCCCTCCCAGGCGCCCGGCTCCCGCCAGGCGGCGGCCAGCTCGTCCAGCGCCTTCGGCAGGGCCGTCCGCCAGTCGTCCGCCAGCACCGGACGGGACGAGCCCGGCGGAGTGTCGGTCGTCGGCCCGGACCGTTTGCGGGCCGCGTCGCGAAAGGCGACGCTGAGCCCGGCGAGATGGGCGAGCAGCTCCCGCACCGCGTACTCGGGGCAGGGCGTCGGGTCGTCGAGCCGCTCGTCGTCGATGCGCTCCGCGAGGCGGGCGACGCGTTCGGCGGCCGCCTCCAGGTCGATCGGCTCCATGCGTGAAGCGTTGCCCTGTGAAGCGCTGTCCCGTGAGGTGTTGTCCCGTGGGGTGTTGTCCATGCAGGACAGACCGTCGGGCCATCCGAAACTCATCGCCCCGCATGCCCGAGTAGCGTTCCCCCATGGCCCTCAAGACGACCCACCCCGTGCTCGGTCCTCGCGCCCTGAACCGCGCCACCCTGGCCCGCCAGCTGCTTCTGAGCCCCGCCCCGATGGGCGTCACGGAGGCCGTCGGCCACCTCCTCGGCCTCCAGGCGCAGAACCCCAAGCCCCCGTACTACGCGCTCGCCGCCCGCCTCGACGGGTTCCGGCCCGAGCAGCTGTCCGCGCTGATGGAGTCCCGGGCCGTCGCCCGCATCGTGACCATGCGTTCCACCGTGCACACCCACACCGCGCGGGACGCGGTCGCCCTGCGCGGGCTCGTGCAGCCCGGGGCCATCGACCGGGAGCTCGCCCTCTTCGTCTCGCGCGGAGGGCTCGACGGCGTCGACCTCGACCGGCTCGCCGCCCTCTCCCGCGCGCTCGTCGAGGAGCGGCCCCGTACCCCCAAGGAGCTGCGCGAGGAGCTCCTCAAGGAGTGGCCCGACGCCGACCCGCAGTCCCTCTCCGTCGCCGCCCGCTGCCTCCTGCCCCTGGTCCAGGTCACCCCGCGCGGTCTCTGGGGGCGCGGCGGGCAGGTCGCGCTCACCACCACAGGAACGTGGTTCCAGGACGCCGCGGACCGGGCCGCCGACCTCGACGAGACCGTGCTGCGCTACCTCGGGGCCTTCGGGCCCGCCTCCGTCAAGGACATGCGGACCTGGTGCGGCCTGACCCGGCTCGGTGAGGCGTTCGAGCGGCTGCGGCCCCGGCTCCTCGTCTTCCAGGACGCGCGCGGCACCGAGCTCTTCGACCTCCCCGACGCGCCCCGGCCCGACGAGGACACCCCCGCCCCGGCCCGTTTCCTCCCCGAGTTCGACAACCTGCTCCTCTCGCACGCCGACCGCACCCGTGTCGTCGGCGCCGAGTACCGCTCCCGCACCTGGACGGGCAACCAGGCCCACCGGGTGTTCCTCGTCGACGGCTTCCTCGCCGGGCTCTGGCGTCTGGACGAGTCCAAGGAGCGCACCACGATGACGATCGAGCCCTTCGCGGCCCCGGGCCGGGCCGTGCGGGCGGAGCTCACGGCCGAGGCCGAGCGGACCCTACGGACCATGGCCCCGCAGGGCGTTCCGTACGAGATCCTCTTCAGCGCACCCGAGGACTGACCGGGCCGACCGGACCGCCCCGGACCGACCTGCCGGGCCGGTCGGTCTCACGGCAGCGCGCCCGCCCTCCGCGCCGCCACCACCGCCTCCATCCGCGTGTGCGCCCCCAGCTTCCGCATCGCCGAGCGCAGATAGCCCTTCACCGTCTCCGGGCGCAGCCCGAGCCGGGTGGCCGCCGTCGCGTTCGTCGCCCCCGAGGCCACCGCCGCCAGGACGTCCGTCTCGCGTGGCGTCAGGGCAGGCCCCGGGACGGGGACGGTGGAGCCGGAGGCCGTCTCCAGGCGCCCGCAGACCGCGAGGAGCCGTTCCCGCAGTTCCGGGTCGGCGACCCGGGGCGCCAGCTCGCGCAGTTCCCCGTACGCCTGCCGGACCTCCTCCCAGGACGGTCCGGAGGACGGCGGCGCGAGCAGCAGGCCGACGTCGTCCCGTACGGCGAGCGCCTGCTCCACGTCCCGGGCCGCCGCGACCGCCGCGTCGAAGACCCGCTCACCGATCGGCACCACGTCGCGCAGCGCCCCGTACAGCACTCCGCGCACCTTCCGCCGTACGACGACGGGCACCGCGACCACCGAGCGCAGGCCCTCCGCCGAGACCGGACCGTCGTACTCGTGCGTGATGTGCCGGGCCGAGCGGTAGTCCGTCACCGCGCACGGCCGCGACAGGGCCAGGCACTTCCCGCCCAGACCCGAGCCGGCCGGGATCGTGAGTCCGTGGAGGGCCGGGGTCACCGCCCCGTTCAGCTCGGCGATCCGCAGCACGCGCCCGTCGTGCAGCAGTCCGCCGAAGACGACCGGAAGGCCGGTGGCGCGCCGCAGCCGCACCAGCGCGCCGCGCAGTTCCACCGATCCGGCGTGCTCGGGCACCGCTGTCTCCCCTCGTCGGCCGGCTGGTTCACCCCCGAACGGGGGTAGTGAGACCTGGGTCACCGATTACACGATGTCAGGGACCGGTCCCGCAACGAGGAGGGCGTCGGTCCCGCGACGAGGAGGACGTATGACGGCTACGAGTGCGACCGGCGCGACGGAGAGGTTCCGGGCCGCCCGGGACTTCCTGCTCCAGCACCGCGAGGACTACGAGACGGCCTACGAGGGCTTCGCCTGGCCCCGGTCCGACCGGTTCAACTGGGCGCTCGACTGGTTCGACGTCATCGCGGAGGGCAACGACCGGACCGCGCTCCACCTCGTCGAGGAGGACGGCTCCGAGACGAAGGTGTCGTTCGCCGCGATGTCCGCCCGCTCCCACCGGGTCGCGAACTGGCTGCGCGCCCAGGGCGTCCGCGCGGGGGACCGGATCATCGTGATGCTCGGCAACCAGGCCGAACTGTGGGAGACCGTGCTCGCCGCGATGAAGCTGCGCGCCGTCGTCATCCCCGCCACCCCGCTCCTCGGCCCCGCCGACCTGCGCGACCGCGTCGACCGGGGCCGCGCCCGTCATGTGATCGTCCGCGCAGAGGACACCGCCAAGTTCGACGACGTGCCTGGCGCGTACACCCGGATCGCGGTCGGCGGCGACGGGGTGAACTGGCTGGGGTACGAGCACGCCGACCACGCGTCCGACGTGTTCGAGCCCGACGGGGTCACCCTCGCCGACGACACCCTGATGCTCTACTTCACCTCCGGCACCACCGCCCGGCCCAAACTGGTCGAGCACACCCACACCTCGTACCCGGTCGGGCACCTCTCGACGATGTACTGGATCGGCCTCAGGCCCGGCGACGTGCACCTCAACATCTCCTCGCCGGGCTGGGCCAAGCACGCCTGGTCCAACCTCTTCGCCCCGTGGAACGCGGAGGCGACCGTCTTCATCCACAACTACACGCGCTTCGACCCGGCCCGGCTGATGAGCGAGATGGAACGCAACGGCGTCACCAGCTTCTGCGCCCCTCCGACCGTGTGGCGGATGCTGATCCAGGCCGACCTGAGCCGGCTGACGACCCCGCCGCGCGAGGTCGTCGCCGCCGGCGAACCGCTGAACCCCGAGGTCATCGAGTCGGTGCGGCGCGCCTGGGGCGTCACCGTCCGGGACGGCTTCGGGCAGACCGAGACCGCCGTCCAGGTCTCCAACAGCCCGGGCCAGCGGCTCAAGGAGGGGTCCATGGGGCGTCCGAGCCCCGGCTTCCGGGTCACCCTCGTCGACCCCGTCAGCGGCCGGCCGGACGTGGACGAGGGCGAGATCTGCCTCGACCTGTCCGCCAACCCGGTGGGCCTGATGACCGGCTACCACGGAGACCCGGAGAAGACGGCGGAGGCGATGGCCGGCGGCTACTACCGCACGGGTGACATCGGCTCCCGGGACGCGGACGGCTACATCACGTACATCGGGCGCGCGGACGACGTCTTCAAGGCCTCCGACTACAAGATCAGCCCCTTCGAGCTGGAGAGCGCCCTCCTGGAGCACGAGGCCGTCGCCGAGGCGGCCGTCGTCCCCGCCCCCGACCCGCTGCGCCTCGCCGTCCCCAAGGCGTACGTCGTCCTCGCGGCGGGCTGGGAGCCCGGCGAGGAGACCGCGAAGGCCCTGTTCGCCCACGCGCGCGCGGTCCTCGCCCCGTACAAGCGGATCCGGCGCATCGAGTTCGCCGACCTGCCCAAGACCGTCTCGGGCAAGATCCGGCGCGTGGAGCTGCGCCGGCTGACCGCCGAGGGCGGCGGCAAGGAATACGTCGAGGGAGAGCTCGGATGACCCTGTCCTACGCCCACGGGGCGTCCACCACCACCCTCCTCGGGGGCACCATCGGCGCCAACCTCGACCGGGCGGTCGCCGCGTGGCCCGACCGGGAGGCGCTCGTCGACGTCGCCACCGGACGCCGCTGGACGTACGCCCGGTTCGGCGCGGACGTCGACCGGCTCGCCGGGGCCCTGCTCGGCAGCGGGGTCCGCAAGGGCGACCGGGTCGGCGTCTGGGCGGTGAACTGCGCCGAGTGGGTCCTCGTCCAGTACGCCACCGCCCGCGTCGGCGCCGTCATGGTCACCATCAACCCGGCCTACCGGGCGCACGAGTTGGCGTACGTACTGAACCAGGCGGGGGTCACCCTGCTCTTCGCCTCGCTCGCGCACAAGACGAGCGACTACCGGGCGATGGTCGAGCACGTGCGGTCCGAGTGTCCTGAGTTGCGCGAGGCCGTCTACTTCGGGGACGAGGGTTGGGACGCGTTCCTGGCCCGTACGCCCGGAGAGCTGCGCCCGGAACCGCTCTCGTGCGACGAACCCGTCACCATCCAGTACACCTCGGGGACGACGGGCTTCCCCAAGGGGGCCACCCTCTCCCACCACAACATCCTCAACAACGGTTACTTCGTCGGCGAGATGATCGCCTACACCGAACGGGACCGGATCTGCGTCCCGGTGCCCTTCTACCACTGCTTGGATACGTGACCACCTATGCAATCGAGTCCCGGGGCCGCATACTGACGTGTGTGACCGACGGGGAGGAGCTGCCACCCGAGCAGCTAATGGACATCTACACCCGCAAGTCCACCAAAGTGGCGGGGCGCCGCGGAGACCTGTCTCCAGCGATGCAGGAGACCAGAGGCCGACAGTGGGGAGAGTGGAACGGCCTCACGGTCCGGAAGATCTGGACGGATAAGCTTAGTGCGTCGAAGGACATCAAGCGCCCGGACTACACAAAGGCACTCCTGGCCCTGGCGTCCGGTGAGATCAAAACGCTGTGGTGCTACAAGCTGGACCGTTTTGACCGGAAGGGAGCCCTTGCCGTCCTCTCCACGCTGGAGAACCTGAACGGCGGCCGGATCATCTTCGGGGAAGACGGGTTGGATTCGTCGGATCCCAACCACCGCCGCATGATCATGTGGAAAGCAGAGGACGCGCGGGAAGAGTCGGAGCGCATTTCCAAGCGAGTGTCCGACACGAAGGCCAACCAGCGTGAAAACGGGGAATGGGTGTCGGGCAGGGTCCCCTACGGGCTTGTGGCCGACGAACATCGAAAGCTCGTCGAAGACAGGACACACGCCCACCCGGAACACCCGAAGAAGGGGACTAAGGCCACCATCGCGCGACGCATCTTCAAGCTCGCTTGCGAAGGAAACAGTCTCCGTCAGATCGCACAACTTCTGGACAAAGACGGGATCCCTGGCCCGATGGGGCGTCCAGGATGGAATCACAACACGATCTATCGGATCGTGCAGAACCCTGCGTACAGCGGATGGCAGGTAGTAAAGCTCAGCAACGGCCCCGGGAGCATCTTCACAGACAGCCGTGGGCGGCGGGTGAAGGTCGGCGTGACGCTCATCAGCGACGCGCAGCGTGAGGCAGCAGCCAGAGCGCTGGCGGGGCACGCCAAGCCCGACGCGAAGGCGGCAGGTGCGGCACGGGGGAAGCGGCATCACCTTTTGACAGACCTAGGTGAGTGCGCCAGTTGCGGGCGGGCAATGCCACGCATGAGCCGCTCCTACACCTGCATGTCCGCGCAGGGCGGGCGACGATGCGCGGCTCCCGCCTCTGCCTACGGGCCGGCGCTTGAGCGCTACGTAGTCCAGCGCTGGCTGGACTACCTGACATGCTCCGAGCCGGAAGATCCGCTTCTTGGCATCGTCGCGCAGCGCTGGGGCGCTCTGACACAGCCGGAGGAGACGGCGGAGATAGAAGAAGCGCGTGCGTCGTTGAAGGCTGCCGAAGCCCAGATGGAGCGGTTGCTTCGAGACCGGCGCAAGGGGCTCTACGAGGGCCCGGCTGCCCGCTTCTTCGAGCCTGCGTGGGAAGACTGCAACCGGGAGATGGCTGAGGCTCGGGAACTCCTCAAAGGCGTCGGAGGTGAGTCCGCGGTCGACATCACGTTTCTTCTGGAGGAGAAAACAGCCCGGGAAGCGTGGGAGACCGCTGACCTGCCGATGCGGCGGGAGTTGCTACGCCTGGCGATCGACCGGATTCGGGTCAAGCGGGTGGGAACGCGCGGCCCCTTCAATGGGGACGAGCGCGTCGAAATCCGATGGGCTGCCGTGGACGAGGTCTGAGAAACCCTCCAGGCAGCGGTACCTCTGACGCATCACGTCACATGAAGCACCGCCTGCGCAACCGCGCGGCGAACATGGCACAGCTCCGGCATCAACTTGGCGGAAGACCCGGAGCTGTGTCCTCAACAGAGGAGACACCAATGTACGACACCTGTGCACGCCCTCTCTCCCCCCGTATCGACGTCGCCACCCTCACCCCCGCGCAACGCGACGGCGTGGCCCGCGCCGTCTGTGGCGACGAGTGGGGTCAGATGGCCCCCGTCGGCGTCTTGGAGGGCGTCCAGCTCTTCGCCCACCCCTCTTGCATCGCCGGCGGGATCACGGAGGACGCCATCTTGGTCATTGGCGATGTCTCGTCGCCGGAGGCGCTTGACGAGACGACGGCCTTCGCGAGCGATGTCGCGGACCGCCTGAGGATCCCTGCCCGGATCGCCGTCGGCATGGACTACGACGTCCGCCAGTACGAGGGGGCCGTGGTGCTGGACAACTACTTGGGCAGCATCGCCAGTGTGGTGCTCGCGATGGAGGCCCGCCAGGCTGACATGCTCTGCATGGACCTCCAGGAGCTCTTCACCTACCCGATCGACGACACGTGCGGGCACTGCCTGGAGGACGGGGCGAAGCCGCACCTCGTCGGCGACACCTGGACGACGAGCGTCTGCCTCGACTGCGTGGCCGTGACGCGAGCGGGGACGGCGATGAGCGCCCCGCTTGTCGCGTAACACTCAGTAATCAGCGAGCGGCCTCCCATCCGACGGGAGGTCGCTCGCTGGCGTTTCAGGCAACCGTGGGTTGACGTCGGCTGGCGTTCTCGTCCTCCGCTCGGGTCGGACTGGGCCAGACTCCGCCAGGTTTACCATGGCGCTGACCTGCGCTTTTGGCTTGCTGAGGGGTCAAAGGGTCGTTTCTGGCTCCTACTTCTACTTTCTCTCTAACGCGTTAAGGAGAAAGTAGAAAAGGCCTTTGGTTTGGCCTTTTGGGCCCCGGCCTGACCCGGAGGCCGCTTCGACGTCGAGAGCGCGGGCGGACGGGGAGGCGGCGGAGCAAGAGAGGCCCGGGAAAGCCCGTGAAGGGCCACTGAGGGCTCCAGTGGGCCCGCCAGGCAAAAACCAAGGGCCACTCCGGGTCGCGATGGGCTTAGGGAGGCACACGGGGGCGTTTCTGGCTTCAGTGGTCCTGAGCGGCCCGCGCTTGACGTCTCGGGCGCCGGTTACGCAGCGTGGCGTACATGGATAGGATGTGCAATTTCCGATTCCGTCCCACATTTCGGGATGAATGTAACGGTTTTGTAACCGTATTGGGCGACATGCCGTGAAAAGCCCAACACGCCCAAACGTGCCCCACATAACTCTAGTAAGGGGAAGTTTCTTTCCGCCCGATAACTGACTTAGAGGGAGCTCCACGGACGCCGGCGACTGGCATGGCTCCTGGTTCCCTCTTTAACTGCGCCGCCTCCCGCCTCTCTGGCGGCGCATCCGCCCCTGCGATGTCGGGCCGCCATTCGCGCCACGCTCTCCTTCGTGAGCGGTGGCGCGCTCCGTCGCAGGGGCGACGAACTTTCCTCATGTGCCGCCCACTTGGGCGGCCGTTTTCGTGGCCCGCAAGTAGACAGGTAGCCAGAACCAGGAGCCCTAGCGACATGTACCAGAGACCTAGATGTCCCCACGCCGTTTGTGGAGCCGTGCCGTGGATGTGGCGAGACCCTCCCACGCACGACGGCCTACTATCACCGCGAGCCACGCAACGCTTCAGGCCTGAAGCTCACTTGTCGATCGTGCCGCAACGAGGCGGAGCGCATCCGATACCGCACGACGGCCACCGAAGCGCCTGCGCGCAAGCGTGAGGCACGCATAGAGCGCACGCCTATTCCCTTGAGCTAGGCGTCTACGAGGCCGCCTAGGGTCTGTTGTGAAAGTGGATCTTGGTCGTGAATGATCGCTTCCCGTGGGACGTGGGAATCTGACGAATGACCAGTGGACCCGGCTTGAGCCGTTGCTGCCGGAGGGCATCAAGCCGGGCCGTCCGCCGGTGTGGACTCGGCGACAGTTGATAGACGGCATACGGTGGCGGACCCGGACTGGCGCCCCGTGGCGGGACGTGCCTGAGAGGTACGGCCCGTGGGATCGCGTCTACGACCTCTTTCGGCGATGGCAACGTGGTGGTATCTGGGCAAGGATCCTCTCCCAGCTCCAGGCCGAGGCGGACGCGAAGGGCCTGATCACCTGGGAAGTGAACGTCGACTCCACCGTCTGCCGGGCCCATCAGCACGCCGCCGGAGCGGTGAAAAGGGGGGACCTCCAGAAGGAACCGCCCGGCGGCATCTTCGCCGAGCCGGCCGACCACGGCCTCGGACGCTCCCGCGGCGGGCTGACCAGCAAAATCCACCTCGCCGTCGAGCAGGGACAGAAGCCGCTGTCGGTTGTGATCACGGCCGGGCAGCGGGGTGATTCCCCGCAATTCGAGCCGGTCCTGGAGGCGATCCGGGTGCCGCGACTCGGGACCGGCAGGCCGCGCAAGCGACCGGACCGGGTCCGGGCCGACAAGGCGTACGACTCCCGCAACAACCGCTCCTACCTGCGCAGACGCGGGATCAAGGCAACGATTCCGGTGCCTGCGGACCGGGTCCGCAACCGGCTCAAGCGCGGCTCCTTCGGAGGTCGGCCGCCGAAGTTCGACAAGGACGACTACAAGCAGCGGCACGCGGTCGAGTGCGGGATCAACCGCCTCAAGCGCCACCGGGCTGTCGCCAACAGGTACGACAAACTCGCCGTCCGTTTCGAAGCGACCGTGCTGGTCGCAGCCATCAACGAATGGTTGTGACCGGCACCTTCACGCAGCCCTAACGATACGGCGGGCCGATGACCGCCTGGCCGATCTGCTCGGCCAGCCGGGCAGTGTACTTCTGCGAGTCCCGGGTTTCATGGACGTCGACGCATACCGTGTGGGTCCCGACCTGCCGGTCGGCTCCGGCATCGTCGCAGTTGAAGACCAGGGTGACCCCGTCGTGCTCGACGCGGCCTTCGTACCCGTGCTCTGGCACCGCCGGCCAGATCATCTGGTCCCAGCGGATCACGCCGTATCTCGTACCCACCAAGGCGGCGAAGGCGTCCTCGACGCCACCGACAGGCTGGTCCACCATCGATGCCCAGAGCGGGAGTAAGAGAGCGATGCTATCCGTGTCCGCGGAAAGCTCGGTGGCGTGCCAGTCGCAGCGCAAGACCGTCTGCGTATCGAGATTTCTCGCCCAGAACTCTTCGTTCTCGGTGCGGAACCAGGAGTCCGGTAGCACCCGACGCAGTTCCATCACCTCCGCGACCGTGCAGAGCTCCACATCCACTGACACCTGGGCGTACTCTCGCTCGCCCAGCGCGAGCAGTTGACGCGCTGTGGCGAGGGCCGCCGCCGAGTCGGACGTTCGGAAGACGGGGTAGGAGACACCGTTGGACATGCGGGTACCTTGCCATACACCGACATCGGCCAGCATCCGCGTTCGTAAGCGACGAGCACTTTCACAACAGGCCCTAGCCCCCTTCCAGCCGCTTGCCGACCGGTAAGCGGTTTTTGCATGTGTGAGAGGTACTGATGAGCAACAACCCCGAGTTCCGTGCGGCCTGGAGCGCCGTTCCCGATGTCGTCCACGCGGAGACACAGCTACGCAGGCTGGAGGAGCACCGAAGGGCACTGGGCGACGTCCTGAGCCCCGACCTTGCCCGCCGCAAGGTGTTCGACGAGGCAGTGACGGCGATGCGTGCCGGCGCCGAATTCCCCGACGACATCGGCCAGCGAGCAGCCGACGCCTACAGGGGTGCCCTGGAGGCAGAGTCAGAGGTGTTGGGGCTCAGCGAGGGCATCACCAGCCTCCGATACCACCTGGAGCACCTCCGGACGACCGACGGCGCGGAGACGGCCCTCGAAGCGCTCGGCAAGCGGCTGACGGAGTTCCTCGGTGAGGTGAAGAAGCCGGCCGCCGACCTGAGAACGGCGCCCGGTCCGCGGAGGAAGCTATCCAGCGTGGCGGCAAGGCGCCTGCGGCGTGGAAGACGCTCACAGACATGCTCGGGACGCTCCGCAACATCCGCCAGGCGCAGTTCGACATTCTCCGCCCACTGGGCGATGGACAGCGGCTTCAGCAGCTGCGGGAGAAGGGCTACTTCGAGGCGGCGGGCATCACGCCCGACGGTGTCCCTGAGGACATCATGCGGGCCATGACGTCAGGGCACTACGACGTTCCGTATCTCGTCTACATCGCAGGCCTCCCTAACGTGTGGGTGCCGACGAGCTTTGACGAGCTGGAGGCGGAAGACGTCGTGGACTGCGGCGTTGCCGACGACTCCGTCATCGACTACACCCCGCGTGAGCGGATCATCCCCACGCCTCCGGAGCCTGTACGACACGGCCACGAGCGTGCCCCCGACCTGACCCTGAAGTAGAGAGGTGCCAACCATGAACGACCCCGCCCCCGAACAGCTCGCGGCCGGCGAGGCGCACGGGCTGACCCCGCCCATGTGCGCGTTCCTGCGCGGAGAGACCCCCGAAGAGCTCCAGGCGGACGCTGTGGCGTTCCTCGAAGCCTTCGGCACGCCAGAGCCGCCCGCACCTGTCTACCGCTCCGGTGGCCCCCGCGGATCCGACGTCGGTAGCGGCGGACGAGGCGTCAGCGCCGGCGCTGCGCTGTACCGCGGGCGCCACGGCCTCGACGAGGACGGCCGACGTCCCGTGAAGGAGCCTGTGCCGACCGGCAACCGCAACCCGTTCGTCGAGAACGGCTACACCATGGAGCGGTGAGTAGGTTGACACGTCGGAGGGGCAACCCGACTGGGTCGCCCCTCGCGAAGACGTTAGTTGCGCTTGAGGTACTGGAGCACGATGAGACCCGCACCAGTAACCGCGAGGCACGCGGTTCCGGCCTTGGTGAGGCCATCGAGAGCAGTGCCACCAAGTTCGGTGACGACGATAAAAGACAGAAGGCCCGCCACCACACCGACGAGCATCACGATGATGATGTCGCGAACCGGGTGCGCGCAGATAGTGGTGCCGCTGGACGTCACGCTGTTTCCTCCCGAGTGTCACTGACGCGTATTGCATGGAGACACACCTCACCTAGGGGTGAAGTCTCCAGCTAGGAGCCGACGTGGCAGCTCCTGGGCCTGCGCCATTGCGGCGAGGCCAAATACACTCAGTGCGTCCTTTCGGGAAAAATTGCGCGCGCGAAGGTTTCCATCCGATACACGCGACGTCGAATGTACAGGAAGAGCAACAACGTTGCAAGGGGCGTTAGTTCAGCGGGGTAGGCGGGTGACCCCCTACGGGCAGACGGCCAGACCGTAAAGGTGCTGGTCCTCCCTGTCTGTGCGGGTCTGGAGGATCCGGCCGAGGCGCCCGCAGGAGCCCGTTGGGGCGCCGAACGGGTGCCGGCCGGACTGATCTGACCCCTGAAACGGCAGGCGGGCGTACAGCGATCCGGCCAGATGCCGTTCCGAATAAGCACAGGTCAGCCTATGGATTACCGTAACGCGCCGCGCTAGACTGGACCCATGAACACACCTACCTGCGAGTGGTGCCCGGAGAAGTTGGGGGCGCGACACTCACACCGCGCGCGGTTCTGTTCCACCCGTTGCCGCATGGCGGCGCACCGTGCGGCGAAGAAGGATGCGACTCCCATTGAGCTGAAGACCCGCGACAGGTGGGTTCGACGCGCTGCGGACAAGCGCCCGTTGACCGTCGCCGGCATGGCGGCCTCCTCGACGGACTCCGCAACGTGGAGCGCGCACACGAGCGCCGCCGCTTCGACGGCCGGCGTCGGTCTTGGCTTTGTCCTCTCCGACGAGGACGACATCGTCTGTATCGACCTGGACCACTGCCTCAACCCGCTCACTGGCCGTCTGGCGCCGTGGGCAGCAGCCGTCCTCCGCGACGCGGGGACCACCTACGTAGAGGTCTCCCCGTCCGGTGACGGGCTGCACATCTGGGGCCGCGCCGACCTCCGACAGGGGCGCCGCATCCGACGCCCCGACGGTACGGCCGTGGAGATCTACGGGACCGGCCGCTACATCGCAATGACGGGCCGCCGACACGGCAATGCCCCGTCCATCCTCGCGGACCTCTCCGCGGTGGTTTCCAAGCTGACGGCTCGCTAGCTCCCGCCTGCGAACTCCTTGATGGCCACCGCGACAGCAACGATGAGGCTCAGTAGACCGAAGACGGCGCCAAGGGCGGTGTTCAGGTTGGGGTTAGAGACCAGTTGGTTCCACCAGCCTGTTGGGGCTGGTGCCACTTGAACTCTGAACGAGAGTAGGACGTCGGCCGCCATGTGCGGGATGGACAGGACCACTGCCGCTGTCAGGACGAACGCGACGGCATCAGCAGGCGATGGGAAGTCCCAAGTCCCAACCCAGCGCAGAAGCATCCAGAGAAACGCTGTTTGCCACAACATGCTTACGAGGGTGATGAGCTTGGTGTACTTCCACAGAACTTGGGTGCGTCGGAGAACGAGAGCGAGCTGATGCAGCTTGTCTTCGGCCGTCGTGCGCGTCGAGTGGCGAACCTGAAGGCGTGTGTCCCAACTGCGGTCATACGTCATGAAGACGCCTAGAAAGAACTGCCTGCCACGTCCCCTACGGTCCCCAAATGTCACCGTAGCAACCGGACTGTGTGGCGTAGTTGCATCGCTGACCTGAAGCTCAAGCTGCTTGATGGGTCGCTGACCCACCAGAGTCGCGATGTCGTCCAGGGATGCGTGCGCGGCCTCAAAATCTTTGCCCCATGCAGTCCACTTGATGACCGGACTGGAAATGCCTGCGCTGGCAGTCGCCTGTAGCGCGTCGAGGTGCGTTCGCTTTGGCCGACAACCGACGAGTCGTTCCCCAAGATCCCACGTCAACATGCAGCGCAATCTAGCGAATCCGGTGGCAGCCCGCGCACTGGACGGACCAACTACGGGAGGTGGCAGGGGCGGACGAGACCCTGCACCGAAGTGCCGCCAGTGCAGTACAGCCTGACTGCCCACAACCCGAAGGCCCCCAGCGTCTCGCTGGGGGCCTTTCGCATGCCCACAGCGAGAGGTACCCCCATGACTGACCCAACCAAGTGCCTACGGCCGAACTGCGCGAACGCGCCGATGCCGACGATGACGACCACGGGAGACATCGTCATCGACCCGTATTGCTCCACTCTCTGCCGGATGTGGGCGGAGTACGCCCTCACGCTCGCGCGGGCCCCGTGGTCGCCCCGGGTTGAGTGGGAGTCCCGGCAGATGTTCACCCTGGACGCCGTGCTGAACGGGCGCGCACAGTCGACGGAGATCGTCTGATGGCCGTCGACCACGACATTGTGGGCACTGTCGGCGTCGATGTGGTGCCGATTTCTCCGAACTTCAACCGCCGCATGGAGCGAATCGTCATCCCCGCCGCACAGCGGGTTGGCGACGAGGCCGGACGGATCATCGGTGACCGGATGAGCGACGAGATCGCCCGTCGGGTCTCGGCAGCCCTCCCGCAGGCGGTCCAGGCTGGCGGGCAGGCAGCGCAGCGTCAGGCGAGCCGGCAGGGTTCGGACACGGGTGGCGCCTTCGCGCGCAGCCTGCGGACGAAGCTTGAAGCAGCCTTCCGGACGATGCCCCGTCTGGACGTTCGCCTCGGTGACACCGGTGTCGACGCCGACCTTGCCCGCCTCCGCGCCCGCATGGAGACGCTCTCCAACAAGCGCATCGGCATCGACGTCTCAACGGAGGCTGCGGAGGCGGAGGTCCGACGCATCGACGCCGAACTCCAGCGTCTCGGAGCGTCGCACCCGAACATCGCCGTTCGCGCCGACACGGCTACGGCTCGCGCGGCGCTCGCGGAGCTCCGGGCTGAGATCGCGGCCGTCGACGCTGCCGATATCGACCTTGACGTCCACGTCGACACAAGCGGCGCCCGCGCGTCTCTGATGGCGCTCGGAATCCAGATGGCTGCTCTCCTTGCCATCCCCTTCGGTCCCGTGATTGCCGCGGGTCTCGGTTCCGTGGTCGCCATGGCGACGGCAGCCGGCGCAGGTATCGGAGCCTTCGGTCTCGCGGCCGTGCCGGCAATTAAGGGTGTCGGGGAGGCGCTGAAGGCGCAGACGGCCGCGCAGGAGGATGCCGCAAACGCGTCTCTCCGGGGGTCCGCCGCAACGGCGCGAGCAGCGTCGCAGGCCGTATCGCAGGCGCTCCAGCTCGCCGGCGCGCAGGCCTCCCTGGCGACGGCTCACCGCAACGCAGAGCGGCAGGTCGTCCAGTCCAACCGGGCGATCGAAGACGCAGAGCGGGCCCTTGCGCAGGTCGGGATCCGAGCCGCTGACCAGCGTCGTCAGGCTGCCGAGTCCGTCGAACGCGCTGAGCGCTCCCTCACTGACGCCAAGCGTGACGCACTGAAGGCGGAGGAGGATCTCGCTGCGGCTCACCGGAAGGTCTCGGAGGAGCTGGCAAAGCAGCGCGAAGAGCTGGAGAAGCAGCGCCGGGAGCTCTCCGCTCGACTGGAGGATGCCTCCCTCGACGAGCGTGACTCTGTCCTCCGCGTCAAGGAGGCTCAGGAAGAGCTCGCGCGGGTCATGAAGGACCCGAAGGCGACGGCTCTTCAGCGTGAGCGCGCGCAGCTCGCGGCCGACGAGGCGGAGCACGCTCTCAAGCGTCAGCGCGAGGAGATCAAGAACCTTCGCTTTGAGATCCTTGACCAGGCGAAGGTCTCCGCGGAAGCCTCCGACGAGGTCGTCAACGCTCAGGAGCGAGTGGCCGAATCTCAGCAGAAGATCAAAGACCAGACTGACGCCGTCAAGGATGCGCAGGCGGACGCCGGCCGGGTCCAGGAACAGATCGCCCGCGACCTGGCCGACGCACAGCGACGGGTGGCGGACTCCGTGGAGAACGCCTCCAACGTGCAGGTAGCGGCGGCTGAAGCCATCGCCTCCGCGGAGCGCGGTGTAGCGGCTGCGCGCATGTCGACTGCCTCTGCGACGTCTACGGCACTCACGAAGCAGCAGGAGTACGAGCGCGCACTTGCCAAGCTGACGCCGGCACAGCGCGACCTGTACGACTCCATTGCAGGCCCGCGCGGACTCAAGACGGCCTTCAAGGAGTGGTCGGAGTCCCTTCAGCCCCACGTCCTCCCGATCTTTACCCGGGGTGTCGACGGTGCGAAGGCCTCTCTTCCTGGTCTCACTCCGCTAGTCATTGAGCCTTTTCCAACCTGGCATCCGCACTGGTCAGCGGACTGTCGTTGATCGGCTACCCGAGTCCAGCACGGGCTCCTGGCCAGGTCTTCACTAGTTGACTGGCGCCTCCGGGGAGCTGCCGCAGGGTCCTCCGACTGGCAGGTGCTTCAGGTTGGAAAAGGCTCATCGGCGCTTCGAGCGCGATTCAGACGCTGATGGACAAGACGTCGGCCGGACTGAAGACGCCGTTCTGGCAGGAGTTCAAGAAGGATCTCGCGGACAACGTGGAGCCGGCGATCGTCGGATTCGGCGTGGCTTTCGGGAATGTCCTGAAGGGCGTGGCGGGGGTCATTGACGCCTTCCTTCCTAAGATGGACGGAATTGCGTCGAGATCCGACAAGATAACGGAGCGCTTCGCAAGATGGGGCACAAGTCTTAAGGGATCGCCCGGTTTTGAGAAGTTCCTTGATTATGTGAAGGAAAGTGCACCTAGTGTTGGGGCACTCGTTGGAAGTGTTCTGACGGCGTTGATTGCCACAGCGCAGACGTTGAGCCCCGTTTCGACGGCGTTGATGGTTGTTGTGACGCCGTTGTTCAATTCCATTTCATGGCTCGCAACGAATGTGCCGGAACTCGTCATCGCGTTGTGGGGAATCTGGGCGGTAAACAAGGCCATTGTGGTCGGAATGGCCGCGTTCGGCGTTGCGATGGGCATCTACTCGGCCGTTGTGCTGACGGCGCAGATCGTCACGGGCGGCTGGGCTCTGGCGCTCAGTGCCACGGGAATTGTCCCCATCATCCGGGCGATCATGCTCGTTGTCGGTCTCCTCGTCGCAGCCGTGATCTACGCCTACAACAACTGGGATTGGTTCCGAACCGCGGTCGACAACGCCGCGAAGGGCATCGCAACGGTTGCGTCGTGGCTGTGGGACAACGTCCTGAAGCCGGTATTCGAGGGCATTTGGTGGGCGATTAAGCAGGTCGCCGACATCGTCGTATGGCTGTGGGACGTAATTATCCAGCCCATCTTCCGGTTCATCTGGGAGGCGGCAAAGATCCTGTTCACGATCGTTGTCGTCGGCGTCCTCACCCCGATCTACCTGGCCTTTAAGCTCCTGGGCGAGATAGGTAAGTGGCTGTGGGAGACCGTCCTAAGGCCCGTGTTCCGCTGGATCGGCGACGCCGCGATGTGGATGTGGGAGCACGCTGTTAAGCCTGCGTTCCGGCAGTTCATAGACAACCTGAAGGCCGTCGCCAGCATGGCCACGTGGGTGTGGGAAAAGGTTCTCCGTCCCGTGTTCACGTGGATTGGTGACAAGGCGGAATGGCTGTACGACGTAGCCATTAAGCCCGCTTTCGACAACATCAAGTCGGCCATGAAGTCCGTCGCGGACTCCTTCGGATTCGGCAAGGATTCCATCAAAAAGGCATGGGATCAGATCTCGGGTATCGCGAAGAAGCCCGTGAAGTTCATTGTGGACCACGTATACAACGCGGCGATTGTGCCCCTCTGGAATCGCGTAGCGGATATCACGGGCGTTGACCCGCTGAAGAAGCTAGACCTGAAGGGGTTCGCGCGAGGCGGCATCCTCCCAGGGCAGTCGACGTGGAGGCAGGGAGACGACCAGCTCGTCCCCATGCGGCGTGGCGAAGGCGTCTACGTATCCGAAGCGATGCGCGACCCCTACGAGCGCGCTCGACTCCACGCAGTAAACCGCGCCGCCATGAACGGCCAGTCGCTCAGCACCTTCCAGGGTGGCTACGCCGAAGGCGGCATCGTCGGATGGCTGAAGGAAAAGGCTGGCGACGTAGGGGACCTCTTCTCGAATCCTCTTGACGTCTTCAGCAAGGCTCGCGGCCTGATCACCGACCAACTGAAAAGCATTCTGACGAACCCCTGGTCGCGTGAAATCGCAAAGCTCCCGGGCTAGATGCTCGACGGTCCGAAGGACAAGGCACTCGACTTCCTCGGCTTCGGGGGAGGCGAGAGCGGCGGAGGAAGCGGGGCGTGACTCCGCCCCGTCAACGCGCCGTTCGGCACCCCGTTCGGGCAGCGCGGTTCGATGTGGAGCTCCGGCCGACACACCGGGCTCGACTTCCCAGCCGCTATCGGCACGGCTATCCGCGCCGTTGCCGGCGGTCGCGTCGCCATGGCGCAGAGCGGTGGCCCCTACGGCAACCACGTGATGATCAATCACGGCGGAGGCTTGGCGTCGCTCTACGCGCACATGTCGGACACCCTGACGTCGATCGGCAAGGCCGTCGGCCAGGGCGAGACGATCGGACGCGTCGGCGACACCGGCAACGTCACCGGTCCTCACCTCCACCTGGAGGCGCGGAAGAACGGCGTCTCCGTCGACCCCGTGCCGTTCCTGACGGGGCGGGCGGTGGCGGAGGCGGATCCGGTGTCGAGCGCTGGAGGGGTGTCGTGCTCCAGGCGCTCCGGATGACTGGCAACCCTGCGCAGTACGCGGACCTGACGCTCCGACGGATGAACCAGGAGAGCGGCGGTAACCCCAATGCCGTCAACGACTGGGACATCAACGCGAAGAACGGCACGCCGTCGGTAGGCCTGATGCAGGTCATCAAGCCCACCTTTGAGGCGTGGGCCAGCCACATGCGCGGCGTCGGCCCGAAGCTCCACGGCGTCAGCACGAATCCACTGGCGAACGTGTACAGCTCGATGCGCTACGCCATGGGTCGCTACGGATCGCTCCCGACGGCCTGCAACCGTCCAGGCGGCTACGCCGACGGTGGATTCCCTGGCATCGGTGAGCTGGCGTGGGTCGGCGAGCGCGGGCCGGAACTGGTCCGCTTCCTCCACCCCACGCAGGTGTACAGCCACAGCGATTCAACGGCCATGGTCCGCCAGGCGGCGTCGGTCCAGGCCGGCGGTGGACGAGGCAACGCAACCCCAGAAATCAAGGCGGTGCATGTCTACGTCGGAGACAGAGAGCTGATGGACATCGTCGACACCCGAATCGAATACCACGATGCCGGCATGGCGTCCGCACTCACCTACGGCCGCAACAGCTAACGAACACCCTCACGCGCCCCGCGGATCCGACACAGAGACGCGGGGCGCCCCCTACTTCGAAAGGCAGCACCATGGACACCACGACACCGATCAAGGCTCAGCCGACGACCTGCGGGCACTACGGCGCCGATGTGCCGCAGACGACTGGAGTGGGTCGGCTGAAGAAGTACTGCACCCCAGAGCACGGAAGGCTCTGGCGACGTCACATGAGAGCGCTGGGCTTCCCCATCTAGGCACCCTTGACGGTCACGTCCGAAGGCAGGATGGTCGTAGAACATTGCGCAATCCACGTGACGACGGAGGACATCATGGCTCTACGCTCGTTCGGCAAGGACCCCAACACCAATGGCGACCACTGCCCGACGGTATGGCTCGACGAGGACAAGGGAGAGTTCGTGTTCCAGGGGTGGAAGGCGGACGAGGTACTCCAGGCAGAATGCCTTGCGACGGGATCGATCCCCGACACTGAGGCAGTCGTCCGGCTGCCCGTCCGCATGGTGCAGCAGATCAGGGAGGCGTGCGATGCCGCTGAAGGTGCCACCGTTCGCTGAACTGCTGGCGGGATGCAGCCGCTCAGCGGTTCACCTGGAAACGCGTGATGTCTACGGCGTCGTGGAAGAGGATGCCGAGTTTGCGGCGTGGCAAAACGGCTGGAGGTACAACCACAGCGACCGCTCGTCGTGGTGGAACGGCTTCCACCAGTCGGTTGCCGACGCTGTCGGCCGTGGTGTCGTCATGCGTCGCGCTCGCGTCGTCTCGGAGCCGCTGAGCGAGTACGTCCAGTACGAGCACGCATGCACGCCGCAGAACATCGCGGCCGGCGAAGAGGTGCGGTGGCTGCCTCGTCACCTGGCATCGGACTTGCTCCTCCCGGGCAACGACCTGTGGATCTTCGACGACCGACTCATCCGCTTCAGCCTCTTCGGAGGCGACGGACGGTTCGTCGCTGATGTCATGGAGGACGGGGCCGACGTCGTGAAGCGTCACGCTGAGGCGTTCGAAGCCATCTGGGGACGCGCCATCCCGCACCAGGACTACCGGATCTGAGCGACTCACACTGATGCATAGCCCCTACCCGTCAACAGCCCTTGATGCTGCACGCCGAGCCATAGCGGATCAACTCCGCGAGATTCGGCGTGATGCTGGTCTGACGGGTAGGGACGTCGCCGCACGTACAGGCTGGCAGCCGTCGAAGGTCTCTCGCCTTCAGAGTGCTACAACGCCCCCGTCAGACGACGACATTCGTGAGTGGTGCGCGGCGTGCGGAGCCGAGGACAAGATCCCGGATCTCGTGGCCGCCAACCGGACAGCCGACTCCATGTACATGGAATGGCGCCGGGTACAGCGCACGGGCCTGCGACGGCTCCAGGAGTCCCGTATCCCGCTATACGAGCGAACGCGTCAGTTCCGCGTCTACAGCTCCACCGTGCTCCCCGGGTTCCTCCAGACCTACGGATACGCTGCGGCTCTCCTGAGGGACATCGCGCGTTTCCACGGCACGCCAGACGACGTCGATGACGCAGCAACCGCCCGGGTTGAACGGTCGAAGATCATTAAGCAAGCCGGCCGAACGTACTCCTTCGTGGTGGAGGAGGCTGCCCTACGCCGGAATGTCGGCAGTGCCGACGTCATGACTGAACAGCTTCTCCACCTCTTGGACGCAGCACGGTATCCCGCGGTCTCGCTCGGTGTCATTCCGTCCTCTGCGCGGGCTATGTGGCCAGTAGAAACCTTCAGCGTGTATGACGACGAGACGGTGTTCGTGGAGTTGCTGACAGCGTCGCTGACGATCACGGCGCCGACCGAAGTCGCTCAGTACGTCGCTGCACACGCCGAAATGACACGCGCGGCTGTGTTCGGCCCCGACGCCTACCGGATCATCGCAGGAGCGATTCCAGCCCCGTCCTAAGTTGCATAGAACTCCGTAGAACTTCGTGGAATCCGCCGAGCCGTGGCCCCTACCGTCAGAGACGAAGAGGGGACGGTGCGCATGTCCGAAGAACAGTGGCAGCCGGCCGGGAGCCGGTACGCGGTCGACGCAGACGGACGGATCGGCCGTGTGGTCGAGCGGTACGAGGGAAGCGTCTACCTCCGACCACCGGGAGGGGGGCGAGAGTGGACGGTCCCGCCGGAGGAGCTCCGTCAGTCGACCGCCGATGAGATGGCACAGGTTCGTGTCTTCACTACGCCCGTGCCGGTGGTGAAGCCGTGAACACCGTAATGCGGTTCGTACCGCACCGGATCACCCGGCACCCCGACTCCGAACCGACCGTAACGGCCCGGTGCCTCCACCCGGATTGCGGATGGAGCGTCGCCCCGACGTCGGACGTGAACCAGGCTGACGACGACTGCATGGAGCACACGGGGCGCGAGGGGCACGGCATCTTCGCTCGCCACTACGAGGACATCGCAGTCGTCACCCGCCGCGAATAGAGCTCCGCTCCTTCGAGGCTTGGGGAAGCTCTCCGGAGGAGCGGATCAGGCCCGCACGGTGCGTCTCGCGAGCGCCCGTGTCCGGGAGCGGGCGGGACGGCGAGGTCGGCTCACGTCCCGCCCGTGCGACGTCGAGCCGGCGCCAACCCTGACTGCCCCGGTCGTCTTTCTCCCCCGTGGAGGACGACCGGGGCTTCCTCATGTCCGCAGGTGGGGTAGACATTGCATAGGTGGTCCCTTACTCTTCGGTATGGTCATGGGAAACAGGGCCGCCACCTCGCACGGCGCCTGCATCGTGATCCCCGCCCCCTCCTTCGACCCGGCGGCCACCCTCCGCGCGGTGCAGGAGGAACGCTGCACCTCGCTCTACGGCGTCCCGACGATGTTCATCGCCGAACTGAACCTCCCGGACTTCGCCACGTACGACCTGTCGAGTCTGCGCACCGGCATCATGGCCGGGTCACCGTGCCCGGTGGAGGTGATGAAACGGGTCGTCGCCGAGATGAACATGGCGGAGGTGTCCATCTGCTACGGCATGACGGAGACCTCGCCCGTCTCCACCCAGACCCGCCGCGACGACGACCTGGAGCGCCGCACGGGCACGGTCGGGCGGGTCATGCCGCACGTCGAGGTGAAGGTCGTCGACCCCGCGAGCCGGCTCACGGTGGAACGCGGCACGGCGGGGGAGCTGTGCACCCGCGGCTACGGCGTGATGCTCGGCTACTGGGACGAACCGGAGAAGACCGCCGAGGCGATCGACAGCGGCCGCTGGATGCACACCGGGGACCTGGCGGTGATGCGCGACGACGGCTACGTGCAGATCGTCGGCCGCATCAAGGACATGATCATCCGGGGCGGCGAGAACGTGTACCCGCGCGAGATCGAGGAGTTCCTCCACGGCCACCCGAAGATCGCCGACGTCCAGGTCGTCGGCGTCCCCGACGAACGCTACGGCGAGGAGATCCTGGCCTGCGTGGTCCCCCGCGACCCGGCCGACCCACCCACCCTGGAGGAGCTCACGTCCTTCTGCCGCGACCGGCTCGCCCACTACAAGATCCCGCGCAGGGTGGAGATCCTCACCGCGTTCCCGATGACGGTGAGCGGCAAGGTACGGAAGGTGGAACTGCGGCAGCGGTACGGGGGACGGCGGGACGCCCCCTAGGACGTGTCCGCCGGCCTGGAACCGCCTCAGCCGGCCGCGACCTGGAGCTTGTAGTCCACGGCGATGGCGAAGGATCCGGATGATCCCCTGATGTTCAGCGTGTGGCTGCCGGGTGACAGGGGTTCCAGTTGCACCCAGAGGCCGCAGGCCTGGGATCGGAAGCGTCCGCTTTCCCCGGTGAGTGGATTGCCGTCCACAGCGGTGATCCGGACGGGTGTCGCTTCGTATCGTTCGGCTTCCAGAGCTCGGCCGTCCAGGAGGGCGCTCCCCTGTGCCGAGGCCATGAACGCGGTGCAGTCGGCTGCTTCGCCGAAGGTGTTGACCAAGGGAAAGGCCAGGGGCACCTTCGCGGGGACCGTGCAGGAGCGCGTCGCGGTCCCGCCGAAGGTGCCGGCCAGGAACCAGATGTCTCCCGGCTGGCCCTGGGCGCACAGGTGACCGTCCTGGTCCGAGACGGGGTTCGAGGCGCTGACGCTCGAAGCCGCCCAGGTCCACCAGCGGCCCTGCAGGTCGGCGGCGCTCAGCTCGGCTCGCGCGCCGGGGGCGCCGGGAGAGGCGGTCGCAGGGTCCGCCGTCGTCCCGGGCAGGGAGCTGCTCGGGGGCGGAGAGGGCGGGGTGGACGTCGTGGAGCATGCGCCGACCAGGACCGATGCGCCGATCAGCAGGGCTATGGATCTTCCGGGATGCATGAGCGAAGGGTACGAGGCCGTGATCCTCCTGCCCGTGGGAGGGCGGGCCGGTGGACCACGGTCTACGGCTGAAGTCCGGCCGGTTCGCTGCTCCGCACCTCACGGCGCATGCAGACGCGGGGCCAGAGGGACAGGCCGTGGGCCGCCTCCGCGCGGCTGATGGCGCGCAGGCCCTCCGTCAGCGCCGGATCGGACTCCGCGAGCGGACGGAAGCCGAGCCGCGTGTAGTACGGCGCGTTCCACGGCACCTCGGTGAACGTCGTCAGGGTCAGCGCCACCAGGCCCCGCGCCCCGGCGGTCGCCGCCAGATGCTCGATCAGCGCCCGGCCCACACCCCGCCGGGCGGCGTCCGGATGCACCGACACCTGCTCGATGTGGGCCGCGCCGTCGACCGTGTCGGCGAGCAGGTACGCGACCGGGCGGTCGGCGGCGTCCACCGCCACCCACGCCCGGCCCGCGCGGCGGTACGACTCCAGGACGTCCAGGGGCAGCGGGTCGTCGTCGGCGATCGCCGCCATGCCGAGCGTACGGAACGGTTCGCCCGCCGCCCGTTCGATGTCCTGGAGCAGCGGGAGTTCGGCCGCGGCGGCCGCTCTGATGCGCATACGCCAGTATGGCGCGGCATCACCCCGGACGGTCCCCCGCGGCCGGGCCGCGATCCGTCGGCGGCCGGTTCCGCTCCACCCGCCCGGGCCGGTCCACCTGCCCTGGCCGATCTCCCCGCCCGGGCCGGTCCAGCAGCCCGCCGTCCCGGGAGAACCGCGGCAGGAACATGGCGAGCGCCGGATCGCCGTACAGCGCCACGTACAGCTGGACCAGCCGTCCGTCCGTCACCTCACGGCGGTGCGCCGGCAGCGGGTACCGCTCCCGCAGGCCGGCGAGCAGCTGCCGCGCCGCCCGGGTGGGCGGCGGCAGCCGCAGCAGCGCCACCGCCACGAGCAACGGCAGCGCGCCCGCGGCGAACACCCAGCTCAGGGCCGCACCGGACGGCGCCGTCACATACGCCCCCGCCCCCAGCGTCAGCGGTACGCAGCCGAGCAGCGCCCCCGCCGTCCCCAGCCGCGCGGGCGACCCGAGCAGCCCCGTCGCGCGCAGCTCGCCGCGCAGCGCGTCCACCGCCCGCCGCGCCTCGGGACGCAGCGCGAGGTCCCGCAACGCGTAGGCCCGGTGCAGCGCCCGGTGCACCCCCAGCTGTACGGGGTCCGTGGTGCGCCCAGGACCGCCGTTGGCCCGAATCGTATGTTTGCGCCCCGCCGCGACCGCCCCGCGCTGGTGCAGTGCCACCAGCGCCACGGTGACGGCCGCCCGCCGCCCGCCGCGCAGCAGCGCCAGGGCCTGCGGCGGCGGCACGACGTCCGTGCCCGGCGCTCCGCTTCCCCGGCTGCGGGTTCGCAACAGCACGGCGGCGAACAGCAACTGTCCGCAGGCCGCTCCGACGAACCACCACATCCCCGTCGACATGACGCCCACCCCCCAAGGGTGTTGTGCCCGGGAGAGCGTGATCGTCACGCGCGAATGGCCGGATTCGGCTGCCGGGACGGAGCGGAGCGGCGGCCGCGCGCCGGGCACGTCCTAGCCGCCGCCGGCGGCCAGGTCGTCGGCGGCGGCGTTCACCGGCTGGGGGGTGCCGGTCAGGTCGAGGACGAAGAGCGGGAGGTGGACCTCCGCGGCACGGGAACGGGCCTCCGGCGTGTAGCCCGCGAGTGAGAAGAACACGCTCACGGCGGAGGCGCTCAGCCCGTTGAGCCACAGGCACTCGACGGCCCGCAGCCCCGTGGGCCGGGTGCTCGGGTCGACCTGTGCGACGAGCCCCGGCGCCCGCAGGTCCACGCCGGACGCGGGACGCTCCTCCGGCTGGACGACGTCCCGGTACCCCAGCCAGCGCAGGTATCCGGCGGCCGCGGCGACCGCGTCCCGCGCGGTCCGGATCGTCACGGGCCGGAAGGCCCCGCGGGTCGGAGCGGGGCGCGGTGCGGTGGGCGGCAGCGGTATGCGCGCGGGATGGCGCCCGGCGAAGCCGGGACCGGCACCGGCCGCACCCGTGTCGAGGCCCGCCGGGCCCTGCCCGCCGGTCCCGGTGCCGGCGCCTGTTCCCGTCCCCGTACCCCGGCCCGTTCCCGTCCCGGTGTCCGTTCCGGTGCCGCGTCCGGCGGTGGGGCCCGTACCGAACCACTCCGCGCCGGGCTCGACCGCCCGGGACGGTGCCGCGCCGGAGCCCCGGGGGGTGCCGGGCCGGCCGGGCCCCTCCGGCGCCGGGTCCGCGCTCTGCCGCCCGGTCGCCGGAGTCGTCCCGGAGAACCCCGGGGTGTCGGCCACGCCGGGGCCACCCGGCGCGGAGCCCCGACCGCGCCATCCGGCCACCGGAGCCGCACGGGAAGCTCCGGTGCCGTCGTCTTCCGGAGCCGCACGGGAAGCTCCGGTGCGGTCGTCTTCCGGCGCGGTACGGGAGCTCCCGGGGCCGTCGGCTTCCGGCGCCGTACCGGAGGCGCCCGGCCCGCCGTCCGAGCCCGCCCCGCCGGAGGCAGACGTCCCGCCGTCCGAGCCCGCCCCGCCGGAGGCAGACGTCCCGCCGGAGGTCCCCGGGCGGTCGTCCACCGGTCCGACCGGGACCCGCAGGACCGTTCCGCACGTGCAGCCCAGTTCCGGGTGGGGCCAGTCGTCCACGCGGCCGCAGGCGCCGCAGCGGACGGTGACCCATTCGTCCGCCCAGTTCCGGTGCGTGATCGGCTCCGCCGTCGCGCCCGCCCGCACGGGCGGAGCCACGGGGCTTCCGCACGCGCAGGGGAAGACGGGTGCCGCGTACGCCTGCGTGCGCAGGCATCCCGGGCAGCGCACGGGTACCGCATCGCCCACAACCAACCCCCTGTCGTTCCGCCCCATCGTCCCCCCATCCACCGCCCGGGGAAGGGCGTTCGGCCAACTTCCGTGATCCCGCAGCGCGGACCTCTCTTGACGGTTCTCCGGAGCCCGACCTACATTGCTTCCGTATAGCAGAACAGTATTTCCGCATTACGGAAACAAGCGGAAACCAGCCGCACCGGGCTCCCCGAGTCGACCGGCGGCTTGGATCCGCCCGGCCGAAGCAGGAGCACTCCCATGCCTCGTATGACCGCCGCCGCAGCGGCCGTTGAGATCCTCAAGCGCGAAGGCGTCACCCAGGCGTTCGGCGTCCCCGGCGCGGCGATCAACCCCTTCTACCGCGAGCTCAAGAACGTCGGCGGCGTCGGCCACACGCTGGCCCGCCACGTCGAGGGCGCGTCCCACATGGCCGAGGGCTACACCCGTGCCAAGGCCGGCAACATCGGTGTCTGCATCGGCACCTCAGGACCCGCCGGCACCGACATGATCACCGGCCTGTACTCGGCCATCGCGGACTCGATCCCGATCCTCTGCATCACCGGCCAGGCCCCGGTCTCGAAGCTCCACAAGGAGGACTTCCAGGCCGTCGACATCGCCTCCATCGCCAAGCCGGTCACCAAGAAGGCCACGACGGTCCTGGAGGCCGCGCAGGTCCCGGGCGTCTTCCAGGAGGCCTTCCACCTGATGCGCTCCGGCCGTCCCGGCCCGGTCCTCATCGACCTGCCGATCGACGTCCAGCTGACCGAGATCGAGTTCGACCCGGAGACCTACGAGCCGCTGCCGGTCTACAAGCCGCGCGCCACCCGCGCCCAGGCCGCGAAGGCGCTGAACTTCCTCCTGGAGTCCGAGCGCCCGCTGATCGTCGCCGGCGGCGGCATCATCAACGCCGACGCCTCCGACCTCCTCGTCGAGTTCGCCGAACTGACCGGCATCCCGGTCATCTCCACCCTCATGGGCTGGGGCACCATCCCGGACGACCACGAGCTGGCCGCCGGCATGGTCGGCGTCCAGACCGCGCACCGCTACGGCAACGCGACCTTCCTGGAGTCGGACCTCGTCCTCGGCATCGGCAACCGCTGGGCCAACCGCCACACCGGCTACAACCTGGACGCCTACACCAAGGGCCGGAAGTTCGTCCACGTCGACATCGAGCCGACCCAGCTCGGCAAGATCTTCGCCCCGGACTTCGGCATCGCCTCCGACGCCAAGGCCGCCCTCGAACTCTTCATCGAGATCGCCAAGGAGCTGAAGGCCGCCGGCAAGCTGCCCGACTTCTCCGCGTGGGCCGCCTCCGCGCAGGACCGCAAGGCCACCCTGCAGCGCCGTACGCACTTCGACAACATCCCCCTGAAGCCGCAGCGCGTCTACGAGGAGATGAACAAGGCGTTCGGCCCGGAGACCCGTTACGTCACCACCATCGGTCTCTCCCAGATCGCCGCCGCGCAGTTCCTGCACGTCTACAAGCCGCGCCACTGGATCAACTGCGGCCAGGCCGGCCCGCTCGGCTGGACCATCCCGGCCGCGATCGGCGCCGCCACCGCCGACCCGGAGACCCCGATCGTCGCCCTCTCCGGCGACTACGACTTCCAGTTCATGATCGAGGAGCTGGCGGTCGCCGCCCAGCACAAGGTCCCCTACGTCCACGTCCTCGTGAACAACGCCTACCTGGGTCTGATCCGGCAGGCGCAGGGCGGTCTCGGCATCAACTTCGAGGTCAACCTCGAGTTCGAGAACATCAACACCCCGGAGATCGGCGTCTACGGCGTCGACCACGTCAAGGTCGCCGAGGGCCTCGGCGTCAAGGCCATCCGCGTCACCGACCCGGACAAGCTGGGCGAGGCCTTCGAGGAGGCCAAGAAGCTGGCCGTCGAGCACCAGGTCCCGGTCGTCGTCGAGGCGATCCTGGAGCGCATCACCAACATCGCCATGAGCAAGACGGTCGACATGAGCGACGTCACCGAGTTCGAGGAGCTGGCCACCGAGCCGGGCCACGCGCCCACCGCGATCAAGGCCCTCAAGGTCTGATCCGGGAGCCCTGACACGGCCCCCGCCCCGAGGAACACCGGGGCGGGGGCCGTTCCGCCGTCAGGGCGTTCCCGCCCCCTGGGCGCCCACCAGCACCGCGCCCGCCTCCGTCCACTCGTACAGGACCGACCGCCCCGCCCGGCCCCGTCGCACCAGGCCGGCGTCGAGCAGCACCTTCAGGTGCCGCCCCACCGAACCGAGGCCCTGCCCCGTCAGCGCCACCAACTGACTGGTGGACTTGGGTGATTCGAGCCGTACGAGGACTCCCGCGCGCGCTCCGCCGAGCAGCGCCCCGAGTGCCTGGGGCACGACCGGTTCCGTCACGTCCGCGAGAGGGCCTGAGCACGCGTACACGACGGCGAACCGTTCGCGCCCCTCCCAGGAGACCCAGCCCTGCCGCGGCGTCACGGGGACGAAGAGCAGCCGGCCGCCGTCGACCCGCCTCGGCGGGTACGCGCGGGGGTTGACCTGGAGCCGCCCGTCGCCCAGCCAGCGCATCTTCCCCGGGCACAGCTCGTCGAGCGCCGCGGCCCAGCCGTCCCGCGCCAGACGCGCGGTCCGTGCCACCACGTCGGCCTCCAGGACCCGGCGGCGGCGCGGCCAGTCGGGCAGCACCGTCTCCCGCCACACCCACTCCAGGACGTCCGCCATCCGGTGCGGCAGGTCCCCCGCCGACCGCAGCGGATCCGGTACGGGCCCGCCGATCGCCACCTCCAAGTGGGCCACGGCGTCGGCCGGTTCGCACGCACGGACCGCCACGACCTCCTCCTCGAAGGACCGCTCGCGGTCGCCCGGCGGCGTCGGCGTCAGGAAGTCGGCGTTCCACGTGGGCCCGAGGGCCGCCCGTACGAGCGGCGCGTCGAGCGGTCCGGCGGCGAGGCGCTCCCGGTACGCGGGCAGGTGCGCGGCCAGCCACGCCCGCTCGCCCGGATGGGCGCCGGCCGCCGTGTGCAGGGTCTTGAGCGCCGCGATCGTCTCGGCCAGCGGAGAGACGACGAACCTGCTCCCGGCCAGCGAGTCCGTACCGATCTGCCACCAGCCCATGGCGCGCGCTCCCCGTCCTGCCGCGTTCCCTCGAACGTGTCCCGTCGAACGCCTGGCGCGCCCGCGTCCTTTCGCCTCCCGGCGAAACAATATCGGCGACGACGGCGTCCCCGGAGACTCCCCGGCATGCCCCGCTACCGTGACCTCTTCCGCACCCCCGAGTTCACCCCGCTCTTCCTCACCGGCTCCGCCCACACCGCCGCCCAGACGGTGGCCGGGCTCGGTCTCGCCACGCTCGTGTACCGGGCGACCGGCTCCCCGCTCCTCTCCGCCCTCGCGCTCTTCGGGCCCTCGCTCGCCCAGCTGCTCGGCGCGACCACCCTGCTCTCGGCCGCCGACCGGCTGCCGCCGCGCGCCGCGCTCGCCGGAACGGCCCTCTTCTTCGCCGTGGGCACCGCCGTCCTGGCGATCCCCGGCCTGCCGACCTGGGCGCTCTTCGTGATCCTGCTCGCCGAGGGGCTCGTGGCCTCGCTGGGCGGCGGAGTGCGCTACGGGCTCCTCAACGAGATCCTCGCCCGCGAGGACTTCCTCCTCGGCCGCTCGGTGACGAACATGGCCGTCGGCGCCTGCCAGATCGGCGGCTTCGTGACCGGCGGCGCCCTGGTCGCCCTGCTCGCGCCGCGCGGCGCGGTCCTCGTGGGCGCGGGCCTCTACCTCGCCGCCGCACTCCTCGCCCGCGCCGGCCTCACGGAGCGCCCGCCGCGGGCCGCCGGACGCGCCTCGGTCGCCGAGACCCGGCGCACCAACCGGCGGCTGTGGTCCTCACCCGCGCGCCGCCGCTGCTACCTGGCGCTCTGGGTGCCCAACGGGCTGATCGTGGGCTGCGAGTCGCTCTTCGTGCCGTACGACCCCGAGCGGGCCGGGCTCCTCTTCGCCTGCGCCGCGCTCGGCATGCTGGCCGGGGACACCGCCGTCGGCCGCTTCCTGCCGGCGCGGCTGCGCGGCCGGATCCGCTTCCCGCTCCAGGCACTGCTCGCGGCCCCGTTCCTGGTGTTCGCCCTGGACCCGGCGCTGCCGCTCGCGCTCGTCGCGGTGACGGTCTCGGCCGTCGGATACGGGGCGAGCCTCCTGCACCAGGAGCGGCTGATGGCCCTGGTGCCGGAGGAGCTGAGCGGTCACGCGCTCGGGCTGCACAGCTCGGGGACGCTCGCCCTCCAGGGGGTGAGCGCGGCGCTTGCCGGCACCCTCGCCCAGTACACGTCACCGCGCACGGGGATGGTGCTGCTCGCCCTCGCCTCGCTCACCGTGACCCTGGCGCTCGCGCGGGCCGACCGGAGGGCCGGCGGGGCGCCCCCTAGCGAGGCGCCGTCGAGCGGTGCACGACCGTGTCCTCGCACGGGCCGTCGGCGAACAGCTTGAGCGCCTCCCTCTCGTCCTTGTCGACCGACAGGCCCCAGCGCAGCTTGGTGCCGACCCACTCGCCGACGTAACGGCAGTACCGGGCGTTTTCCGCGGGCACCCATTCGGCGGGGTCGCGCCCGGCCTTGTCCTTCTGGCTGCGGGCGGTGACGGCGACGAGGGTCGCGGCCGCGCCCTGGTCGTTGGCGTACTTCTCGCGCCGCTCGGCCGTCCAGCCGGACGCCCCCGACCGCCAGGCCTCTTCGAGCCCGACGAGGTGGTCGACGCGGAGCAGGGCCGGATCGGTGACGTTCTGCCCGTCGTAGTACGAGGTCCAGGAGCCCCCGGTGATGACGCAGTCCTTGCCGGTCTTCGGGGCGTCGACGGCCTCGGCGACGAGCACCTCGGCACGGGTGTCGCAGCCGTCCGCCGGGTCGAGGCCCTGGTTCCAGTGGCGGAACGCCGTCTCCTTGTAGCCGGCCGGGTCCTCGGTGGCCTCGGGGAGTTCGGCGAGGGCGTCGGGGAAGAGGACGACGCCGGCGGAGAGGGCGGGGGAGGGGACGGCGAGCGGGGACAGGATCAGGGCGAGCGGTGCGAGACCGCGCATCAGGTTCTTGATCATGTACGAGTGGATAGCGCCGGACACGGGGCGCACGGGGCCCGAACCGCGGTGCGCTCGCCCGACCGGGTGTGGATCTTCACCGCAGAAACGATGCGCTGCGGGGTCGTACGCACATACGAAGAAGAGCGCGGAACCAGGGACCGTAAACCTGGTTCCGCGCTCTCGTCTGATGACCGCCCGACGGCACGAGGCTGGCGCGACAGGACGTTCGCGCCGCCGGGCGGAGTCTTTGAGGTGCGCGTGCTTCCGAGGCCGGCGGACGGAGTCCGGCGCAGCCTTCCGAAGCCTGCGAAGCAGTGCGAGGGGGGCGTCGAGAGTGGGTCGTTCGCGCCGCCGGGCGGAGTCTTTGGGGATCCCCTTACGGGGGCGTTGGGACCGCGGCGGTGCCGACGGGCGGCGCGGCCGTCCCCTTCTTTCAGGTCAAGAAGGAGGGCCGGCGCCCTTACCACCGCACTGGCTCGGCGCCGCCGCGGTCCTCACGCTTGTCCGGATCGCCGGCCACCCCTCATCCGGGTCGGCGGTCCGGACCACGTACGGCACTGACCTCCCGTCAGATGCCGTACGCAGTCTGGGTGCTGCTGGTCGGTCAGTCCTCGCGCAGGGCGCGGACCGCCTCCGCCACGCGCTTGCCGTACTCCGTGTCGGCGGCGGCGAAGTGCGCGAGGTTCTTCTCGATGACGTCCTCGCGGGACACCTGGGACAGACCGCCGGCGATGTTGGCGATCAGACGGCCCTTCTCGTCCTCGGACATCAGGCGGTAGAGCTCGCCGGCCTGGAAGAAGTCGTCGTCCTTGGTGTGCTGCGGCGCCTCGTGGGTGCCGGTCCAGCCGTGGATCGCGAGCGGGGCGGAGAGCGCCGCGTCGGTCTGGGCCGGGCCCTGGTACGAGTTGGGCTCGTAGTTCTTGTCGTGGCGCGAGCCCTGGCGGGTGGCCATGAGACCGTCCCGGCCGTAGTTCTCGGCGACGGTCGCCTTGGGAGCGTTCACCGGCAGCTGGGTGTGGTTGACACCGAGGCGGTAGCGGTGGGCGTCCGCGTAGGCGAAGAGGCGGCCCTGGAGCATCTTGTCCGGCGACGGGCCGATGCCCGGGACGAAGTTGTTCGGGGAGAACGCGGCCTGCTCGACCTCGGCGAAGACGTTGTCCGGGTTGCGGTCGAGGACCAGCCGGCCCACGCGCTGCAGCGGGTAGTCGGCGTGCGGCCACACCTTGGTGAGGTCGAACGGGTTGAAGCGGTAGTCCGCGGCCTCGGCGGCCGGCATCACCTGGACGTACAGGGTCCAGGAGGGGTTCACGCCCCGCTCGATCGCCTGGAGCAGGTCGGTCTGGTGCGAGTTGGCGTCCTTGCCGACGAGCTCGGCGGCCTGGTCGGCGGAGAGGGAGCGGATGCCCTGGTTCGTCTTGAAGTGGTACTTGACGAAGAAGGCCTCGCCCGCCTCGTTGGTCCACTGGTAGGTGTGCGAGCCGTAGCCGTTCATGTGGCGGTACGAGGCGGGGATGCCGCGGTCGCCCATGAGCCAGGTGATCTGGTGGGTGGCCTCGGGGGCGTGCGCCCAGAAGTCCCAGACGTTGTCCGGCTCCTGCTTGCCCGTGAAGGGGTCGCGCTTCTGCGAGTGGATGAAGTCGGGGAACTTGATCGGGTCCTTGATGAAGAACACCGGGGTGTTGTTGCCGACGAGGTCGTAGTTGCCCTCTTCGGTGTAGAACTTCAGGGCGAAGCCGCGCGGGTCGCGGACCGCGTCCGCGCCACCGAGCGAGTCGGCCACGGTGGAGAAGCGGATGAAGGTCTCGGTCTTCTTGCCGACCTCGGAGAGGAACGCGGCCTTCGTGAAGCCGGTGACGTCGTCGGTCACCTCGAAGTACCCGTACGCGCCGGAGCCGCGGGCGTGCACCACGCGCTCCGGGATCCGCTCACGGTTGAAGCGCGCGAGCTTCTCCAGCAGGTGCTGGTCCTGGAGGAGGAGAGGGCCACCGACGCCGGCGGTGGCGGAGTTCTGGTTGTCGGCGACGGGGGCGCCGGACTCGGTCGTAAGCACGCGCTTCGACATCGTGACCTTCCGTACGGGAGCTCTGCTGAGGTGCGAGGAGCGTAGATTCGGCTCGAACACAACGTCAACAGTTTGTTGAAAAGGAAGTGTGGTGTTCCGGTCGGCGGCGGCGCCTGGGCGCGACAGGACAGGTGTCAGCGCCGCCGCCGACCGGAAATCAGGGGCCCCCGCGAGAGGGGCGCTGGGTCAGACCTGCTGGCCGGAGAGGCGCTCGACGGCGCGCAGCAGGGCCGAGTGGTCCAGGCCGCCGTCACCCTGCGCGCGCAGCGAGGCGACGAGCTGGGCGACGACCGCGCCGACCGGGAGGGCCGCACCGACGTTGCGGGCGGCGTCGGTGACGATGCCCATGTCCTTGTGGTGCAGGTCGATCCGGAAACCGGGCTTGAAGTCGCGGTTCAGGAAGTTGTCCTTCTTGCGGGTCAGGACCGTGGAGCCGGCCAGGCCGCCGTTGAGGACGTCCAGGGCGGCCTGGAGGTTCACGCCGGACTTCTCCAGGAAGACCACGGCCTCGGCGCACGCCTGGATGTTGACCGCGACGATCAGCTGGTTGGCGGCCTTCACCGTCTGGCCGGAGCCGTGCGGCCCGCAGAGCACGATGGTCTTGCCGAGGGCCTCCAGGATCGGGAGGGCCTCGTCGAAGTCGGCCTGCTCGCCACCGACCATGATCGAGAGCACGGCCTCGATGGCGCCGGCCTCGCCGCCGGAGACGGGCGCGTCGATGACGCGGATGCCCTTCTCCTTGGCGTTCTTGGCGAGGTCGACCGAGGTCTGCGGGGTGATCGACGACATGTCGACGATCAGCGCGCCGGACTTCGCGTTCTCCAGGATGCCGTTCTCGCCGTAGGCGATGGCCTCGACCTGGGGGGAGGCGGGCACCATCGTGATGATGACGTCGGCGTCCTTCACGGCCTCGGCGATCGACGCGGCGGCGGTGCCGCCGGCCTTCGCGAGCCGGTCCAGCTTGTCCTGCTCCAGGGTGAAGCCGGTGACCGAGTAGCCGGCCTTCAGCAGGTTCTCGGACATGGGGGAGCCCATGATGCCGAGACCGATCCAAGCGATCTTGGGGAGGTTGCTCATGAGGGTGCCTCTCAAAACAAGGTGGTACGGGGAGAAGTCGCTGGTCAGCGGGAGGCGCGGGCCTCGGCCGGGAGCCACTCGAAGGACGCGGCGGCGTCGGCGGCCTTGTACTCCAGGCCGATCCAGCCGTCGTAACCGGCCTTCTTCAGCTCGTCGAGGAGCTGCTCCAGGGGCAGGTCGCCGGTGCCCGGCGCGCCGCGGCCCGGGTTGTCCGCGATCTGGACGTGGCCGGTCTTGGCGGCGTACTCGGCGATGACCTGGCTGACGTCCTCGCCGTTCATCGACAGGTGGTAGATGTCGAGGAGGAACTTGGCGTTGCCGAGTCCGGTGGCCGCGTTGACCTTGTCGACGACCTCGATGGCGGCGGGGGCGCTCACCAGCGGGTAGAGCGGCGACTCCGGCTTGTTGAGGGTCTCGATCAGCAGGATCGCGCCGATCCGGTCCGCCGCGCGGGCGGCCAGGACCAGGTTCTCCAGGGCGAGGGTGTCCTGGATCTGCGGGTCGACGCCCTCGACGCGGTTGCCGTAGAGCGCGTTGAGCGCCTTGCAGCCGACCGAGGCGGCGAAGTCCGCCGCCACCTCGATGTTGGCGCGGAAGCGGTCCGACTCGTCGCCGGGCACGGAGAGGGCTCCGCGGTCCGGGCCGGGCAGCTGCCCGGCGTAGAAGTTCAGGCCCACCAGCTGGGTGCCGGCGTCCTCAAGAGCCTTCTTGAGGGCGTCGAGCTCGCTCTGCTCGGGGGTGGCGGTGTCGATCCAGGGCCACCACAGCTCGACCGCGGTGAAGCCCGCCGCGGCGGCGGCCGCGGGGCGCTCCAGGAGCGGGAGTTCCGTGAAGAGGATCGACAGGTTCACATCGAAGCGCTGGTCCGTGTATCCCATGAGGGGTGCGCTCCTTCCGTATTGCGGAAGTAAGTTTCTGTCTGACGGAATGTTGCAAGGTGGGCGGCGCGCTTGTCAAGAGGTCCCCGCAGGTCCGGGGCTCCCCTGGAGCCGGATGGGGCCGTAGCGTGGGGCCATGGTGCGTTTGAGAGTGGAGTTCACGACCGAGCCGTTCGACCTCGACGAGGCGCCGGCGCACGCGGTCGTGGCCCGTGAGGTCATCCAGTCGGCCGAGCTGGACGCGGTCGACGTCGGCCCCTTCGGCAACACGGCGGAAGGTGCCGCCGACGCGGTGCTCACCGCCGTCGACGCGCTGCTGCGCGAATCGCTCGCGGCCGGCGCCACCCGCGTCTCGCTCCAGGTCAACGTCATCGGGGAGGGCGAGAAGTGAGCGAGCACCCCTTGGTGGCGGCGGTGAAGCCGCTGGTCGACGCCATGGGCGCCGAGGTGCTGGTCCCGGCGCAGGCGGGGGCCGACGACGTCGTCCTGTCCTGGGAGGGTGAGGACGTGCTCGCCGTGCGGCTGCCCCAGCTGTCCGACTCCCTCGACCACATCCTGGCCGCGATGGAGCGGCGGCACGGGATGCCACTGGCCGAGCTCGACCGCAAGTCCAAGCAGGAGGCCGTGCGGCTCCTCGAGGCGCGCGGTGCCTTCTCGGTGCGCCATGGGGTGGAAACGGTGGCGGGTGCACTGGGTGTCAGCCGCTTCACCGTGTACAACTACCTCAACAGGGAGACCGCCCTGAACAGGGAAAAGGCGCCCAAGGCCGACTAGTTGATCATGTGTGACCACGAGCCGTCGTCCAGATGTCGGGACGACGGCTTTTGCGTGGCCGAGTTTTCAACAAAGTGTTGACGTTGTGTTGCGGAGGGCGTTAGCTATCCGCAGCCCGTCCGACGCACAGCGAAAAACAGCCACGGAGGCTTCCCGTGACTTCAGGTACGACACCGGGCCTCACCCGGTTCAACACCTCGGCGGACAGCGAGGCCGTCGCCACGCTCCACGAGGTGTGTTCCAGTTCGGCGTGGGGGAGCAAGATCCTCGCCCAGCGCCCGTACACCACCGCCGAAGCGCTCTTCCTCGCCAGTGACGCCGCCATGGCCGAGCTGACCGCCGAGGACCTGGCCGAGGCGATGGCGGGGCACCCGCCGATCGGTCGTCCGAAGGCAGGGGACCCGACCTCCTCCCGCGAACAGAGCGGGATGGCCGGCGCCACCGCAGAGCTCAAGGCCGAGATGCTCGAACTCAACCTGGCCTACCAGGACAGGTTCGGACACGTCTTCCTCATCTGCGCCACCGGCCTGACCGGCGAGCAGATGCGCGACGCGCTCCGGCAGCGGATCGACAACCCGCCCGAGGCGGAGCGGGAGATCGTCCGCACCGAACTGGGCAAGATCAACCGCATCCGGCTGACCCGTCTTGTAGAGACCCCCGAGTCTCCCAGGACCTCCGAGACCTCCGAGGAAGAGAGCTCCGCATGAGCACCGACACCACGGCCTCGGTGTCCACCCACATCCTGGACACCAGCATCGGCCGCCCCGCCGAGGGCGTCGCCATCACGCTCGCGGCCCGCAGCCGCTCCGGCGCGGAGTGGGTCGCGCTCGGCGGTTCCGCCACCGACGCGGACGGACGCTGCAAGGACCTGCCGGCCCTGCCGGAGGGCACCACCCACGTACGCCTCGACTTCGAGGTCGAGACGTACTTCTCAAAGAAGCAAGCCGAGGCGCAGCAGGACGCCCCCCGCGTAAGGGACAGCGGTGCGTTCTTCCCCGAGGTGGCGATCACGTTCGCCGTCACCCCGGGCGAGCACTACCACGTACCGCTGCTGCTCAACCCGTTCGGCTACTCCGTATACCGAGGGAGCTAGCAGACATGCCCACGATTCTCGGCCAGAACCAGTACGGCAAAGCAGAGAACCGCGTCGTCAAGATCACGCGGGACGGCGACACCCACCACATCAAGGACCTCAACGTCTCCGTCGCCCTCTCCGGCGACCTCGACGACGTCCACCTCACCGGCTCCAACGCCAACTGCCTCCCCACCGACACGACGAAGAACACCGTCTTCGCGTTCGCCAAGGAGTACGGCATCGAGTCCGCCGAGCAGTTCGGCATCCACCTCGCCCGCCACTTCGTGACGAGCCAGGAGCCGATCAAGCGGGCGCGCATCCGGATCGAGGAGTACGCCTGGGAGCGCATCGCCCCCTCCGAGGCCAACTCCAAGTTCATCGGCGCCGACGAGGTCAACCACTCCTTCGCCCGCAAGGGCCAGGAGACGCGGGTCACCCAGGTCACCTACGACGGCACGACCTGGGAGGTCATCTCCGGCCTCAAGGACCTCGTCGTCATGAACTCCACCAACTCGGAGTTCTGGGGCTACATCAAGGACCAGTACACGACGCTCCAGGAGGCGTACGACCGCATCCTGGCCACGCAGGTGTCCGCCCGCTGGCGGTTCAACTGGACCGACGACGAGCAGCGCATGCCCAACTGGGAGCGGTCCTACGAGCAGACCAGGAAGCACATGCTCGAAGCCTTCTCGGAGACGTACTCGTACTCGCTCCAGCAGACGCTCTACCAGATGGCCACGCGCATCATCAACCACCGCTCGGAGATCGACGAAGTCCGCTTCTCGCTCCCGAACAAGCACCACTTCCTGGTCGACCTCGAGCCCTTCGGTCTGAAGAACGACAACGAGGTCTACTACGCCGCCGACCGCATGTACGGCCTCATCGAGGCCACCGTCCTCCGCGACGGAGCCACGGCGCAGATCCCGGTCGACATGACCAACCTCTAAGCGGCATCTGAGTGACCGGCCCCGCCCGCCCGCAGTCGGGCGGGGCCGCACCAGAGCGGAGGATTTCCCATGGCACAGCCCGCAGAGGGGCCGGCGCACGCCGAAGGCCCGTGTTCCACCCCGCCGGACAGCACCCCTCAGGTCCATCCGGTGGACGAAAAGCTTCCCGCATCGCGGCTCGTCCCCGCGGCACTCCAGCACATCGCCGCCATGTACGCCGGCGTCGTCACTCCTCCGCTCATCATCGGCCAGGCCGTCGGCCTGGACACCGCCGGGATGACCCGGCTCATCGCGGCCAGTCTGCTCATCGCCGGCTGCGCGACCATCCTGCAGACCATCGGCGCCGGACGCTTCGCCGGCAACCGGCTCCCGTTCGTCAACGCGGCCTCCTCCGCCGGCATCGCCCCGATGCTCGCCATCGCCGAGACCAGCGCACCGGGCCACCAACTCCCCGCCATCTACGGCGCGGTGATGGTCGCCGGAGTCTTCTGCCTCGCCGTCGGCCCCTTCTTCGGCAGGCTCCTGCGCTTCTTCCCGCCGCTCGTCACCGGCGTCGTCATCACCCTCATCGGGGTGACCCTGATGCCCGTGCCCGTCGGCTGGGCGCAGGGCGGCGACAGGACGGCCGCCGACTTCGGCGCCATGAAGTACCTGGCCCTCGCCGGCTTCACCCTCGTCGTCATCCTGCTCTTCCAGCGCTTCGGCAAGGGCTTCGTCAAGCAGATCGCGCTGCTCCTCGGCCTCTTCATCGGCACCCTCGCCGCGATCCCCTTCGGGATGGCCGACTTCACCGCCCTGCGCGAGGCCCCCGTCGCGGCACTGCCCGCCCCCTTCGCCTTCGGCGCCCCCGAGTTCCAGCCCGCGGCGATCCTCTCCCTGTGCATCGTCATGCTGGTCCTGATGACCGAGTCCAGCGCCGGCATGCTCGCCCTCGGCGAGATCTGCGAGCGGCGCAGCGACGGCCGGACCATCACCCGGGGACTGCGCACCGACGGCATCGCCACCCTGCTCGGCCCCGTCTTCGGCGGCTTCCCGACCTCGGCCTTCGCCCAGAACGTCGGTGTCGTCTCGCTGACCCGGGTCCGCTCCCGGTACGTGGTCGCCGTCGCCGGTGGCGCCCTGCTCGTCCTCGGCGCCTTCCCCGTCCTCGGCGCGGTCGTCTCGATGGTCCCGATGCCCGTCCTCGGCGGCGCCGGCATCGTCCTCTTCGGCTCGATCGCGGTCAGCGGCATCCGCACCCTGTCGGAAGCCGGACTCGACGACAGCTCCAACATCATCCTGGTGGCCGTCGCGCTCGGAGCGGGCATCATCCCGCTCGCGGCGCCCACCTTCTACGCGGGCTTCCCGGCCTGGGCGCAGACCGTGCTCGGCTCGGGCATCAGCGCGGGCGCGCTCGTCGCCGTCCTGCTCAACCTGTTCTTCCACCATCTCGGCACCCGGAGCCGTCACACGGCCCCGGCACTCAAATCCTCCTAGGGTCCTGCCGTGCCCACACCACCCCAGAGGAATGAAGGAACCACCGCCATGGCAGCACCTTCGGCAGCCCAGCGCGTCGTCATCGAGAACGCGGCGATCGCGACCGTCGACGCGCACGACACCGAGTACGCCTCCGGCCACCTCGTCGTCGCCGACAACAAGATCGAGTCCATCGGTGCCGGCAAGGCTCCCGAGGGCCTGGAGAACGTGGTCCGGAGGATCGACGCCACCGGTCACCTGATCACGCCCGGCCTCGTCAACACCCACCACCACTTCTACCAGTGGATCACCCGGGGTCTGGCGACCGACCACAACCTCTTCAACTGGCTGGTCGCGCTCTACCCGACCTGGTCGCGGATCGACGAGTCGATGGTCCGCGTCGCCGCCCAGGGCTCCCTGGCGATGATGGCCCGCGGTGGCGTCACCACCGCCATGGACCACCACTACGTCTACCCGAAGAACTCCGGTGACCTGTCCGGCGCCATCATCGGTGCCGCCTCCGACATGGGCGTCCGCTTCACCCTCGCCCGCGGCTCGATGGACATGAGCGAGAAGGACGGCTTCCTGCCGCCCGACTTCGCGGTGGAGACCACCGAGGGCGCGCTCGCCGCGACCGAGGAGACCGTCAAGAAGTTCCACGACGCCTCCTTCGACGCGATGACCCAGGTCGCCGTCGCCCCCTGCTCCCCCTTCTCCATCTCCACCCAGCTGCTCAAGCAGGGTGCCGAGCTGGCCCGCCGCCTCGGGGTGCGCATGCACACCCACGGCTCGGAGACCGTGGAGGAGGAGAAGTTCTGTCACGAGCTCTTCGGGATGGGCCCGACGGACTACTTCGAGTCCACCGGCTTCCTCGGCGAGGACGTGTGGATGGCGCACTGCGTCCACATGAACGACTCCGACATCGCCGCCTTCGCCCGCACCGGCACGGGCGTGGCGCACTGCCCCTCGTCCAACGCGCGCCTCGCCGCCGGCATCGCCCGCGTGCCCGACATGCTCAAGGCGGGCGTCCCCGTCGGCCTCGGCGTCGACGGCACCGCCTCCAACGAGTCGGGCGAGCTCCACACCGAGCTGCGCAACGCGCTCCTCATCAACCGTCTCGGCGCCCACCGCGAGGCCGCGCTCAACGCCCGCCAGGCCCTGCGCCTCGGCACCTACGGCGGCGCGCAGGTCCTCGGCCGCGCCGACAACATCGGCTCGCTCGAAGCCGGCAAGCTCGCCGACTTCGTCCTCTGGAAGATCGACGGCCTCGGCCACTCCTCGATCGCCGACCCGGTCACCGCCGTCGTCTTCGGCGCCGCGGCCCCGGTCACCGCCTCCTTCGTCAACGGCAGGCAGATCGTCGAGAACAACCGACTGCTGTTCGCCGACGAGGAGCAGATCGCGCGCGACGCGCGCGCGGAGGCGCAGCGCCTGGCCCGCGTCACGGCCCAGGGCTGATCCTCCCCATGGAGTCCGACCGAGGGGGACGGCCCTCGGTCGGTCGCCGCGGACCCGAGCGGGGTCCGCGGCAGCCCGACCGGGAGGCGCCGTACGCAGAAGACGTACGGCGCCTCCCGGGAAGGTGACACCCGCCCGCACCCCCCACCGGGCACCCCGTCCCCGCGCGACGCCCTCTCCACGTGCGCACCGCACCACCCCGCAACGAGCCGCACCTCCTGCACCCCGCACCGCATCGCACCACCTCCCTGAACCCCGCGTCGCCGCCGACGTGTAACCGACCGGAGGAACCGCCGTGGCCGCCAAGCCCCAGGTTCGCAATGCACAAGACGCAGGCTCCGCCCCCGAAGACCGGGAGACACATCCGGTCGACGAGACGCTGCCCCCAGTGAAGATGCTCACCAGCGGCCTCCAGCACGTGGCCGCCATGTACGCGGGCGTCGTCGCCCCGCCCCTGATCGTCGGAGCGGCCGTCGGCCTCTCCGGCACCGAACTCACCTTCCTGACCGGTGCCAGCCTGTTCACCGCAGGACTCGCCACCTTCCTCCAGACGCTCGGCATCTGGAAGATCGGCGCCCGGCTGCCGTTCGTCAACGGCGTCACCTTCGCCGGCGTCGCACCGATGCTCGCCATCGTCGACACCACCGAGAACAAGGCCGACGCGCTCCCCGTGATCTTCGGCGCGATCATCGTCGCCGGACTCCTCGGCTTCCTCGCCGCCCCCTGGTTCTCCCGGCTCGTGCGGTTCTTCCCGCCGGTCGTCACCGGCACCGTGATCACCCTCATCGGTGTCTCCCTCCTCCCGGTCGCGTTCGGCTGGGCCCAGGGGCCCAACCCCCAGGCGAAGGACTACGGTTCGACCACGTTCCTCACCCTGGCCGGCATCACGCTCGTCGTCGTCCTGCTGCTCCGCCGCTTCACCCGCGGCTTCCTCAAGCAGATCGCCGTCCTCGTCGGCCTCGTCATCGGCACCGTCATCGCCATACCGTTCGGCGTCACCGACTTCTCCCCGGTGACCGAGGCGGACATCGTCGGCTTCCCGACTCCGTTCCACTTCGGCGGCCCGCAGTTCGCCCTCGCCGCGATCATCTCCATGTGCGTGGTCATGCTGGTCTCCATGACCGAGTCGACCGCCGACATGCTGGCGCTCGGCGAGATCGTCGACCGGCCGGCCGACGAGAAGACCATCGCGGCCGGACTGCGCGCCGACACCCTCGGTTCCGCGATCAGCCCGCTCTTCAACGGCTTCATGTGCAGCGCCTTCGCGCAGAACATCGGCCTGGTCGCCATGACCCGGATCAGGAGCCGCTTCGTCGTCGCCTGCGGCGGTGGCTTCCTGGTCCTGATGGGCCTCTCGCCGGTCGCCGCCTCGCTCATCTCGGTCGTCCCCCGGCCGGTCCTCGGCGGCGCGGGCGTCGTCCTCTTCGGCTCGGTCGCCGCCAGCGGCATCCAGACCCTGGTCAAGGCCGGCCTGGAGAAGGACAACAACGTGCTGATCGTGGCCGTCTCGCTGGCCGTCGGCATCATCCCGATCACGGCGCCGGAGTTCTACCACGCCTTCCCCGAGACCGCGAAGATCATCCTGGACTCCGGCATCTCGACCGGCTGCGTGGCGGCGGTCCTGCTCAACGTGGTCTTCAACCACCTGGGCGCGGGCCGGGACGACGACGAGGTCACCGCACCGATGGAGCCCGGCGAGGAGATCTCCGGCAGCCAGGCGGCGAAGGCGGCGCACGTCCACTGAACCCGCCCGACACCCCACCGCCCGCCCCGGGCCCCGCGCACTCCGCGGGGCCCGGGGCCGTGGTGCTGATCAACCCCAACACCTCCACCGCCACGACCGCGATGATGACCGCCATCGCCCGACGAACCCTCGGCCTCGCCCTCCCGGACGGGGGCGGGGACGGTGTCCCCTCCGTCCGGGGTGTCACCGTGCGCCGGGGGCCCCGCATGCTCACCGACCCGGCGGCCCTGCGCGCCGCCGCCCCCGAAGTCCTCGCCGAGGGGCTGCGCGCCACGGCCGCCGGCGGCTGCGCGGCGCTCGTCGTCGGGGCCTTCGGCGACCCGGGCGTCGAAGCGCTCCGCGCGGCGGCCGGTGTCCCCGTCGTGGGCATCGGCGAGGCGGCCCTCAGGGAAGCGGCCGCCGACGGGACCCCCTTCGGCGTCGCCACCACGACACCGCTCCTGGCCGAGGCCATCGACGCGCGCGTGACGGCCCTCGGCCTCGCCGGCGGGTACACGGGCCTCCGCCTCACCAGGGGGGAACCCGAACGGCTCTCCGCCGACCCCGCGCTGCTCCTCGACCGACTGGAGGACGCGGTCCGCGCCTGTGCGGAGCGCGACGGCGCCCGGGCGGTCGTCATCGGCGGCGGCCCACTGGGCGAGGCGGCGGAGGAGCTCCGGATCCGTTGCGCGGTCGGGATCGTCGCCCCGATCCCGGCGGCCTGCCGGGCGATCGTGCGCCTGCTGTCCGGATGACCGTCACGGAGCCCGCCCGCGTGACGGTTCACCGCTCCACCGCGATCCGGCGACGGCACTCGCCGGCCAGCGCCGGGTACACGGCTCCGATCGCCTCGTACAGCCGCCGCCGCAGCAGCCGCTCGGCCTTGCCGCGCCCGGTCTCCCCGTACAGGCCGTCGAGCAGCACCTCGTACCGCGAGAGGGCGTACCGCAGATACGTCACCTGCCACCGCACGAGCGCTCCGGCGGGCGCCTCGGCAGGCGCCACGAGCGCGACGGGCGTCCCACGCCCCGCCCCGGCCCCCGTCCCGGCCCTCTCCGAGGCCCCCACCCGCGGGCTTCCGGGGCTCCGTGCCCCGAGGAGCTGTCGGTGGCGGACGGCCCGCCGCTCCAGTTCGGGCGCGGGCAGCCGGGGCACCTCGATCGGCTCCGCGCGGATCGCGGCCAGGACGGCGGCCCTGCGCCGCTCGGCGTAGGCCGCGGCGGCCGATGAGCGGGCCGGGGCGAGTGCCGAGGTCTCGGCGAACTCCGGTGTCCGCTCCACCGTCTCGACCCGGGCCAGGAGATAGAGCCGCAGCGGCGCCAGGGACCAGCGGCGCGGGTCGCGGCCCTGGACGTCGGGCGTGCCGAGCAGGTCCCGCACCATCGTGTCGGTCCAGCCCCGGCGGCGCACTCCGGCGAAGGTCACATAGGTCGTACGGTCCGTCATGATTCCCCCAGATTCGACTACGGAGAGTGATGTTCTCAGTGAAGCGCACGCCACTGACAACGCCCCCTTGCCGTGCCCCGCCCGGCTGTGCGATATAGGTCTGGACCTTTTCGACGGACGGAGGCCGGCCCGTGCAACGCCCGCTCGCCGCAAGCCTGTTGACCCCGCTCGTAGTCGCCGTCGCCCTCACCCTCACCGGGTGCGCGGGCGCCGCCGCACCCCCGCCCGAGGACACCCGCGCCCCCACCGCGCCCACCGGGGTCACCGCGACCGCCGGCAGCGCGAGCACCGTCCACGTCATGTGGAACGCGTCCACCGACGACCGCGCCGTCACCGGCTACACCGTCTACAGCGAGGGCCGCAGGATCAGGGACCTCCCCGCCACCACCCTCATGACCGACGTCGTCGGACTCGCCCCCGCCACCCTCCACCGCTTCACGGTCCGCGCCCGCGACGCCGCCGGCAACACCTCACCCCCGAGCACCACCGTCACCGCCACCACCCTCCGCGCCGCCGCGGAGGACCGCACGCCCCCGACCGCGCCGGCCGCCCTCCGCGCCACGCCCGACGGCAGCCGCGCCGCCACCCTCCGCTGGTCCCCGGCCAGGGACGACACCCGGGTCACCGCGTACGACGTCTACCAGGCCGACACCCGTATCCACACCGTGCCCGGCACCACCACCGTCGCCCGCGTCACCGATCTCCGCCCCGGCACCGCCTACGCGTTCACCGTCCGCGCCCGCGACGCCGCCGAGAACTCCTCCCCGGACAGCGCCCCCGCCGACCTCACCACGGCCCCGTCCCCGGGAGCACCCCCGAACACCGCCCCCACGGGCCTCGCCGTGACCGCGGCCAGGGGCGCGATCACCGTCACCTGGACCCCGCCGGCCACCGGCGCCCCGGTCACCCACCACGAACTCCACCTCGACGGCCGCTTCGCCACCACCATCGTCTGGGGCACCACCCCGCCCCCCGGCCGCGCCACCTACACCTTCCCCGTCCAGGACCCCCCGGGCACCCGCTGCACCGTCACCCTCCGCGCCCGACTCCCGGACGGCACCTGGGGCGACTTCTCGGCCCCCCGGACGGTGGCCGTGCGCTGACGACGCGGGCTCACGGGCGCGCGGGCGCGCTGACGGCGCGGGCGCGCGGGCCGCGTCCGGCACATGGCCCGGGCGTCCGCGTCCCGCGGAGACCCCGGTGATTCCGAGCCGCGCCCCGCCTGCGCCGTACGCCCGATTCGTCCCCGCCGAACTACCCTGGGAAGCGTGGCCGAGACCGTTCTGACCAACACCGGGCTCGACAGCTTCCTCGACGGAGCGCCCGAGCGCCGCGATCCCGTGTTCGTCCGCGCCGCCGAGGCGGTCCTGGGGCTGCTCGCCCTGCGCGGAGCCGACCGGGGGAGCGGAGTGCCCGAACCGACGCCCTCGCTCGTCCGGCATCTGCTCGTCGAGGACCTGCCCACGTTCGTGTACGCGGCACCCGGGGACCTCGAGGTCTACCCGGCCGTGCTCGGGGAACTCGCCGGGCGGTTCGACGGGGAGCTGCGCGAACGGGTCGCCGACGTCGTGGCGGAGGCCGGGCCCGACTTCGAGCGGGCCATGACCGACCCCGGGAACCTCACCTGGCACCGCTGGTACGCCTCGCTGCTCCGGTCCTGCGGCGCGGACCTCGCCGATCCCGAGGACGTACGGCGCCGGCTCGCCGCCCTCGACGGGGCGCCGCTCCCCGACGGTGTGCACCGGGCCGACCTGATGGGGCGTACGGCCCTCGCCGACGTCCTCCTCGCCGAGGCCCTCACCCGCGCGTACGTACGGGACGCGGAGGAGCCGCCTCCCGTCGGGCCGCTGCTCACCGACCACGCCGTCGCCACCGGCATCGGGCAGGTGGCCGCCGCGCTCCAGGACCGGTGGACCGCCGCCGGTCTCGCCGAGCAGCTCGCCGGACCGTACGCGCGCTTCGCGCCCGGACCCGACGCCTTTCCCCACCTCGTGCTCGCCGACGCCCTGCTCGACGAGCATCTCGACCACTACGGGGACGCCGCCGTCCCCGCGCCCCCGCCGCCCGCGATCGACGCCGGGCCCGTCGAGGAGGAGGCGGACACCCTCATCGCCGCCGTCGAGGAACTGGCGGAGGAGGAGTTCGAACCGTACGGAGGAGAGGCTCCCCACCTCCTGTACGTGGTCTACCGGCGCGGCTGCTCGGCCGAGTCGATCGCCCGCAAGGCCGCCGAGTACGAGGACTGGTCCGTCGATCCGGACCTGGAGGACCTGCCCGTACCGGTACCGGCCGAGGCGTCCGACGGGTACGAGCTGCCGCCCCTGCCCGAACTCGTCCGGCTCCTCGGCACGACCGGTCTCACCGAGGCCGACCGGGCGGGTCTCGACGGGCCGGCCCGCGATCTGGCCGCGGTCCTCGACCGGCTCGCCGCCACCGGGCTCGTCTTCCGCGCCGGCGACGCCTTCGGCCTCACCCCGCGCGGCGCGGACACCGTGCGGTACCTGCTCCGGGTGCGCGGGGTCGCCGCGCCCCGCGCCGCCGAGGTCAGGGAGTGGGCGGCGCCCGACCTCGTCGCCGCCGCGGCGGGCTGGGCCGGCTGCGTCGCCACGCGCGTGCTCGCCGACTGGCTCCACGCGCGCGGGGACACCGCCGACGCCTGGTCCGAGCTGCTCGCCGCCCTCGGCACCGTCCACGCCGGCACCTCCGACGCGGCCGCCGTCCGGGGGCTCTTCGCCGCCCTCGACACCGCCCCGCCCGACGCCCTGCGCGGCGCGCTCCGGGACCCGGTGATCGGCGCGTACGCCCATCAGGCCCTGCGTCTGCGGGGTGAACCGTCCGACCTGGTCCAGGTGGGCACCTCGGCACGGGCGCTGTACGTCCTCGACGCGCTGCCCGCCAAGAAGGGCCCCCTGGAGGCCCGCCGTACCGCCTTCGACACGGCGGCCGCCGCCTGGCCGGGCGGGTCCGCCGCCCTGGTGCGGGCGATGGAGGCGGCGGACCGCCACGAGACGGAGCGGGTCCTCGGCCCGCTCGGTCTCACCGCGCAGTGAGCCTCATGCCGTGGACCTCATCCTGTGATGAGGTACATCCCCGACGGTCCGGACCCCGCCGTGTTGCGGCAGCTGTGGTTGCCGGTGGGGCGGGCGTTGATCAGGGCCAGGCAGCGGCCGAGGGCCTGCTGGCCGTAGGCGTTGGGGTGCACGGACTCCTGGACGAGGCCCTGGGTGCTCTGGCTGTCGATCCAGCGCGCCCACTCGCTCGTCGCCCCCGAAGCGGGCACGGTCGAGGTCACCTGCTTGCTCGCCTTGGCGCAGACCTCGCGCCCCTGGAGCGCGTCGCGCAGGTCCATGAACTGCACGCCCTTGGCCGCCGCGACGCCCTTGAGACGGTTGGCGATCTGAGGGACGAGGGAGTCGCGGGCCCAGTTGGAGTCGAGGTCCCAGAAGGGGCAGCCGCCGGTGTTCGTACGGGCCCAGCCGCTCTCGGAGTAGCGGTTGTCGGCGGCGCGGGGGATGGGGGACGGGTACGACTGAAGGACGATCCGGTAGTCGGACGAGCCGTAACCGGCGGCCGTCATGACGGCCCGGATCTCGTCGACCGAGCGGCCGACGTTTGCCATGACCCCGTCGATCTTCGCGTCGACCTCGGCCTGCTGGTCGTCGTGGCAGTACGAGTACCAGACGATGTAGTCGGTCGCGCAGGTGGTGATGATGTCGGCGAACCCGAGGTCGTTGCCGCCGACGGAGAGCGCGATCAGCTTCACGTCGTGCGAGGCGGCCACGGCCGCCAGCTGGTCGGCCTGCGGGGCCTCGCCCTTGTAGGCCACGCCGCCCTGGGAGGCGCGGAAGACGTTCTTCGTCGTCGCCCCGGAGCAGGCGAGGTTGACGAGGGAGCTCGCGATCGCTCCGGCGCTCTTCACCTCTGCGGTGTCCGAGCGGTGACAGCCGCCCGCGGTGGCGCCGTACACCCGGGAGGGGTCGTAACCGCTGCCCGTCCAGGCGCGGTCGGTGCCGTTGCGGCTGCCGGAGTTGGTGAGGCTGTTGCCGAGCCAGCGGCCGGCCTCGCCGGAGATGTAGCTGTCGCCCATGGCGACGACGGCGGTGGGCCCGGTGCCCGGGGAGGCGGTGGCTGTGGGGGCGGCGACGGAGGCGAGCCCGGCGGCGGTACACAGTGCCAGGAATGCGCGCAGCGCGCGGTGGGGGGTCGAAGGCATGGCTGTGCTCCTGCGGTATGCGGTGCGCAGTGACGTGGGGGACGGCCGCCGGCCGGTGGCATGGCGGAATCTCGCACGTCGCGGCTTGTTACCGCTAGGTAGCTGCATATCTCGGTTCCGTCACGTCCCCTGTGCCGACACAGGGAAGACGGCACAGGGAAGAGAGCACAGGGAAGAGAGCACAGGGAAGACGGCACAGGGGACGCGACAGGGCCCCGCCTCCGGTGCTGTGCGACACCGGGGGCGGGGCCCTGATCGGAAAGGCTGTACGGCAGCTGTGCGGGCAGCCGGTCAGCGGGTCCTGTGTTCCCGTGCGGTCAGCCGACCAGCTGCTCGTACGCGGGCAGCGTCAGGAAGTCCGCGTAGTCCGCGTCGAGGGAGACGTGGAGCAGCAGGTCGTGCGCCTGCTGCCACTTGCCGGCCGCGAAGGCCTCCTCGCCGATCTCGGCGCGGATCGCGGCCAGCTCCTCGGCGGCGACCTTGCGGGCCAGCTCCGGAGTGGCCGTCTCGCCGTTCTCGAACACGACACCGGCGTTGATCCACTGCCAGATCTGCGAGCGCGAGATCTCGGCGGTGGCCGCGTCCTCCATCAGGTTGAAGATGGCGACGGCGCCCAGGCCGCGCAGCCACGCCTCGATGTAGCGGATGCCGACCTGCACGGCGCTGACCAGGCCGTCGTACGTGGGCTTCGCGTCCAGCGAGTCGATGGCGATCAGGTCGCCGGCCGCGACGGAGACGTCCTCGCGGAGACGGTCCTTCTGGTTCGGCTTCTCGCCGAGGACGGCGTCGAAGGAGGCCATCGCGATCGGCACCAGGTCGGGGTGGGCGACCCAGGAGCCGTCGAAGCCGTCGCCGGCCTCCCGGTCCTTGTCGGCCTTGACCTTCTCGAAGGCCACCTTGTTGACCTCGGCGTCCCTGCGGGACGGGATGAACGCCGCCATGCCGCCGATCGCGTGCGCGCCGCGCTTGTGGCAGGTGCGCACGAGGAGTTCGGTGTACGCGCGCATGAACGGGGCCGTCATCGTGACCGCGTTGCGGTCCGGCAGGACGAACTTGGCGCCGCCGTCACGGAAGTTCTTGACGATGGAGAAGAGGTAGTCCCAGCGGCCCGCGTTCAACCCGGCGGCGTGGTCGCGGAGTTCGTAGAGGATCTCCTCCATCTCGTACGCGGCCGTGATGGTCTCGATGAGGACGGTGGCGCGGACGGTGCCCTGCGGGATGCCCACGTAGTCCTGGGCGAAGACGAAGATGTCGTTCCAGAGGCGGGCCTCCAGGTGCGACTCCGTCTTCGGCAGGTAGAAGTACGGGCCCTTGCCGAGGTCGATGAGCCGCTGCGCGTTGTGGAAGAAGTACAGGCCGAAGTCGACGAGCGCGCCCGGCACCGGGCGTCCCTCGAAGGTGAGGTGACGCTCCTCCAGGTGCCAGCCGCGCGGCCGCATGACGACCGTGGCGAGCTCCCCGGCGGGCTTGAGGGCGTACGACTTGCCCGAGCGCGGGTCGGTGAAGTCGATGTTCCGGGTGTACGCGTCGATCAGGTTGACCTGGCCCAGGACGACGTTCTCCCAGGTCGGCGCCGAGGCGTCCTCGAAGTCGGCGAGCCAGACCTTCGCGCCGGAGTTGAGCGCGTTGATCGTCATCTTGCGGTCGGTCGGGCCGGTGATCTCGACACGGCGGTCGTTCAGGGCCGCCGGGGCCGGCGCGACCTTCCAGGAGTCGTCGGCGCGGATCGCGGCGGTCTCCGGCAGGAAGTCCAGGCTGGACGTGCGGGCGATCTCGGCGCGGCGCTCCGCCCGGCGGGCGAGGAGCTCGTCCCTGCGCGGGGTGAACCGCCGGTGCAGTTCGGCGACGAAGGCCAGGGCGGCCTCGGTGAGCACCTCTTCCTGACGCGGCAGGGGCTCGGCATCGACGACGGCCAGGGGGGACGGCGCTGGTGCGGACATGAACTGTCACTTCCTTCAGCGGACTTCACGGGCGGTGCCAGGCGGCCGCCGGGCGTCGCGGGACGGCACGGAGTGCCGCAGGCGCCGAGATACGGCCGCGAACGCCTTCTGAACGAGCAGGCGCTTCTGAACAGTGGATACTAGTTTCCTCATGGTGGAAGTTCAATGGTTTGTTGATGTCGAGATTCTCAGGATCGACAGACCATGGCGCTCAGTGCCAGGCCGTGCACACCCCGCTCACTCCTCATTCCTCACCCTCGCTCCGATCACTCCAAGTGGGACAGGTCCGCCTCCGTGTCGATGTCGTACGGCTCGGCCACATCCGAACAGTCCACCGGAGTGATCGCATCCCGGTGCGCCGCCAGATAGTCCCGCGCGCCCCGGTCACCCACCGCCGCCTCGGCGATGCCCGCCCAGTGCCCCGCCCCGAACAGCACCGGATGGCCGCGCTCCCCGTTGTACGCGGCCGCCGCGAGCGAGTCCCGCGAGCCGTACGCCGCCCGGACCCGGGCCACCGCCTCCGCCCCGATCCCCGGCTGGTCCACCAGGAGTACGAGCGCGGCGTCCACCTCCCGCGGATCGGCGGCCAGCGAGGCGAGGCCGGCCCGCAGCGAGGACCCCATCCCCTCCGCCCAGTCCGGGTTGTCCACCAGCACACAACCGGCCAGCTCCGCCCGCTCCCGCACGGCACCGGCGGACGCCCCGAGCACCACGTGCACCACCTCGCACCCGGCCACCCGGAGCACTCCCACCGCGTGCTCCACCAGCGGCCGCCCCCGATGGGAGAGCAGCGCCTTGGGCCGCCCCCCGAGCCGCCGCCCGCCCCCGGCGGCGAGGAGGAGACCGGCGACGACGGGGGTTCGATCATTCGCTGTTGTCATGGAGAGTGCATACCGCATCGGGCGGAATCACACGGTCGCCTGAATTCCGACCGTCAGGGGTGGCGCGCCGGGGTGGCGAAGGAGTTAACTGGCCCGCGACTCGCGGCGCCCCGACCATCGTCCGGCGGGTCGGCTCGGTGTGTGCGGCGTGTGTGGTGTGGTCGGTCTGTTCGGGGTACGGCGTTCTGCGCACAGTGTCGTGCGAGGGGGAGAACCGTGTTGCGAAGCGTGGGGCAGAGGCGAGTGACCGGCGAGGGCGTGGACCCCAGGGTGGCCGAACTGCGGTCCGCCGTGTCCCGGCTGAGGCGCGAACTGGCCGCGCATCGGGTGGAGTTCGCCGATCGCGGCATCGCCGAGGGCGAGCTCGCCGCCCTGGACGCGATGGCGCTCAGCGGCGCCCCCGAGGTACGGCGGCTGCGCCGCTCCCTGCTGATCGTCGCGGGCTGCGTCGGATCCGTCAGCGCGCTCGCCGAGGGGCTGGCAGGGGTCCGTCACGCCGTCGAGCTCTTCGGGCCCCCGCCCGCCCAGGACCCCGGAGCCACCGTCTGACTCGGCGGGCCCCGGAGCTACCGTCTGATCAGCCGACGTGCCGTCGCCGTCGCCACCGCCGCCGTCCGCGAGTCCACGCCCAGCTTCGCGAAGACGTGTACAAGGTGCGACTTCACCGTCGCCTGGCTCAGGAACAGCGCCTTGCTGATCTGCAGGTTCGACAGGCCCTCGCCGACCAGCTGGAGCACTTCGAGCTCGCGCTTCGTCAGCGCCTCCGCCGGCGTCCGCATCCGGTCCATCAGCCGGTGCGCCACCGCCGGGGCCAGGGCCGACTGCCCGGCCGCCGCCGTCCGGACCGCCGCCGCCAGCTCCTCCGGCGGCGCGTCCTTCAGGAGGTAGCCGGAGGCACCCGCCTCCACCGCCGCGAGGATGTCCGCGTCCGTGTCGTACGTCGTCAGGACCAGCACCTTCGGCCCGCCGGGCGCCGCCGTGATCGCCGCCGTCGCCTCCGACCCGTGCATCCCGGAGCCGAACTGCAGGTCCATCAGGACCACGTCCACACCTCCGGCGGCGGCCAGCTCCACCGCGCGCTCGGCGGTGGCCGCCTCCCCGGCGACGGCGAAGTCCGGCTCCGTGTCGAGGACCGCGCGCAGGCCCGCCCGTACCACCGGATGGTCGTCGGCGAGGAGGAGACGGATGGTCATGGTCGGACTCCAGCGGGGAGAGGGAGGGACACGGCGACCGCCGTGCCCTGGCCGGGCGCGGACTCCACGGTGAACGTGCCGCCCAGCGACTCCGCCCGGGAGCGCATCGCCGGAAGCCCGAAACCGCCGTCGGACGAGGGACGGCGTACGGAGACGGGCTCAAAGCCCGCGCCGTCGTCGACCACGTCCAGGGTGACCGAGGCGTCCATGAACGACAGGGTGATCTCCGCCCGTGAGGCCGCCGCGTGCCTGACCGTGTTCGCGAGCGCCGACTGCGCGATCCGCAGCAGCGCCACCTCGTACGGGGTCGGCAGCTCGACCGGCGTACCGCTCACCGAGAACCGGACCCGCGGCCCGGCCTCCGGCGGGTGCGGACTCGGACCCGGACCCGGATGCGCACCGGCTCCCGGTCCGTACGGTCCCTGCTCGTGCGACCCCTGCTCGCACGGACCCTGCTCGCACGGACCCGGTTCGTACGGACCCGGTTCGTGCGGATCCGCCCCCCGTCCCGGTTCGCACAGTCGTTCAAGCGCCGCCGCCAGGGAGCCGTGCTCCAGGTCCGGCGGGGACAGCGCGCGGACGAAGCGCCTCGCCTCCGCCAGGTTGTCCTGCGCCGCCCGGCGCGCCCGGTCGATGTGGCCGGCGGCCGGGGAGCCCGGCGGCAGGGCCCGCTCGGCCGCCCGCAGCAGCAGCTGGATCGAGGACAGGCCCTGCGCAAGCGTGTCGTGGATCTCCCGGGCGAGCCGCTCCCGCTCGGCGAGCGTCCCCGCGTGCCGCTCCGCCGCCGCCAGCTCCGCGCGCGTCGCGAGCAGCTCCTCGATGAGCCGGCGCCGCCGTTCGCTCTCCCGGTAGAGGGCCTGGTAGCCGAGGACCGTCGCCACCGCGACCGCCGCGCCGAGCAGCGGCCCGATGAAGACCCCCGGGTTGAGCGTCGCGCCGTGCCCCACGTACGAGAGGATCGCCGCGCCCGCCGTCAGCGTCACCACCGGCAGCGACCAGCGCGCGGGGAGCAGGTGCAGCTGGAGGAAGTAGAGCGGGAAGGCCACCCAGAGCGCCTCCGGCGTCAGCCAGAGCAGCGCCAGCCAGGACGCGCCCAGGGCCCCCAGCCACACGGCGGCCGCCCGCTGCGAGGCCCGTACCGACGGCAGGTACGAACCGGCCGCGTACACCGCGCCCGTCAGCACCGCGAGCGCCGTCCCCGCGACCGAGTCCGCCCGCACCGCGGCGAGGGCGAGCAGGCCCGCCATCAGCAGGTGCAGACAGAGGCGCAGCGCGCGCAGGGCGGGGGTGAGGGAACGCCGGGTGGGATGGGGGGAGGAGCGCAGGGCGGGGTGGGGGGAGGAGCGCAGGGCGGGGTGGGGGGAGGAGCGGGGATCCATGGTCTCTCCAGCGTAGACACCGGGCGGCGATCCGGACTCAACCGAAAGTTTGACGGCGGGGCCATCCGTGGCGCGATGCCGACGCGGCGTCCCGCCGACCACTCTGGTCAGCATGTTCGTGGCATGGAGAGACCTCAGATTCGCCAAGGGGCGATTCGCCCTCATGGGCACCGTGATCGTGCTGATCACCCTGCTCGTGGGGTTGCTGTCAGGGCTGACCGCCGGGCTCGCGCGGGAGAACGTCTCCGCGATCACCGGGCTGCCCGCCGACCGGCTGGCCTTCGCGGCGCCGCCGTCGGGGCAGTCGGTCTCCTTCACCAACTCGGCGGTGACGGAGGAGCAGTGGCGCCGCTGGTCGGAGCGGCCCGGGGTGACGGCCGCGGCGCCGCTCGGCATCCGTACCCTCAACGCCGCCGCCGGGGACCGTACCGCCGCCGTGTCGGCCTTCGGTACGGAGCCGGAGGCCGGGCTCGCGCCCGTGGCCCCCGGCGCGGGGAGGGCCGTCCTCTCCGGGTCGGCGGCCGGGGAGCTGGACGTCGCCACCGGTGACGCCGTCCGTATCGGCCCCCTGGAGCTCACCGTCGCGGCGGTCGCCGGCGACGCCTCGTACAGCCACACCCCGGTGGTGTGGATCTCCCTCGACGACTGGCAGCGGCTCGGCCACAACGGCACGACCGCGGGGGAGCAGGCCACCGTCATCGCGCTGCGCGGGGACGGCGGGGCCGACTGGGCGGCCGGTGACAGGGCCGTCGGCACCGAGGCGCGGACCGCCGAAGGGGCCCTCACCGCCATAGGGTCCTACCAGGCGGAGAACGGCTCGCTCCAGCTCATGCGCGGTTTCCTCTTCGCCATCTCCGCGCTCGTCATAGGGGCCTTCTTCACCGTCTGGACCATCCAGCGCAGCGGTGACGTCGCCGTCCTCAAGGCGCTCGGCGCCTCCACCCCGTACCTCCTCGGGGACGCCCTCGGGCAGGCCGTCCTCGTGCTCGGCGCGGGCACCCTGCTCGGTACCGCGCTCGCCGTCGGCATCGGGGCCGTGGTCAGCGGCCGGAACGTGCCGTTCGTCCTGGAGCCGCTGACCGTCCTCGGGCCGGCCGCCGTGATCATCGTCCTCGGTGTGCTCGGTGCGGCGCTCTCCATCCGGCGGATCACCGCCGTCGACCCGCTCACCGCCCTCGGGAGCGCCCGATGAGCCCCGCCACCCCTTCCAGGAGCACCCCATGAGTCTCGTCCTCGACGCCGTCACCCTCACCTACCCCGACGGGGACGGCCGCCTCACCGCCCTCGACGACGTCTCCCTCACCGTCCCCGCCGGTGCGCTCACGGCGGTCGTCGGCCCCTCGGGCTCCGGCAAGTCCAGCCTGCTCGCGGTCGCCGCCACCCTGGTGACCCCGGACCGGGGGCGGGTCGTCGTCGCCGGTACGGACACGAAGGCGCTCACCCCGGCCGGCAAGGCGCGGCTGCGCCGCGAGCACATCGGGATCGTCTTCCAGCAGCCCAATCTGCTGCCCTCGCTGAGCGCGGCCGAGCAGCTCCAGGTGATGGCCCGTCTGTCCGGGCGTTCGCCGAGGGCGGTACGGGGGCGGGCCCTGGAACTCCTCGGCGCGGTGGGCCTCGCGGACCAGGCCCACCGCAGGCCGCACCAGCTCTCGGGCGGTCAGCGGCAGCGGGTGAACATCGCGCGGGCCCTGATGAACGAGCCGTCCGTGCTCCTGGTCGACGAGCCGACCAGCGCGCTGGACCACGAGCGGGGTGCGGCGGTCATGGATCTCCTCGCCACGCTGACGACCGAGCGGGGCACGGCGACGGTCCTGGTCACCCACGACCGCACGCACGTCGCCCGCACCGACCGCACGGTGACGGTCCAGGACGGGAGGCTTACGGCGGAGCCGGTACGGGCCTGAGGTCAGCCGAACCAGACCACCAGACGGACGTTCTCGTCCCCGTGGACGGCCGCCAGCTCGCGCATCGCCGTCCATACCGGACCCCAACCGCTGCCGTCAGGTGGGGCGAACAGGCGGGCCGTCAGGGTCACGGGGCGGTACACGGCACCGTTCCAGGGGACCTCGGCGCCCGGTGGCCACTCCGGTGGCATCAGGTCCTCGCCGAAGATCTCCTCCGACGCGTCGAGGACCTCGATCGGTGTCCAGGGCACGTCGTCCAGGGTGAGTTCGCCGTCCGGGCCCGGCCGCCATACGCCGATGCGGTTCCCGTCGGGGCCGTCGCCGAGCGGCACGTCCCGGTCGACGGCCGCGGCCCCGGCCCACGTGGCGTACGCGTGGCAGTGGTGGAGCTCGTCGTACGTGCTCGGGACCGGGTCGGACACGTCGTCCGGGCACCCCCGCCGGTCGAACAGGGCCCGGTCCACGCCGAGGCGGCCGCCGAAGCCGAAGAGGCCGTCCCAGGCGTGCCGGTCGCGCCCGAGCGCACAGTCCGGCAGGCCGAGCGCGATGCCCCAGCGGCCACCGCGCTCGCGTATCTCGATCACCCCGTCGACGTCCGCACCCATGGCGACGAGTTCAGGGCCTGTATCAGGCCGTGCTCAGCCCTGCCCGTTCCCGTTCCCCGCCGTGTTCGCCAGTGCCGCCGACAGTTCGCGGGCCACCTGCTGGAGGATCGGGACGATCTTCTCAGTGGCCGCCTCGGTCACGCGGCCCGCCGGGCCGGAGATCGAGATCGCCGCGGCGGTGGGGGAGTCGGGCACCGGCACCGCGAGGCAGCGGACTCCTATCTCCTGCTCGTTGTCGTCGACCGCGTACCCCGTCTCGCGGACGGCGACGAGCGCGTCGAGGAAGCCGTCCGGCGTGGTGATCGTCTTCTCGGTCGCGGCCGGCATGCCGGTACGGGCGAGCAGTGCGCGTACCTCCTCCGCCGGGGTGTGCGCGAGGAGCGCCTTGCCGACACCGGTCGAGTGCGGCAGCACCCGTCGGCCGACCTCGGTGAACATGCGCATCGAGTGCTTGGACGGCACCTGCGCCACGTACACGATCTCGTCGCCGTCGAGCAGCGCCATGTTCGCGGTCTCGCCGGTCTCCTCGACGAGCCGCGCCAGGTACGGGCGGGCCCAGGTGCCGAGGAGGCGGGAGGCGGATTCGCCGAGCCGGATGAGCCGGGGGCCGAGCGCGTACCGCCGGTTGGGCTGCTGGCGCACGTAGCCGCAGGCGACCAGGGTGCGCATCAGACGGTGGATGGTGGGGAGCGGGAGTCCGCTGCTGGCGGAGAGTTCGCTCAGCCCGACCTCGCCCCCGGCGTCGGCCATCCGCTCCAGGAGGTCGAAGGCACGCTCAAGGGACTGGACGCCTCCGCTCGCGGCGGGTTTGGCGGCGTCGGTGGTGCTGGCGCTGGACGTCGGCACGTCAACGGTCCTTTCGAGGCAGGCGGGCAAGGCAGCAGCCTACCGGGCCACCGGCCGGGGCACCCGGCCCCGGCCCCGGCGTACGCGCCGGTCAGGGGGTGTTTGTCCGGTGTCGGCGCGGGTCCGGCGGGAGCCGGGTCCGCCCCGCATGTGCGGAGCTACGTTCTACTGTACGGAATTATCTTTCCACTTTGTGGAAACATCCAAGACGGGTTCGGTGGCGGCCGATGCTGGAAGTGTGCCCTTGACGACATGTCGCCCGGAAGTGAAGACTCCTTTTCAACAGTTCGTTGAATTTCTCAGTTCGCTCTGCGAGTCACTTGAAGAGAGGGGTACGGGTGGACGTCAACCTGGTCCTGCGCTCGACGCGTGTCATCACCCCCGAGGGGACGCGTCCGGCGTCGATCGCCGTCTCCGGAGGGACGATCGCGGCCGTGCTGCCGTACGACGCCGAGGTCCCCGACGGCGCCCGGCTCGAGGACGTCGGCGACGACGTCGTCCTGCCCGGCCTCGTCGACACCCACGTGCACGTGAACGACCCCGGCCGCACCGAGTGGGAGGGCTTCTGGACCGCCACCCGCGCGGCCGCCGCCGGCGGCATCACGACCCTCCTCGACATGCCGCTCAACTCGCTGCCCCCGACCACCACCGTGGAGAACCTGCGCGTCAAGCAGGAGGTCGCCCGCAGCAAGGCGCACATCGACGTCGGCTTCTGGGGCGGCGCCCTGCCCGACAACGTCAAGGACCTCCGGCCGCTCCACGACGCCGGCGTCTTCGGCTTCAAGTGCTTCCTCTCGCCCTCCGGCGTCGACGAGTTCCCCGAACTCGACCAGGAACGCCTCGCGACCTCGCTCGCCGAGATCTCCGGCTTCGACGGGCTGATGATCGTGCACGCCGAGGACCCCCACCACCTCGCCGCCGCACCCCAGCGCTCCGGCGGCGCGTACGCCGACTTCCTCGCCTCCCGGCCCCGGGACGCCGAGAACACGGCGATCGAGAACCTGGTCAACCAGGCCCGCCGGCTGAACGCCCGCGTCCACGTCCTGCACCTCTCCTCCTCCGACGCGCTGCCGCTCATCGCCGCCGCCAAGGCCGAGGGCGTCAAGATCACCGTCGAGTCCTGCCCGCACTTCCTCACGCTCACCGCCGAGGAGATCCCGGACGGCGCCACCGAGTTCAAGTGCTGCCCGCCCATCCGGGAGGCCGCCAACCAGGACGCCCTGTGGCAGGGGCTCGCCGACGGCACGATCGACTGCATCGTGTCCGACCACTCGCCGTCCACCGCCGACCTCAAGACGCCCGACTTCGCGTCCGCCTGGGGCGGCATCTCCTCCCTCCAGCTCGGCCTGCCCGCCATCTGGACCGAGGCCCGCCGCCGCGGCCACACCCTGGAGGACGTCGTCCGCTGGATGTCCGAGGGCCCGGCCCGGCTCGCCGGACTCACCCACAAGGGCGCCATCGAGGCCGGCCGCGACGCCGACTTCGCCGTCCTCGCCCCGGACGCCACCTTCACCGTGGACCCGGCCGAGCTCCAGCACCGCAACCGCATCACCGCCTACGCGGGCAAGACCCTCAGCGGCGTCGTCACCTCCACCTGGCTGCGCGGAGAGCGCATCGTCGACCGCGGCACCCTCGCCGAGCCGACCGGCCGCCTCCTCGAAAGGAACAACTGACCCGTGAGCACCGGCATACCCTCCTTCACCGGCGACGCCAGCCCCTACGGCGGCGGCGACCCGTACGCCGACTACCGCACGGCCGACTTCCCCTTCACCCGGTACGCGGACCTCGCCGACCGCCGCCTCGGCGCCGGGGTCATCGCGGCCAACGACGAGTTCTTCGCGGAGCGCGAGAACCTGCTCAAGCCCGAGGCCGCCGAGTTCGACCCCGAGCACTTCGGCCACAAGGGCAAGATCATGGACGGCTGGGAGACCCGCCGCCGCCGCGGCATCTCCGCCCAGCAGCCGCACCCCACCGAGGACGACCACGACTGGGCCCTCGTACGCCTCGGCGCGCCCGGTGTCGTCCGCGGCATCGTCCTCGACACGGCCCACTTCCGCGGCAACTACCCGCAGGCCGTCTCCGTCGAGGCCACCTCCGTCGCCGGCTCGCCCTCGCCCGAGGAACTCCTCGCCGACGGCGTGAAGTGGACGACGCTCGTCCCGCGCACCGCCGTCGGCGGCCACGCCGCCAACGGCTTCGCCGTCGACGTCGAACAGCGCTTCACCCACCTGCGCGTCAACCAGCACCCCGACGGCGGCATCGCCCGCCTCCGCGTGTACGGCGAGATCGCCCCGGACCCGGCGTGGCTCGCCGTCCTCGGCACCTTCGACCTCGCGGCCCTGGAGAACGGCGGCCAGGTCGAGGACGCCTCCGACCGCTTCTACTCCCCGGCCACCAACACCATCCAGCCGGGCCGCTCCCGCAAGATGGACGACGGCTGGGAGACCCGCCGCCGCCGCGACAAGGGCAACGACTGGATCCGCTACCAGCTGGCCGCCGAGTCCGAGATCCGCGCCGTCGAGATCGACACCGCGTACCTCAAGGGCAACAGCGCAGGCTGGGCCGCCCTCTCCGTCGCCGCCGAGGGCTCCGAGGAGTGGACCGAGATCCTGCCCCGGACCCGCCTCCAGCCCGACACCAACCACCGGTTCGTCCTGGACACCCCGGCGGTCGGCTCCCGCGTCCGGATCGACATCTACCCGGACGGCGGCATCTCCCGCCTCCGCCTCTTCGGCTCCCTCACGGAGACCGGCACGGCGCGGCTGACCGCCCGCCACCAGGAACTGGGCGGCTGACCGCCCCGTCCCGACCCGAGCGGCCGACCGGCTCCCCGTGACTCGGGGGGCCGACCGGCCGCCTCCCGGACCGGGCGGGTACGACACCCCGCCCGGCCCGCGAGGGCGCACCGACCCGACAGCACCGGTGCGCCCTCGCGCCTCCCCCTTTTTGAGGCTCGGTTCGCCTCCGGGGCGCCAAAGCCGGGCTCACGGTCCCGACCGTGCTCGCCTCCTTCGTCCCTCAGGAGGCTCCGCGCGCTCGGGACCGTTCCCCCGGCGCGCCCCTTCGGCTCACTCGTCGGGCCCTATCCACCGGGTGTCACGCCTCTCCCCAGAGTCACGCCGCGTGCCCGCCGTCCACCGAGAACTCGGCGCCCGTCACGTACCGCCCCTCCGGCCCCGCGAGGAAGGCGACCATCGCGGCCACCTCGTCCGGGGTGCCGAAGCGGCCGAGCGCCGTCATCGCCGCCTGCCCCTCCGCGTACGGTCCGTCCGCCGGGTTCATGTCGGTGTCGACGGGACCGGGGTGGACGAGGTTCGCCGTGATGCCGCGCCCGCCGAGTTCCCGGGCCAGCCCCTTCGTCAGGCCGGTCAGCGCCGTCTTGCTCAGCGCGTACAGCACTCCGCCGGGACCCGGCACCCGCTGCGCCATGCAGCTGCCGATCGTGACGATCCGCCCGCCCTCCGGCAGCCGCGCGGCCGCCGCCTGCGAGGCGAGGAAGGCGGCCCGGACATTGACCGAGAGGACCCGGTCCACGTCCGCGAGGGCCAGCGACTCCAGGGGGCCGAGGACCCCGACGCCGACGTTGTTCACCAGGACGTCGAGCCGTCCCAGGGCGTCCGCCGCCCAGTGCACCGCGCCCGCCGCGTCCCCGGCGTCGGCCGCGTCCGCCCGCAGGGGCAGAGCCGTGCGGCCGGTCGCCTCGATCAGCGCGGCGACCTCCTTGGCCCGTGCCTCGTCCTGGACGTAGGTGAAGGCCACGTCGGCGCCCTCCCGGGCCAGGCGTACGGCCGTGGCCGCGCCGATCCCCCTGCTGCCGCCCGTCACCAGGACCGCCGTGCCGTTCATCGTGCCGTTCGTCGTGGACATCCCGAAACCTCCGTGAGCCGTACCGAGTGGTTGCGGGTTCAATGAAAGTCGGCGGGGCGGCCCGGCGCTGGCGGCTATCGGACGCCGACCCGGCCACCGATGACTTCCGCCGAGCGGTGCGGTCAGTACGGGTGAGACACGATGGTCCGGAGAACAGAAAGGGCACCCACCATGGCCACCCTCAGCCTCACCCAGTTCCTCACCCTCGACGGCGTCCACCAGGCCCCCGGCGGCCCCGACGAGGACCGCAGCGGCGGATTCGAGCACGGCGGCTGGTCCGTGCCGTTCGGCGACGACGACTTCGGGCAGTTCATGAACGAGGTCTTCACCCGTCCGACCGCCTTCCTCCTCGGCCGTCGCACGTACGAGATCTTCGCGAGCTACTGGCCGCAGCACGACGACCCGGCCGATCCCATCGCCTCCAAGCTCAACGCCCTCCCCAAGTACGTCGCCACCAGCACCCTCGACTCCGCCGACTGGGCCGGGACCACCCTCCTGCGCGGCGACGTGGCGAAGGAGGTCGCCGACCTCAAGGAGAGCCTCGACGGCGAGATCCAGATGCACGGCAGCGGCGGCCTCGCCCGGACCCTGCTCGATCACGACCTGATCGACACCCTGCACCTGCTCGTCTTCCCCGTGGTGCTCGGCACCGGCCGCCGCCTCTTCTCCGACGGCGTACGCCCCACCGCCTTCCGGCACACCGCCGGGCACACCACCGGCTCGGGCGTCGCCATCCACACGTACGAGCTGACGGGACGCCCGGAGTACGGCAGCTACTGAGTACGGCAGCTGCCGATCCGGACGCCGACGGAAAGATGTAGCCACCACGGGCCCGGCCGGGTACGGTGATCGCTCCGAGTGCGAGCCGTCGAAGTCTCCACCCCGCCGGAAGAGTTGGAGAACGGCCCCATGTCGGCTTCGATCGCCGCCCCCGTGTCCCTCGGCGCCCCGCGCCGCGCCTGGCTCGCCGATCTGCCCGTCCTGCTCGTCGCCGTCGTCTGGGGCGCCAGCTACCTCGCAGCCAAGGGCATCACCACCACCCACACCGTCATCGCGGTCCTCGTGCTGCGGTTCGCGGTGGTGCTGCCCGTCCTCGTCGTCGCCGGCTGGGCCAGGCTCCGGGCGCTGAGCGCGACCCAGTGGCGCGGCGCCGCGACCCTCGGACTGATCCTCAGCGGGATCTTCCTCCTGGAGACCTACGGCGTCGTCCACACCTCCGCCACCAACGCGGGCCTGATCATCAGCCTCACCATGATCCTCACCCCGCTCGCCGAGGCCGCCGTGACCAGGGCCCGGCCGCCCCGCGCCTTCGTCGCCGCCGCCGCGCTCTCCGTCACGGGCGTCGTCCTCCTCACCCAGGGCGGCGGGTTCACCGCCCCCTCCCTCGGCGACCTGCTCATGCTGCTCGCCGCCGTCGCCCGTACCGTCCACGTCCTGGTCATGTCCCGGACCAAGGCGGTCCAGGACGCCGACTCGCTCTCCCTCACCACCGTGCAACTCGGCTCCGCCGTCGCCGTCTTCGCCGTCATCGCGGCCTTCCCCGGCACCGGCGCCTCGCCCTGGGCGGTGGCCCTCGACTTCGGCCCCCGCGAATGGGCCGGACTGCTCTTCCTCTCCGTCTTCTGCACGCTCTTCGCCTTCTTCGTGCAGATGTGGGCGGTCCGCCGCAGCTCCCCGTCCCGGGTCAGCCTCCTCCTCGGGACGGAACCGCTCTGGGCCGCCGCCGCGGGCATCACCCTCGCCGGCGACCGCCCCGGAGTCCTCGGCCTCGCGGGCGCGGTCCTCGTGCTGGCGGGCACCGGCTGGGGCCGCCGGGCCGCCGACAAGGACGCCGGATAGGTTATTCGATCATGAGTTCACTCGTGTACGACAACGCCTTCCGCGCCCGGGCCCGCCGCACCCAGGCATGGGGACTCGGACTCCTCGCCGTGGCCGTGCTCATGTGGATCTGGCTCGCGGTGCTCCTCTTCACGCCCTACGAGACCGCTGAGCACAGCCGCGAGTGCACCTCCCGGTTCACCAGCGAGAACCTCCACAACAGCGACAGCCGCTGCGTCAACGAGCGCGACTGGCCCGAACTCCTCGCCGTTCTCGGCGCGTCCGTGCCCGTGGCCGTCATCGGCGGAGTCCTCTACACCAGCGGCTCCGTGTCCCACCGCATGGCCGAGCACCTCGCCGAGGTCACCCGCCTCGACCGGGCGAGCGCCTGACAGCCGGGAAACCGCCGGCTCAGACCTTCGCTATTCGGCTCCCGGCGATCGCGACGACCAGCCCGAGGACCGCGATCACGATGTTCGCGAACAGCTCCCGGCCCTCCAGGAACCCCACGTTCTCCGTGAGGAACCGGGTCAGGCCCAGGAACCTGAACCAGCCGTCGGTCAGTTCACGAATCACTCCGGCGATACCGGACACCAGCAGCAGGGCCCCGAGACCCTCAAGAAAACCCTTCATGATCCGATCATGGAGGGAAGGGCCGACCGCCCGCGTCCGCCGCTCGTCTACGACGGTCGATACCAAAGTATCGACCTCGGCGACTCCGGTAGCACGACGGCCCGTACGACCGCCGGACCGCACCTGGCCTGCGTACATTTGCGGACATGACGCGTACGGACCGGCAGCGGTGGCTGCTCCCCTCCCACCTGGTCGAACCGGGCGGGACCGGAGCGGCCCGGCCCCGCCGTACCCTCCGCGACTGGATCGTGGACACCTCGTTGTTCCTCCTCGCCGCGTTCGTCGGCCTCCTCGCCGCCGACGCCGGCGCGGAGTACACCAGCGAGACCGTCACCCTCCTCGACCAGCTGGCCGGTGCCGCCGCCTGCGGTGCCCTCTGGCTGCGCCGCCGATGGCCCGTCGGGCTCGCCGTCGCCCTCGCCCTGGCGAACGTCGTGGCCCCGGTCGCCGCCGGAGCCCTCCTCGCGAGCCTGTTCAGCGTCGCCGTACGCCGTCCCTTCCGCGAGGTCGCCTGGATCGGCGCGCTCGCCGTCGTCACTTCCGTCGCCCAGGTCTTCGTCCGCCCCGACCCCACCACCAACGCCGGGCTCTCCATCGCCCTCGGCGCCGTCCTCGTCCTCCTCGTCACCGCCTGGGGCATGCTCGTCCGCTCCCGGCGCCAGCTCGTCGAAGCCCTCAGGGAGCGGGCCCGCCGCGCCGAGGCCGAGGCCGAGCTGCGCGCCGCCCAGGCCCAGCGGCTCGCCCGCGAGGCCATCGCCCGTGAGATGCACGACGTGCTCGCCCACCGGCTCACCCTGCTGAGCGTCCACGCCGGAGCCCTGGAGTTCCGGCCGGACGCCCCGCCCGAGCAGATCGCCCGCGCCGCCGGAGTCATCCGAGACAGCGCCCACGAAGCCCTCCAGGACCTCCGCGAGATCATCGGCGTGCTGCGCGCCCCCGGCGAGAACGGCGACGGCGACCGTCCACAGCCCACCCTCGCCACCCTCGGCGCGCTGGTCGACGAGTCCCGTGAGGCCGGTACGGAGGTCGTCCTCGACACCACCGTCGACGACCCGGCCACGGTGCCCGCCGCCACCGGCCGCACCGTCTACCGCATCGCACAGGAGGCCCTCACCAACGCCCGCAAGCACGCCCCCGGCACCCCCGTCGCCGTCACCGTGCGCGGCCGGCCCGGCGAGGGCCTCACCGTCGACATCCACAACCCGGCCCCCGCGGGCCCGGTGCCCCACGTCCCCGGCTCCGGCCAGGGCCTCATCGGACTCACCGAACGCGCCGCCCTCACCGGCGGCCGGCTGGAGCACGGCCCCGACCCCGACGGCGGCTTCACCCTCCACGCCTGGCTACCGTGGCCCGCATGACCATCCGGCTGCTCATCGTCGACGACGACCCCCTGGTCCGCGCGGGCCTCACCTTCATGCTCGGCGGCGCCGACGACCTGGAGATCGTCGGCGAGGGCGCCGACGGCCGAGAGGTCCCCGAACTCGTCGACCGGCTCGCCCCCGACGTCGTCCTCATGGACATCCGGATGCCGTACGTCGACGGGCTCACCGCCACCGAACGGCTCCGCGCCCGCCCCGGCGCCCCCGAGGTCGTCGTCCTCACCACCTTCCACGCCGACGAACAGGTGCTGCGCGCCCTGCGGGCCGGCGCCGCCGGCTTCGTCCTCAAGGACACCCCGCCCGCGGAGATCGTCGCCGCCGTCCGCCGGGTCGCCGCGGGCGACCCCGTCCTCTCGCCGGCCGTCACCCGTCAGTTGATGACCCACGTCGCCGGACAGCCGGACCCCACGGACCCGCCCGAGAAGACCCGCCGTACCGCCGCCGCCGAACGGCTCGCCGAACTGGCCCAGCGGGAAAGGGAGGTGGCGTTGGCCGTCGGCCGGGGCCGGTCCAACGCCGAGATCGCCGCAGCCCTTTACATGAGCGTGCCGACCGTGAAGACGCACGTCTCGCGGATCCTGGCCAGACTCGGCCTCAACAACCGTGTCCAGATCGCGCTCCTGGTGCACGATGCCGGGCTGTCGGAAGGCGAGGACGACGTCTAGGGTCGGACGATGCCCGTCATCGATCTGGGGGAGTACGGCGCGGATTTCACCGCGAACCCTTATCCGTACTACGAGAAACTGCGCGAGGCCGGTCCGGTCCACCATGTGCGCACACCCGACGGGGCCACGGTCTGGCTGGTCGTCGGTCACGAGGAGGCACGGGCCGCGCTCAACGACCCGAGACTGTCCAAGTCGCCGTCCGTGCTCGGGACGACCATGCTCGACGAGGACCTCATCGGCCCCAACCTGCTGATCCTCGACCCGCCCGACCACACACGGCTACGCCGGCTGATCGCCGGGGAGTTCACCGGCCGGCGCGTCGAGTCACTGCGTCCCCGTGTCCAGCGGCTCACCGACGAGCTCCTCGACGCCGTGGAGCCGGCCGGGCGCGCCGATCTCGTCGACGCCCTCGCGTTCCCGTTGCCCATCACCGTCATCTGCGAACTCCTCGGTGTACCGGCCGCCGACCGCGACTCCTTCCGTCGCTGGTCGAACGAGATCGTCGCGCCCAGCGGCGCGGAACCCGAGCGGGAGGCGATCGAGAGCCTCGCCGCCTACCTCGGTGAACTCGTCGAGGACAAGCGGGCCGCCGGGCCCACCGGCGACCTGCTGTCCGCGCTGATCGCCGCCCGCGCCGAGGACGGCGACCGGCTCTCCCTGCCGGAACTGCGCGGACTCGCCTACCTCTTGCTGCTCGCGGGCCACGAGACCACCGTGAACCTCATCGCCAACGCGGTGCGGGCGCTGCTCACCCACCCCGAGCAGCTCGCCGCGCTCAGTGCAGACCCGAGCCTGCTGGACGGCCTGATCGAGGAGACGCTGCGCTGGGAGGGGCCGGTGGAGACGGCCACGTACCGGTTCAGCCGGGAGGCCGTCGGTTTCGGGGAGACGGTGATCCCCGCGTACGAACCGGTCCTCGTCTCGCTCGCCTCCAGCGGCCGCGACCCCGAGCGCTTCCCCGACCCGGACCGCTTCGACATCACCCGCGACACGCGCGGCCACCTCGCCTTCGGGCACGGCGTCCACTACTGCCTGGGCGCCCCGCTCGCCCGCCTGGAGGCGCAGGTCGCGCTCCGGACGGTTCTCGACCGCTTCCCGGGGCTGGAACTCGACCCGGATGCCGGTTCGTTGGACTGGCTGCCCGGCATGCTCATGCGCGGGACCCGTCAACTCCCCGTCCGGTGGTGAACCCTTGAGCGATCAGAGCCCCGCCCTCGACCTCGACCTCGCCCGGAAGGTCCTCGACGCGCAGCCGTTCAGCCGGCTCGTCGGCGCCCGCCTCACCGAATTCGGCGCGGGCCGAGCGGTCCTGGAGCTGGACCGTCGCGACGAGCTGAGACAGCAGAACGGCTTCCTGCACGGCGGGGTGCTCTCGTACGCGGCGGACAACGCGATCACTTTCGCCGCGGGCGCCGAGCTCGGCGCGGCCGTGCTGACGGCCGGGTTCTCCATCCAGTACGTCCGGCCCGCGACGGGGGACGTGCTGCGTGCCCGGGCGGAGGTGGTCCACGCCGGGCGGCGGCAGGCGGTGGTGCGCTGCGACCTGTCGACCGTCGACGAGCAGGGCGCCGAGACGCTGTGCGCGGTGGCCCAGGGCACGGTGCTGTCAGCCGGCTGAACCGGCCCCGTCGCCCCCGGCCGGCCCACCCGCCCCGGCGAGCCGTACCGGACGCCGCTCCCGGCGCGAGCGCTCGCACGCCTCGGCGATCCGCAGCGCCTCAAGGGCCTCCCGTCCGTCGCACGGGTTGCGGGCCTCGCCGCGTACCAGGCGGACGAACGCGTCGAGTTCCGCCTCGTACGCGGGGGCGAACCGCTCCAGGAACCCCGGCCAGGGCTTCCCCGGCGCGGCCGGTCCGCGCGGTTCCACCGAGGTGAGCGGGGTGCGGTCGTCCAGGCCCACCGCGATCTGGCCCCGGTCGCCCGCCAGCTCCATGCGGACGTCGTACCCGGCGCCGTTGCGGCGGGTCGCGGTCGCCGTGACCAGCGTGCCGTCGTCCAGGGTGAGGAGCGCGGCGGCCGTGGACACGTCCCCCGCCTCCCGGAACATCGCGGGCCCCGCGTCCGAGCCCGTCGCGTACACCTCGACGACCTCCCGGCCGGTCACCCAGCGGACGATGTCGAAGTCGTGCACCGAGCAGTCCCGGAAGAGACCGCCGGAGAGCGGCAGGTACGCGGCGGGCGGCGGCTCCGGGTCGGAGGTCGCCGCCCGTACGGTGTGCAGCCGGCCGAGCCGGCCCGAGCGCACGGCCTCCCGCGCCGCCCGGTACCCCGGGTCGAAGCGCCGCATGAACCCGAGCTGGAGCTCGGTCCCCGCCTCCGCCACCGCCGCGAGCGCGCTCAGCGTCCCCGGCACGTCCAGGGCGATCGGCTTCTCGCAGAAGGCCGGGAGTCCGGCGCCCGCCGCGCGGGCGATCAGCTCCGCGTGCGCGGCCGTCGCCGAGGCGATCACCACGGCGTCCAGGGCGTGCCCGAACAGCGCCGTCACGTCCGGTGCCGCCTCCGCGCCGAGCGCCCCCGCGACCGCGGCGGCCCGGGTGACGTCGGCGTCGGCCAGGACCAGCGCCCCGACCTCCGGGTGACGGGCGAGGACCCCCGCGTGGAAGCTCCCGATCCGTCCCGTACCGATGAGTCCGATGCGCATGGCCCCACCGTGCGGGCGTGCCTCCCCGGTGTCAAGGACGTGTCAGGACAACCGGACATGAACGCCTTCCCGTCATCAGCGGGCCGGGCTACGCTCCCCCCGTGCCCAAGCAGTCCGGCTCGTCCCTGCCCCCGCTCTCCGTGGACCGCGGCAGCCCGGTCCCGCTCTACTTCCAGCTGGCCCGGCAACTGGAGGACGCCGTGGCGGACGGGACGCTGACGCCGGGCACCCTCCTCGGCAACGAGATCGACCTCGCCACCCGCCTCGGCCTCTCCCGCCCCACCGTCCGCCAGGCCATCCAGACCCTCGTCGACAAGGGCCTCCTCGTCCGCCGCCGGGGCGTCGGCACCCAGGTCGTGCACAGCACGGTCCGCCGCCCACCGGCGCCCAGCAGCCTCTACGACGACCTGGACGCCGCCGGCCGGCTTCCCGCCACCCGGGTCATCCTCAACCGCCTCGAACCCGCCACCGCCCCGGTCGCGGCCGCCCTCGGCATACCCGAGGGCGGCGAGGTCCGCTACCTCGAACGGCTCCGCACCGCGCGCGGCGAGCCCGTGGCGTACCTGCGCAACCACCTCCCGGCCGGGCTCGTCGAGCCGGACACCGGGCACCTGGAGACCACCGGCCTCCACCGGCTGCTCCGTGCCGCCGCGCTCACCCTGCACAGTGCCCGCCAGACCGTCGGCGCCCGCGCCGCGACCGCCGCGGAGGCGGCACTGCTCGACGAGCCGGCGGGCGCCCCGCTGCTCACGATGGAACGCGTCACCTTCGACGACACCGGCCGGGCCGTCGAGTACGGCTCCCACGTCTACCGGGCCGCCCGCTACTCCTTCGAATTCCAGCTGATGGCCCGCCCGTGACCCCGGAAGGCCCCCCTGGCGAGCGTCCCGACCCGCATGACCGATACTGCAATGCACGCAGAAGGACACAAAGGAGGGCACGGCCTCGTGACCAGGCTTCGGACCGGAGGGGTACGCGCCGTCATCGGCGCCGTGCTCGCGCTCACACTCACAGGGGCGCTCGCGGGGTGCAGCAGCACCGGCGGAAAGCGGGCGGAGGACGCCCGCAAGGCCGCCGCGGCCCAGGGCCGGGCGGCCGTCGACACGCCCCGCTGGACCTTCGCCATGGTGACCCACTCCGGTGACGGCGACACCTTCTGGGACATCGTCCAGAACGGCGCCGAGCAGGCCGCCGCCAAGGACAACATCAACTTCCTGTACGCCCACAGCGACGAGGGCAAGGAGCAGGCGCAGCTGATCGACTCGTACGTCACCAAGGGCGTCGACGGCCTCATCGTGACCCTCGCCAAGCCCGACGCCATGAAGGCCGCCGTCGAGAAGGCCGTCAAGGCCGGCATCCCGGTGATCACCGTGAACTCCGGCGCCGAGCAGTCCGAGGCGTACGGCGCGCTCACCCACATCGGCCAGGACGAGACCGTCGCCGGCGAGGCCGTCGGCGAGGAGCTCGACAAGCGGGGGAGGAAGAAGGCCCTCTGCGTCCTGCACGAGCAGGGCAACGTCGGCCACGAGCAGCGCTGCGCCGGAACGAAGAAGACCTTCGGCGGCGAGCTCGTGAACCTGTACGTCGACGGCACCAACATGCCCGACGTCAAGGCCTCCATCGAGGCCAAGCTCCAGTCCGACAAGGACCTGGACGCCGTCGTCACCCTCGGCGCCCCCTTCGCCGACGCCGCCGTCCAGGCCGCCAGGAGCGCCGGCAGCAAGGCCGAGGTCGACACCTTCGACCTCAACGCCAAGGTCGCGAGCGCCCTCCAGGCCGGCACCCTCGGCTTCGCCGTCGACCAGCAGCCCTACCTCCAGGGCTACCAGGCCGTCGACCTGCTCTGGCTGTACCGCTACAACGCCGACGTCCTCGGCGGCGGGAAGCCGGTCCTCACCGGCCCCCAGATCATCACGAAGGACGACGCCGCCGCGCTCGTCGGCTACGCGGAGCGGGGCACCCGATGAGCTCCACCGCCCCGCCGTCGGACGGCATCGACCACGTCGACGAACGGCTGCTCCGCACCTCCCCGCTGAAGAAGCTCCTCGCCCGCCCCGAACTCGGCTCGGTCGTCGGCGCGATCGCCGTCTTCGTCTTCTTCGCGGTGGTCGCCGACAGCTTCCTGAACCCGTCCAGCCTCGGCACCGTCCTCTACGCGGCCTCCACCCTCGGCATCATGGCCGTCCCCGTCGCGCTGCTCATGATCGGCGGCGAGTTCGACCTGTCCGCAGGCGTCATGGTCACCAGCTCGGCCCTGGTCTCGTCGATGTTCAGCTACCAGCTGACGGCGAACGTCTGGGTCGGCGTCGGCGTCTCGCTGCTCGTCACCCTGGCGATCGGCGCCTTCAACGGCTTCATGCTGACCCGTACCGAGCTGCCCAGCTTCATCATCACCCTCGGCACCTTCCTCATGCTGACCGGCCTGAACCTGGGCCTCACCAAGCTGATCAGCGGCACCGTCTCCACCAAGACCATCGCCGACATGGAGGGCTTCCCCTCCGCCCGCAAGCTCTTCGCCTCGCAGCTGACCGTCGGCGGCGTCGAGTTCAAGGTCACCGTCCTGTGGTGGTTCGGCCTCGTCGCGCTCGCCACCTGGATCCTGCTCCGCACCCGCTTCGGCAACTGGATCTTCGCGGTCGGCGGCGGCGCCGACGCGGCCCGCGCGGTCGGCGTCCCCGTCCACCGGACGAAGATCGGCCTCTACATGGGCGTGGCCTTCTGCGCCTGGGTCTCCGGCCAGCACCTGCTCTTCTCCTTCGACGTCGTCCAGTCGGGCGAGGGCGTCGGCAACGAGCTCGTCTACATCATCGCGGCCGTCATCGGCGGCTGTCTGATCACCGGCGGATACGGCTCCGCCATCGGCTCGGCGATCGGCGCCCTCATCTTCGGCATGACCAGCAAGGGCATCGTGTACGCCGAGTGGAACCCGGACTGGTTCAAGTTCTTCCTGGGAGCGATGCTCCTCCTGGCGACCCTGCTGAACGCCTGGATCCGCAAGCGCGTGGAGGCCACCAAGTGACCACGGAACGGACCTCCCTCGTCGAGCTCGACGACGTCAGCAAGTACTACGGCAACATCCGCGCCCTCGAAGGGGTCTCCCTGGAGGTCCGCTCCGGCGAGATCACCTGCGTCCTCGGCGACAACGGCGCCGGCAAGTCCACCCTCATCAAGATCGTCGCAGGGCTTCACCGGCACGACGCCGGCGTCTTCCGCGTCGAGGGCGAGGAGGTCACCCTCGCCAACCCGCGCGACGCCCTCGACCGGGGCATCGCCACCGTCTACCAGGACCTCGCCGTGGTCCCCCTCATGCCGGTCTGGCGGAACTTCTTCCTCGGCTCCGAGCCCACCAGGGGCTCCGGCCCGTTCAAGCGGCTCGACGTCGGCCTGATGCGGTCCACCACCCGCGAGGCACTGCTCCGCATGGGCATCGACCTGCGGGACGTCGACCAGCCCATCGGCACCCTCTCCGGCGGCGAGCGGCAGTGCGTCGCCATCGCCCGGGCCGTCCACTTCGGCGCGAAGGTCCTCGTCCTCGACGAGCCGACCGCCGCGCTCGGCGTCAAGCAGTCCGGCGTCGTCCTGAAGTACGTGGCCGCCGCCCGCGACCAGGGACTCGGCGTGGTCCTCATCACGCACAACCCGCACCACGCGTACCTGGTCGGCGACCGTTTCGTGCTGCTCAAGCGGGGCGTCATGGCCGGCAGCCACACCAAGGGCTCCGTCACCCTCGACGAGTTGACCCGGCAGATGGCCGGCGGCACCGAGCTGGAGGACCTGCGCCACGAACTGGAACGGCCCTCCGCGACGTAACGGCCGCTTCACCCCCCACCTGGCAGAATCGGAGCCGATGAGTACCTACCGTGACCTCGCCCACCGGGGCTCCGCCCGGGGCACCGTGCTGCGGACCGTCGGCACCCGGGAGCGGCGCTCCCACCTGACGGCGCCCCGGGTGCCGACCGTCGGCATCGACATCGGCGGTACGAAGGTGATGGCCGGTGTCGTCGACGCCGACGGCAACATCCTGGAGAAGCTCCGCACGGAGACCCCGGACAAGTCCAAGAGCCCCAAGGTCGTCGAGGACACCATCGTCGAACTGGTCCTCGACCTCTCCGACCGGCACGACGTGCACGCCGTCGGCATCGGCGCGGCCGGCTGGGTCGACGCCGAGCGCGCCACGGTGCTCTTCGCCCCGCACCTCGCCTGGCGGAACGAGCCCCTCCGCGACGCCCTCCAGGGCCGCCTGGCCGTCCCCGTCATGGTCGACAACGACGCCAACACCGCCGCCTGGGCCGAATGGCGCTTCGGCGCGGGCCGCGGCGAGGACCACCTCGTCATGATCACCCTCGGCACCGGCATCGGCGGCGCCATCCTGGAGGGCGGCCAGGTCAAGCGCGGCAGGTACGGGGTCGCGGGCGAGTTCGGCCACATGCAGGTCGTCCCCGGCGGACACCGCTGCCCCTGCGGCAACCGCGGCTGCTGGGAGCAGTACAGCTCGGGCAACGCGCTGGTCCGCGAGGCCCGCGAGATGGCCGCCGCCGACTCCCCGGTCGCGTACAACATCATCGAACGGGTCAAGGGCAACGTCCCCGAGATCACCGGACCGCTCATCACCGAGCTCGCCCGCGAGGGCGACGCCATGTGCGTCGAGCTGCTCCAGGACATCGGCCAGTGGCTCGGCGTCGGCATCGCCAACCTCGCCGCCGCCCTCGACCCCTCCTGCTTCGTCATCGGCGGCGGCGTCTCGGCCGCCGACGACCTGCTCATCGGCCCCGCGCGGGACGCCTTCCGCCGCCACCTCACCGGCCGCGGCTACCGCCCCGAGGCCCGCATCACCCGCGCCCAGCTCGGCCCCGAGGCCGGCATGGTCGGTGCCGCCGACCTCGCCCGGCTCGTCGCCCGCCGCTTCCGCCGCGCCAACCGGCGCCGGGTCGAGCGGTACGAACGGTACGAGCGCTACGCCCAGGCCCTGCGCAACGGAACGTCGGCCCGGGCCCCCCGTATCCCCGAGGACCCGCCTTCATGACCATGCCCCACCAGTCCCTCCCGTCGCGCGGTACCCGGGACAAGCTGCCCGAGGACCGCCGGCACATGATCCGCCGCCGCTGGCTGACGGCCGTCATCATCGTGCTGCTCGTGGGCATCCCGGCCGGCTATCTCGTCATCTCCGCGGGCCAGAGCCGGGACAGCGGCCGCGACAAGGAACGCGAGTCCTCGGCGGCCGGCCTCCAGGACAACTGGCCCTCGCTGATGAAGCGGCGGGTCTTCGAGGTCCCGGTGCCCGCCGGCGCCTGGGGCGTCGCCTACTACGAGACCAGCAACTGGAAGACGAGCCGGCTGTACGTCGAGTTCACGACGACCGCCTACGGCCTCGACGCCTTCCTCGCCGAGTCCGGAACCGGTCGCACGGCTCTCACGCCGGGCCGGATCACGGTCGGCGAGCGCGACGCCGAGATCGTCGGCTGGACCTTCGCCGACGGCGTGAACTGGGCGGGCACCACGGTGAGGCGCGAGGGGCCGCGCCCGACCACCGACCTCACCGTCGACCTCACCGACCCGGCCTTCCCCCGGGTGCACGCGGTCTCGACGACCAGCCCCTGACGAGCCGCACCTGACGAGCCGCACCCGCCCCCGGAGCAGCCGGTTCCGGCGGTGAGCGGTGCGGTGCCTTGACTGGCGCCCTGGCCCGCGTTCCCATGTCGAACGCTCCATGAGTGATCCTTCTCGACAGGCAGACAGGCAGACGGGTGGCCGCAGTGAGAAGAACGAGATGCTGGGCCGCCGCGTTCGTGGCCGTGACCCTCGCCGTACCGGCCGCGTCCCCGGGGACGTCCACCGCGACGGCGGCGGCGGGAACGGCCGGGACCGCCGCGGCGGCCCCCGACGGCCGGCCCGCCTTCACCTCCGGGCCCGCCAGGGCCGCCCTCGCCCGGCTGCTGCCGCGCCACGTCTCCCAGTTCACCCTCGTTCCGGTGAGCCGCCCCGCGTCCGGCGACTACTTCACCGTCTCCGGCGACGCCGGCGACGTACGGATCCAGGGGACCAGCCCCGCCACGATCCTGAGCGGCGTCAACTGGTACCTCAAGTACACGGCGAAGGTCGACATCGGCTGGCCCGGCGACAGCACCGCCCGACTGCCCCGGATCCTTCCCGCCCCCACCGGCACCGTCCGTCAGGACGCCTCCGTGCCCCACCGCTTCGCGCTCAACGACACCGACGACGGCTACTCCGGCGCCTACCGCGACTGGGCCGCGTACGAGAAGCAGATCGACCTGCTCGCCCTGCACGGCGCCAACGAGGTCTTCGTCCAGATGGGCGCGGACGCCGTCTACCACGAGACGTTCCGGGAGTTCGGCTACTCCGGGGACGAGCTCCGCTCCTGGATCCCCGGCCCCGCCCACCAGCCGTGGTGGCTGATGCAGAACATGTCGGGCTTCGGCGGCCCCGTCTCCGAGCGGCTCCTCGACGACCGCGCGGCCCTCGGCCGGAGGATCGCGGACCGGCTGCGCCTGCTCGGCATGACCCCGGTGCTGCCCGGCTACTACGGCACCGTGCCCCCGGGCTTCACGGCGAAGAACCCCACGGGACCTGTCGTCCCGCAGGGCCGCTGGGTCGGCTTCGACCGGCCCGACTGGCTCGACCCGCGCAGCCCGGTGTTCCCCGAGGTCGCCGCCTCGTTCTACCGCCACCAGCGCGCACTCCTCGGCGACTCCACCCTGTACAAGATGGACCTGCTCCACGAGGGCGGCCGGCCCGGTGACGTCCCCATAGGAGACGCCGCCAAGGCCGTGATGAACGCGCTGCAGACCGCGCGCCCCGGCGCCGTCTGGACCCTGCTCGGCTGGCAGAAGAACCCCTCCACGCAGATCATCGACGCCGTCGACAAGAGCAGGCTCCTCATCGTCGACGGCCTGTCGGACCGCTACGACGGCCTCGACCGGGAGACCACCTGGCACGGCGCGCCCTACGCCTTCGGCACGATCCCCAACTTCGGCGGCCACACCACCATCGGCGCCAACACCGCCGTCTGGGCCGACCGCTTCGACCGGTGGCGCGACAAGCCGGGAAGCGCCCTGAAGGGCATCGCCTACCTTCCGGAGGGCACCGGCGGCAACCCCGTCGCCTACGAGCTGTTCACCGAACTGGCCTGGCGGACCGGCCCGCCGGACCACGAGGCATGGTTCGCGCGGTACGCCGAGCGGCGGTACGGCGGTGCCGACCCGCACGCCGCCAAGGCATGGGAACTGCTGCGCGGTGGCCCGTACAGCACCCCGTCCGGCACGTGGAGCGAGTCCCAGGACAGCCTCTTCACCGCCCGCCCCCGGCTGACGGCGACCACGGCGGCCAGCTGGAGCCCCGGCGCCATGCGCTACGACGCGGGCACGGTGCGGCAGGCCCTCACGGAACTGCTCCGGGTCGCACCCGAACTGCGGACCACCGACGCGTACCGCTTCGACCTGGTCGACGTGGCACGGCAGGCCCTCGCCAACCACAGCCGGGTCCTGCTCCCGCGGATCAAGGCCGCCTACGACGCGAAGGACCTCGCCCTGTTCCGTCAGCGGGCCGCCGAATGGAAGGCCTGCCTCGCCCTCCTCGACGAACTCCTCGCCACCGACACCCGGTTCCTCCTCGGGCCCTGGCTGGAGGACGCCCGGTCCTGGGGCGCCACCGAAGAGGAGCGGGCCACGGCCGAGTTCGACGCCCGCTCCGTCCTCACCACCTGGGGCCACCGCTCCGGAAGCGACTCGGGCGGCCTGCGCGACTACGCCAACAGGGAGTGGTCCGGCCTGGTCTCCGACTTCTACGCCCCGCGCTGGACGATGTACCTCGACTCCCTCGACACCGCGCTGACGACGGGCCGGGCACCGGTCGCCATCGACTGGTTCGCCGTCGAGAACGCCTGGAACCAGCGGCGCGACCCGTATCCCGTGCACGCCTCGGGCGACCCGGTGGCCCTGGCCACGGCGGTGCGCGACGCCCTGCGGGACCCGCCGCCGTCGCCCACGGCACCCGCCCGGTGATCTCCGGGGCAGGCCTCAGCTTCGCGGGGGCAGGGACTGCTCCGTCCAGATCGTCTTGCCGTGCCGGGTGTACCGGCTTCCCCACCGGTCGGTGAGCTGCGCGATCAGGAAGAGGCCCCGGCCCCCCTCCTCCGAGGCCTGCGCGCGGCGCATCCTGGGCTGGGTGCTGCTGCGGTCGGAGACCTCGCAGATCAGCGACGCCGCGCGGATCAGCCTGAGTTCGAGCGGACCGCCCGCGTACCGGATGGCGTTGGTGACCAGCTCGCTCGCCACCAGCTCGGTGGTGAAGGCCAGGTCGTCCAGGTCCCACAGCGACAGCTGGCCGAGGACGCGCTCCCTCGCCTCGGCCACCACCGAGGGATCCGCCTCGAAGGTCCAGGCGGCGGTGGACCCGGCGGGGACCGCGCGGGTCCTCGCGAGCAGGAGCGTCACGTCGTCCGACAGCGGACCCGGGACGAGCTCTCCCACGACGGCGGGACCGGCCTCCTCCAACGGACGGCCGAGGGCTACCGCCGCCGACAGCGCGTCCCCCAGCGCCGTCATCCCCAGGTCGAGATCGGCGTGACCGCGGTCGATCAGGCCGTTGGTGTAGAGCGCGAGGAGACTGCCGTCGGCCACTTCCGTCTCGGCGGGCTCGAAGGGCAGTCCGCCGACGCCGAGCGGAGGACCGGGACTGAGGTCCAGGTAGCGGGCGGTGCCGTCGGGAGCCACCAGGGCCGGCGGGGGATGCCCGGCGCTGGCCGCGAGGCACCGCCGGGTCACCGGGTCGTACGTCAGGTACAGGCACGTGGCACCGAACGAGCCGTACGCGGTCTCGGCTCCCGGGCTACGGGTCGCCTCGCGGGCCTCGATCACGAACTGGGACACGAGGTCGTCCAGGTGCGTGAGCAGCTCGTCGGGTTCGAGGTCGAGGTCCGCGAGCGTCCGTACGGCGGTGCGCAGCCGCGCCATCGTCGCGGTGGCCTGGAGGCCGTGCCCGACGACGTCGCCGACGACGAGCGCCACCCGCGCGGACGACAGCGGGATGACGTCGAACCAGTCGCCGCTGACGCCGGTGGTGGTGTCGGTCGGGAGGTAGACGGTCGCCGTGTGGACGGCGACGGTGTCGGTGGTGGGTGCGGGCAGCAGGCTGCGCTGCAGGCTGATCGCGGCGCTTCTCTCACGGTGGTACCGGCGGGCGTTGTCCACGACCAGGGCGGCGCGTGAGGCGATCTCCTCGAGCAGGGCGAGGTCGCCGGCGGCGAACGGAGGCCGGTCGCGGCCCCGCCCGACCTGGACGCGGCCGAGGAGCAGCCCCCTGGCCCGGAGCCAGGCGCTCATCCCGTGCGGAGAGTCGACCGCGTCGGCCGGACCGGAGGGGGCGGTGACGCCGCCGGCGCGGTCCGGGGTCTCCGGGGTGTCGGGGGAAGGGGCGGCCCGGGGCCGTTCGTCCGCCGTCCGGGACCACATCCGGCCCGAGAGCACACCCCCCGAGTCGACGTCGATACCGGTACCGACGTCGATCCCCGTACCCGTACCCGTACCCGTATCGGGCTCGGATGCGGTCCGGCCGGGGGAGGACCCGACCACGGCCACCCGGCGCAGCGAGTGGTCGCGGTGGTGTTCGGGGGCCGGTTCCTCGTACGTGAAGACGGCCTCCGCGACGTCGACGACCGCCACGTCGGCAAGTCCCGGCACGAGCACGTCGGCCAGGTCCCGCGCGGTCTCCTCGGCGGAGAGATGGGCGCTCAGCACCGTGGTCGCCCGGTGCAGCAGGTCGAGCCTGCGCTGCGAGAGCCGCTCCTCGGTGACGTCGAGGAACAGGGCCGTGACCCCCGCGACCTCCTCGTTCGGCCCCTGGAGGCGGAACGCGGACACCGCCATGATCCGTCCCGTACCCGGGTCGACTCGGGTGTGGACCTCCACGTCGAACCCGACGAGCGGAGCCCCGGTCGCCAGCACCGCGCGCAGCCGCACCTCGATCTCGCGGGCGTCCGACTCCCAGAGGAAGTCCGAGAACCGGGCCCCGCGCAGATCGGGGGGAAGACCCGTGTAGGGCAGCAGATGGGTGTTCGTCCGTACCAGCCGCAGTTCCTTGTCGAGTACGGCGAGACCGACGCGTTCCTGGAGGAACAACTCCCGCATGAAGGCATGGCCCTGGCGCCACTGCGCGACCAGCGAGCGCGGGGCGGCGAGGACCAGGAACTGGTGCGCGCCGCCGTTTCCCCGTCCGTCGTCGAGCGGCAGGACGCGGAACAGGACGTCGCCGCCGCGGCCCGCGGCGAGTTCCGCCCGGCCCTCCCAGACCGGACCGTTCCGCTGGGCCATGACCGTCCGCCAGTCCTCCGGGTCGGCGAGCAGGTCGCGGACCAGCTGCCCGCGCAGGTCACCGGCGGTGCGGTTCAGGAGCGTCTCCGCCGCCGGTGTGCAGCTCAGGATGGTCCCGTCGGCGTCCACGACGAGACCGGCCGCGTGCCCGGCGTCGAGCGGGTCGTCGTTCGTGCGGGCCATCCGGATGCACACTCCGTTCCACGCCTGGTCACCGGCGAGGACCACGGCTCATGGCCACTCTGCCCGGGTGTCCGCTCCTCGGCACGCCGTCGTGGCCCGAACGGCTCAGCACCGGCCTTCCGCGGTCACCCGACCGCGAGTACGCGCAGGAGCCGGGCCACCTCGGTGGCGACGGAGGCGCGCGCGGGGCCGAGGTACGTGCGGGGGTCGGCGGTCTCGGGGTGGGCGTCGAGGTACTCCCGTACGGTCCGGGTGAAGGTCTTGTTGAGATGGGTGGAGACGTTCACCTTGGTCATGCCGGCCGTGACCGCCTTGGCGAGGTCGTCGTCGCCGACCCCGGAGGAGCCGTGCAGGACGAGCGGCACGTTCACGGCGGCCCGCAGCCGGGCGATGAGACCGAAGTCGAGGACGGCGTCGCGGGTGAGCATGGCGTGCGAGCTGCCCACGGCGACGGCCAGGGCGTCCACGGCGGTCGCCGTCACGAACGCGACCGCCTCGTCCGGGTCGGTGCGGACGCCGGGGGCGTGGGCACCGTCCTTGCCGCCGACCTCGCCCAGCTCCGCCTCGACCCACACGTCCGCGCGGTGGCAGTAGTCCGTGATCTCCCGGGTCGCCGCCACGTTCTGGGCGTAGGGCAGCTTGGAGGCGTCGAACATGACGGAGGTGAAGCCGAGGTCGACGGCCTCGCGGACCAGATCGGTCGATTCGGCGTGGTCGAGGTGGACGGCCACGGGGACCTCCGCCGCGCGGGCGACGGCCAGGGTCGCGAGGCCGATCGGGGTGAGCGAGCCGTGGTAGCGGGCGGTGTTCTCGCTGATCTGCAGGATGACCGGCAGGCCCGCGCTCTCCGCTCCGGCGACGATCGCCTCGGCGTGCTCGATCTGGACGACGTTGAACGCTCCGACGCCGGACGTCACCGCGTACGCGGGGTCGACGATCTCGTCAGTCGCTGACAGGGGCATGGCTTCTCTCCACAGGAACGGACGTACGGAACTGGTCGTGGAGACCGGCGTCGAAGTCGCCGGCCAGGGGGCAGGGAACGGCGGCGGCCGAGAGGGCCACGGCCTCGCGCAGAACGGCCGGCCAGGCCTCACCGGCGAGGAGCCCCGCGGCGACGGCCGCGACGCAGGCGTCCCCGGCTCCCGTCGGGTTCCCGGCGAGCCGCCGCGGGGGAGCGGCCCGCCAGCTTCCCTCGGGAGTGACGGCGTAGAGGCCGTCCGGCCCGCGCGAGACGACGACGGACCGGGCGCCGAGCGCCCGCAGGCCCGCGGCGGCGGCCTCCACGTCGTCGTGCCCGGTGACCTCGGTGATCTCCTCGGCATTCGGTTTGATCACGGTCGGGCGCGCGGCGAGGGCCGCGAGCAGGGCGGGTCCGCTGGTGTCCAGGACCGTCTTCGCGCCGGTCGCGGCGGACAGCCGGATGAGCCGCCCGTACGTGTCGGAGGGCAGCCCGGGAGGCAGACTGCCCGCGAGGACGACGACCCGGGCGTCGCGTACCAACCGGATGAACCTCGCGGTGAAGTCCGCCCAGGTGTCACGGTCGACCCGTGGCCCCGGCTGGTTGAAGACGGTGGCGTCGCCGTCCTCGCGGGACACCACGGTGACCGTGCGGCGCGAGTCGCCCGGCATGGACACCAGCTCGTCGGGGAGCCGGGCCGCGCGGAGGTCGTCGCGGATCGCACGGCCGGTGGGGCCGCCCGCGAGACCGGTCACCACGGCGGGGACGCCCAGCGCGGACAGGACGCGCGCCACGTTGACGCCCTTGCCGCCCGCCCGCTCGAAGGACTCGGTGACGCGGTGCGAGCCGTTCGGGACCAGGGCGTCGACGTTGTACGTGACGTCCAGAGCGGCGTTGAGCGTGACGGTGAGGATCATGACACCGCCGCCGACGGGATTCGCGGGGAGTACGCGGACGGGATCCGCGAGGAGCGCGCGGACGACGGCCCGGCGCCGGCCGCGTCCCAGGCCGCGATACCGGCGCCGAGACAACCGGCCAGGTCCCCGAGCGCCGCGAGGGCCGGCTCGGGCCGCCGCCGGAGCGCCGGGCGCCGGGCGAGGGCCGTACGCAGCGGGTCGAGCAGCAGGTCGCCGGCCTGGGCGAGACCGCCCCCGAGCACCACGACCTCGGGCGTGCGGCGGGCCGTGACGGTGGTGAGCGCCGTGGCCAGGGCCGCGACGGCCCGGTCCCACACCGCCCGCGCGTCGGGATCGCCCTGGGCGAGCAGCGCCGCCACCCGGGCGGTGTCCTCGACCCGGCGTCCGGAGCGCGCGCGGTACGCGGCGGCGATCGCCGAGGCCGAGGCCACCGTCTCCAGACAGCCCCGGGTGCCGCAGGCGCACGGTGCCCCGCCGGGGTCGACGACGACATGGCCGAGCTCGTCCGCGTGACCGCCGGTACGGACCGGCCGGCCGTCGCGCAGGACGGCCGTGGAGATGCCGGAGCCGAGGGACACGAACCACACGTCCCGGGCACCCCGGGCCGCGCCGAGACGGCACTCGGCGACCCCGCCGGCCCGCACGTCGTGCCCGAGGGTCACGGGCAGCCCCGAGGCGTCCGTGAGGAAGGCGGCGAGCGGCAGGTCGCGCCAGCCGATGTCGGCCGAGCGGACGGCCGTCCCGGTCGCCTCGTCGACGGTGCCCGGGACCACCACGCCCGCGCCGCGGACGGTGAGCCCGCGGGCGGCGGCGCTCCTGTCCAGGTCGATCAGAGCGGCGGTGATCTCGGCGATCACCGCGTCGGGCCGCCACCGCCGGGGCGTCGCCCTGCGCAGGGCGTGCAGGGACCTCAGGTCACGGTCGAGCAGGGCCGCCTTCATGCTGGCGCCCCCCACGTCGAGGGCGATGACGCAATCGCGCCCGACGCCCGGGGCGGCGTCGCGATCATGCCCGGCACCCGGGGCGGTGTCGCGATCGTGTCCGCCCTCCGGCGTCGTGAAGCGATCGTGCTTGCCGTCCGCGGGGAAGCGTGCGTGTCCACCGTCGTCCGGCGCGACGGAGCAGGGGCGCCCGCCGTCCGGTGCGACGGTGTGGGGGCGCCCGTCGGTCCCGTCAGGCATGGGGGCTCCCGAGGATCACGGAGCGGGTGAGGTTGCGCGGCCGGTCGGGGTCGAAGCCCTGGGCCTCGGCGAGCCGGACGGCGAGGCGCTGGGCCAGGATGAGGTCCGCCAGCGGGTCGAGGGCGTCGGAGCCGTCGCCGGACCCCGCGACCATCGTGCCGCCGACCCGGGCGACGTCGTCGGCAAGCCCCGCCGGGGTGGTACCGAAGACCCAGGCCACGCGGCCGGGGCCGGTGATGCTGATCGGCCCGTGCCGGTACTCCATGGCCGGGTACGCCTCGGTCCACGCCCCCGCGGCCTCGCGCATCTTCAGACCGGCCTCCAGGGCGAGACCGTAGGTCCAGTGGGTGCCGAGGAAGGTGAACTGCTCGGCGGCGCACACCTCGGCGTCCAGGTCCAGGGCGATCGCCCGCCGCGCGTCGGTGATCGCGAGGTCGAGCGGCCGCACGCCGGCCGGCAGCGCGTCCTCCGCCTCCAGGTGCGCGCGCAGCAGCGCGAGCACGGTGGTGGCGAACCGCGTCTGCACCACCGACTCCTCGTCGGCGAAGCCGAGTACGGCGATGCCGTCGGCCAGCCGCATGACGGGGGTCTCGGGGTCGGCGGTGATCGCACCGGTCGGCGTGGTGCCCTTCAGCCGGGCCAGCAGGTCGAGGACCTCGGTCGTGGTGCCGGAGCGGCTGATCGCCAGCACGCGGTCGTAGCGGCGTCCGTGCGGGAACTCCGAGGCCGCGAAGGCGTCCGTCTCGCCGTGACCGCCGCGCTCGCGCAGCTCGGCGTAGGCCAGGGCCATGAACCAGGAGGTTCCGCAGCCGACGACGGCGACCCGCTCGCCGCGGCGGGGCAGGACGTCGGCGTAGAGGGGAAGCGACTCCTTCGCCCGCAGCCAGGTGTCCGGCTGCGAGGCGATCTCGGCTGCGGTGCGGGACGACGCTGTGGTGGTCATAGGGGGACGGCTCCTTGAGGAGGACAGGCCCTCACACTCCCCGATTCCGGTGCGTGAAAGCGCATGTTCAGAGCTTGCTTCGAGCAGTTGCAAGCATATTTGGTGCGAGAAGTATGGCGGAACGGCCGCGCGTGGTCCAGAGGCCCGGCCGTCAGGTCACCGAGGAGGCCCGCACCCCGGAGCTGCGGGGTCCTCCGCCCACGCGTTACGCTCCCCCTCCGTCGGCGACACGGCCCGGCCGAAGGCCACCGGGTGCGCACCACGCGTCACCCGCGTGCGTGGATCGCGGTCCATCGAGGTCCAAGGAGCTCCGAAGCATGTCCAAACACGAGCGGTGGAACGCGCTGCTTGAGCTGCTGGCCGCCGAGGGCCGGCTGGAGGTCGACGAGACCGCCGCGTCCCTCCAGGTCTCGGCCGCGACCATCCGGCGCGACCTCGACGAGCTCGCCGAGCAGCAGATGCTCGTCCGGACGCGCGGTGGCGCCATCGCCCACGGCGTCTCCTACGAACTGCCCCTGCGCTACAAGTCCTCCCGGCACGCCTCCGAGAAGCAGCGCATCGCCGCGGCGGTCGTCGAACTCGTCGGCGAGGGGGACGTCGTGGGGCTCAACGGGGGGACGACCACCACGGAGGTGGCCCGCGCGCTCGCCCTGCGGGTGGGAAGCGGGCGGCGCGGTGCGACCGAGACCCACGCGCCCGCCTTCACCGTCGTCACCAACGCCCTCAACATCGCGGGCGAGCTCGCCGTACGCCCCCAGATCAAGATCGTGGTGACCGGAGGGGTGGCCCGCCCCCAGACGTACGAGCTGGTGGGCCCGCTGACGGCCGGTGTGCTGAGGGAGGTCGTCCTCGACGTCGCCGTGCTCGGCGTGGACGGACTCGACCCCCAGCTGGGCGTGATGACGCATCAGGAGGACGAGGCGAGCATCAGCAGGCTGTTCGCCGAACGCGCCCAGCGGGTCGTCGTGGTCACCGACTCGTCGAAGATGGGCAGGCGTGCCTTCGCCCGGATCTGCGGGCTCGACGTCATCGACGTCATCGTCACCGACTCGGCGGTTCCGGCCGACATGGTCGCCCGTCTCCAGGATCTCGGCATCAAGGTGATCGCGGTCTGAGGACCGCCGCCGGGTTCCGTGTCCGGGCCCGCGCCCGGAGAACGGGACCGCCCCGGACCTCGGGAGAGGTACGGGGCGGGCGACGGGGTGCGGGGATCAGGGCGCGACGGCCATGTCGAAGAGGTGGATGTTGCCGTTGCTCGGCAGCACCACGAAGTCGATCTGCTTGCCGCGGTCGAGCGGGACGGAGTGGGCGAAGACCCGGTACTTGATGCCGGCGTTCCCGTACCCGCTCGGCCGGTTGCGTCCGTCGCTCGACGCGACCAGGGTCGCCCCGTGGGCGTCCGCCGGGTCGAACGACCAGTTGGGGAAGCCGAACGAGCCGGTGCTGCTCGTCCCGTCCGTGTAGTACACGGTCGCCGTTCCCGACGCCCCGCTCGTGACGCCGGAGCCGAGGAACACGAGCTTGCCGCCGGTGCCGCTCAGGGCGACGGCCTGGCCCGAGGTGGAGACGTTGTTCCTGGTGCCGCTCGGCACGTTCGGCCAGCGCAGTTCGGCGCCCAGGGCGGCGACGGTCCCGCCGGGGCGCAGCCCGACGTCGGCGAGCTTCTGCGCGGAGAAGCTGTTGCCCTCGCCGTCGTAGTTCCCGGGGCCGGTGTTGCTCTCGTCGGTCACGGCCACGTTGTTGTACGCGGCGGCCAGGTTCGGCAGGGGCGTTCCGCTGCGCTGCGTCCGGGTGGCCGTGGCCGAGCCGAGGCCGTCGCCGCCCTGGTAGGTCGCGGTCGCGGTGAACGTACGGACGGTGAAGCCGGCGCGCTGCTCCGGCACCTGGACGCGGAAGGTGGCGTCGGCGGAGGCTCCCTGGGTGAGGGAACCGTCCACGCGGACCACCGAGGGCTGTACGGCCCAGCCGACCGGCCCGCCGAAGGACACCCTCAGCGAGCGCAGCCGGTCGGGACCGGCGTTCTTGACGGTCACCTTCACCGTGGAGATGGCCGGTCCCGCCAGGTCGACGGGGGAGATCGTCAGCTCCGTCCGCGCCGCGCCCGGCGCGGGCTCCGCTTCCGTCGCGACCGCCGTCCCGGCGGCCGTCGCGGCCGGGAGGAGGGTGAGCACACCGGCCACGGCCACCGCTCTGAGCGGTCCGAGCAGTCCTGCTGTTCTCACGTGCTGCTCCTTCTGGTCCTTCTGGGGAGGGGTGCGGGGTGGTGTCAGACGACGGGCGGCATCTCGGTGGTGCGCGAGTCGAGCCCCATGCGGAGGTTGACCCAGGCGCCCCGGGTGAAGTCGGGGACCTGCACGGGCCGCCCCTTGTCTGCCAGGGACATGACACTCAGGGGTACCGGGGCGCACCAGGCCGCCGAGTCGTAGACGTCGATGTCGGGCACGAGACCCGCCCGCATCAGCTGGACCGTCCGCCACTGCAGGACGTAGTCCATGCCGCCGTGACCGCCGTTGTTCGCCGCGTCGTCACCGATCTTCTTCCACAGCCAGTGGTCGAACTCCTTGCGGTAGGAACCGAAGTCCCGCCACGCGTGCCCGCTGTGGTCCGGCTCGACGTAGACGCGCCCGCCACCGGCCGACAGCACCCCGGCGTAGTCCTCGAAGATCCCCCGGCTGCCGGCGAGCGTGTTGATCCGGCTGTACGGACGGGGGGAGCTCACGTCGTGCTCCGCGCGGATGACCCGGCCCTTGGCCGTGTCGATCAGACACGTGACCAGGTCGCCGTTGACGTACGTCTCGTTCCAGGAGGGGTGGTTCCGGGGCACGAACCGCTCCCGGTAGTCGGCCAGCCCCTTCGGCGCGGTCGCCGTGGCGCGCAGCGTGGTCATGCGGTCGCCCCGGTTGATGTCCATGGCCGCGGCGATCGGCGCGAGGCCGTGCATGGCGTAGAAGGAGGCGGTGCTGCGGGTGTGCCAGAGCCGGCGCCACGAGTCCGTGTAGTACGTGTCGGAGAACAGCAGCGCCCGCAGGTCGTGGAGGTAACCGCCGTGCCCGTTGGTGATGTCGCCGAAGAGGCCCTCGTGCGCCATCTTGAGCATGGCCAGCTCGTTGCGGCCGTAGCTGCAGTTCTCCGCCAGCATCAGGTGGCGCCGGGTGAGCTCCGAGGTGTCGACGAGGTCCCAGAGCTCGTCGAGGCCGGTGGCGATGGGCAGTTCGACGATGACGTGCTTGCCGGCGAGCAGAGCGGCCTTGCCCTGCTCGTAGTGGAACTCCCACGGCGTGGCGATGTAGACGAGGTCGATGTCGTCGCGCCGCAGCATCTGGGCGTACGAGTCGGCGGAGCCGCCGAACTCGGTGGGACGGGGCTTGCCGGCGGCGGCCAGCCGGTCGGCGGTCCTCTTGACGCGGTCGGCGCGGATGTCGCAGACGGCGGTGACGGTGCAGCCGGGCACCACGGACCAGCCCGTGGTCATGCCGGAACCTCGGTTGCCCAGCCCGATGACACCGACGCGGACCGTACGGTGGGCGTCGTAGGGCACGTCGACCATCGACCTCTGGCCCGCCTTGCGGCGCGGCGTCGTCGTCGCCGCTTCCGTCGCGGCGGCCGTTCCCGCAGCGGCGGCGACGGGGGCCGTTCCCGCGCCGGTGGCCAGCACCCCGGTGGCGGCCACGGCGCCTCCCAGAAGCAGGCGGCGCGAGACTTCGGGGGTTCCTGTCATGGATTCTTCGCTCCTCTATGCGGACGGCAGCGGGCGCGTGACGACTGTGACGGGGTGATCGGATCCATGTCAATAGGTGTTCATTGAGGGGTGGTTACAAGCAAGGTCGCGCATCCACGGTCGGATTCGCTGCGTGGAGCGCATTTGTGCGTACCCGGGCGGCATGGCCCGTACGTACGGATCGGGTCCGTTCCCGGGCGGCATGACCGGGCGCGGGTCCGGGTACGCGCGGGACGTGCAGCAGGAAGATCACGAGCGGGACCTGCCGCTGATCCGGTCCCTCGACGAGCTGGCCGACCTCATCGGCCGGCGGCCCGGCGTGTACGTCCGGTGGTCGCGGGGACCCGGGGCGGACCTCCCGCGCATCACGAGCCGCGACGACCTGACCGGGATCGCGCTGCCCGGCCTGTCCGCGAGCCCTCTGGACGTCGAACCGTGGTGGGGCGACCGCCCGCCGCGGGTGTGGGCCGCGCGGCGGCTGTACGACTACGCCCACCTGCCGCGCGTCAAGGACCCCCGGGTGCGTCCGTGGCTGCTGGTCGGCAGGGAGAACGGGCGGGGCCCGGACAACGAGCCCCTCGTCACCGACGTCGAGCCGGTGGGCTGGATCGACGGAGCCGTCATCGCGGAGGCGACGGAGGAGATCAAGCGGCAGCGCGGCCGGTGGGGACCGCTGGACCGCAGCCCCCGGCAGGAACGCCCCGCGTAGCCCGCCCCGGTGTCGATCCGCCCCGGTGTCGACCGGCCTCGGTGTCGATCGGCTCCGATGCCGGTCGGGTCGAGGCCAAACCCTGTGACGCGCGGTTTCCCTCCGTTGGCCTACGCCCGTTGGCCTCTTCGGAGCAGGGGCCTTCTCCTGGAGTGAGGCGGCCGTCCCGATCCGGCCGCCACGGCAGAGAGGCACGGCCCCATGTACGAGATGCGCGCCGAGTCCGTCCCCGGCCGATCCGAAGCGGTCTGGCACGTCCTGGCCAGGGAGCAGTCCGCCACCACGCTGTGCGGCCACCGGCTGCCCGAGGAGCGGACGGAGACGGCACCGATGACCGAGAGGGCGGCGGAACGCTATTGCGTCCGCTGCATGACCGCCTTCCGCGCCGCGGTGGAGGACCGCGCGCTCCGCGCGGCCGAGGCGGGGAGGCGGTCGGCGGTCGCGTGACCACGCGCCGCGCACCGCCGGCACGCCACGGTGTGGTGCCGGCGGTACGACCTGGAAAGGAGAGCGAGACCCCGACGGGGCCCGCCCCCGGGTCCGCCCGGTCAGGCGGGCACCGTCACGGGTGGTCCGGGCCCTGTTCCGGGGGTACGTCTCCGCCCCTGCCGCCGCCCTTGTAGCTGCCGTGCGGCCGGCCCTTCGAGGCCCCCTCACGCGTCTCCCGGGCCTTGACCTCCCGGCTCTCCAGCGCGACGCGGCCCTCGGCGGCGAACAGCGCGAGCGCCCGGGGTTCGGCGTCGGGCGCCGAGCGCTCCAAGGCCTCTCGCACCGCGTCCACCGTCGCCTCGTCCGCGCACCGCTCCCCGAGTGACCGGCACAGCGGGGTGGAGCCGCGCAGCGACGGAGTCCGCTTCTCGAACGGCGACGCCCGGGGCCGGCCGCCCGCTTCCGCGCGTTCAGCGGACGGGCCGCGCCCCGGTCACCGGGAGGCGGCCGGGGTGCCGGCCGACGCGTCCCGCGCGTGCTTCGCCGCCGGGTGCGCCGTGGTGAGGGTGCAGACACCGTCCACGCACCGGCGCTCCAGGCGCCCGCGGGAGACGGTCTGCGCCAGGCCGACCATCCAGCAGGTGGGGCAGCCGCGGAAGGCGATCAGGGCCAACGGGGCCGCGAGCAGGGTGGCGGGACCCGCGACGGGAACCATGGCGATCGAACCGATGATCAGCCCGAATCCGATGACGCCGCGCGCCAGATGGCGCGGGACGGACTTGCTGGCGAAGTTCGTCCGGGGCGCGGCGGCCGGCGCCTCGGTGCTCAGGACGGGCTTCGCGGTGTTCACGGTGTTCACGGTCGAGGGTCTCCTCCGACTGGTGGGCCGATGGCGTGATCGGGTGCGTGGTCGGTCATGGCGAGTGACTGGCGCAGTGCCGCGCGTGCTCTGTGCAGCCGCGACTTCATCGCGGCGGTGCTCAGACCGAGCGAACGGGCCACGGTCGTGCCGGGCAGGCCCTGGACGTCCCGCATGATCAGGACCTGCCGCTGGTCACGGGGAAGGGCGCTGACCGCGGCGGCGATCCGCTCCACCTCCAGCCGGTGCAGCACCGCGTCCTCGGCGGACGGTTCGGCCGACGCCTCCGGTCCGGTCGACGCCTCGTCGCTCCGCGAGACGAGCAGCCGTACCTGCCGGAGGCATTCGTTGCGCACGATCCGGAACATCCACGAGGCGAGCGCGCCGGTGGCCCGCAAGGTGCCGATCTTCCGGTAGAGGATGATCAGCGCCTCCTGCGCCGCGTCCTCCGCGTCCTGCGGCGAGGCGCACAGCGAGAGGGCGAACTTGCGCACATGGGGCTGCGACTCCATGACGACAGTGGTGAGCGAAGTGACGTCACCGTCCTGGGCCGCCCTGATGAGCCGCTCGTCCGGCCAGGGGAAACGTTGGTTCATGTGTTCCTCGTACTCGTCGGGCGGCCCGCGCGCGGGCGCTGGTCAGCTTCGGCTCTTGTGGCGCCGCATCAGGTGCCGACTGCACGCGCCCATGAGCAGTACTCCGACCACGACGAGGCTGGTGACCAACATGTGCGTTTCCTTCCGGTTCCACCGGCCCGTTCGGCCGGTACACGGACAAGAGACGGCGAGGTCCGGAAAGGATTCACCTCCGCCCGAAGTTTCTTTCGAACCGCGCGCGGTCGGGGTGCCGGGGTGTCGGGGTCTGTCAGGTCGTCCGTCACGGGGCCGCGGCCGCGAGCGGACGTCGGATTATGACCGGTTCATTGCTTCTTCGGTTCGCTGATTGGTCGTTTTATGGGGCCGGAATGACCGGTGGAGGTAGTCCTTCCAGCAAAGTCACATGGCGAACCCGAACTGACTATGCTCCCCGATGTGTTGCGCCGCGCTCACAGCGAGTCATGAACGCTGTGGTGTGCGCGGAACGGAGCGTGGCCGCGAAGGGGAGCGATCATCGGCACGATCTCGAAGCGCCCCGCCGAGGTTTCACCGGGGGCGCGCGTACGTACCCGGATGACGTCCGGCCGGCCCGTTTCCCTCGGCGTACCGCGCCGTTTCAGTCCGCTCATTCCAGAGTGTTTAGGGACCCCTTGATGGTTCGTGCAGGTTCGATCTCCAGAGCCAGGCCGACTGCAGTTCCCCGGGAATGGCTCCTGCCTCCCGGAGTTCTGGCCGTGGCATCCGCGATAGCACTGTTCTTCTGCCCCGCGGACATACGGGCACCGGTCGCCTGGTGCGGCTTCGCCGCGGTCGTCCTGACGGTCGTCACCTCGGTCGGGACCGCGCGCCGGCTGCGCGTGGCGGAGGCGGCCCGCCACACGCGGGCGAGCGCCGAGGCGGAGAAGTACTACGAGCAGCGCGAGGCCGCGCTGCTCGCGCGCCTGGACGATCAGCGGGCCGCCACCGTCTGGCTCACCGAGGAACTCCTCCCCGCCGCCATGGACCGGCTGCAGAAGGGCGAGCCCGCCTCCGAGATCATGAACGCCGTCAGCTTCGGGGAACACCTCGACGGCGAGTTCACCGAAGCACTCGGGAACGCCCTGGCGCAGCTCCTGGAATTCGTGGAGACCGAGGAGTTCACCCGGGACGCCTCCGAGCGGGCACTCGTGGCGGTCGCGCGCAGGATGCAGGCGATCGTGCACCAGCTCTCCAAGGACCTCCACGCCATGCAGATCCTCCATGGCAACGACCACGAGGTCTCCCGCGGCCTGCGGAAGGTCGACCACCGCAACGCCCTGATCGGCCGCCTCGCGGCCAACATCGCGGTCCTGGGCGACGCCCGGCCCGGCCGCCAGTGGTCGAAGGCGATCGTGCTCTACGACATCCTGCGCGGTGCCATGTCACGCATCGTGGACTTCCCCCGCGTGAAGCTGCACTCGGTGGCGGAAGTGGCCGTGGTCGGCCCGGGGGCCGAACCGCTGACGCATATGCTCGCCGAGCTGCTCGACAACGCCACGACGTTCTCGCCACCGAACACCCCGGTGGTGGTGACCGCGAGCGAGGTGCCCTCCGGCATCGCGATCGAGATCGAGGACCGGGGGGTCGGACTCACCGAGGAGGTCCGCGAGCGCGTCGAACGCGTCATGGAGCAGTCGCGGATCTCCGTCAACCTGTCGGGCCTGGGTGAGATGACCCAGATCGGCCTGCCCGTCGTCAGCCGGCTGGCCCGCGAGCACGGCTGCGAGGTCGACCTGCGCACGTCCGCCTACGGCGGAGTGCGGGCCGTGGTCCTCGTTCCCCGGGATCTGATCACCACGGCGCCGCCGTCCAGTCTGAGGTTCCCCGTGCCCGCCAGGAGGCCCCCGGGCGGGCCGGTCCCGCCACGGCCCGCACCGGCTGTCGACACCGCCGCGTCCCCCGCCGAACCCGCGAAGACCGCCAACGGACTTCCGCAACGACGACGGGACTCGCCCGTGCTGCCACAGCGGCGACGGGAGTCGCCCGTGCCGGTACCGATCGTCTCGATGACCCCCACACCCCCCGCCGCTCCGACGGGCCGGGCCGACTCCCGCCCGCCCGGTCTGATGTGGGAGGCGTTCACGGGCGTCCGGAAACCCGACGCCGAGCCCGCCACTTCCACCGACGAGCCGTCAGATGAGGACGAGTAACATGCAGCCACTGCCCAACATGGACTGGATGCTCACGGATCTCGTGAGCAGCGTCCCGTACGTGCGACACGTGGTCATCCTGTCGGCGGACGGCCTCTGCATCGGGCAGGCGAACACGGCGCCCGACACCGCCGACGCCATCGCGGCCGCCTGCTCCGGCATCCAGAGCCTGGCCAGGGCCATCGCGATGAGGTTCCCGGACGGCGACGGCTCGACCCACATGGTCGGGATCGAGGCCGACGCGGGCTACTTCTGCCTGATGGCGGCCGGCCCCGGAGCCTATCTCGCGGTCCTCGCCGACCCGGAGGTGGACGCCGGACTCCTGGGCAACCGCATGCGGACGCTGGTGATCCGGATCGGCCAGCACATCACCAGCCCGCCCCGTGAGGACGTCAGGCAGGCGATGTGACATCGGAGAACCAGGGCCCCTGGAACGAAGACGATTTCGTACGGCTCTTCATCATCACCGGTGAACCGGGGCCCGAGGCCAAGGCCCTGAACCTGGTCACCCTCATCGCGACGAGGGCCGAGCCCGGTCCCGACACGCAGCCCGAGCAGGCGGCCATCCTCACCCTGTGCGACTACCCGCTCTCGGTGGCCGAGCTCTCCGCGTACCTCGGTCTCCCGTTCAGCGTCGTCACCGTGCTGCTGACCCAGCTCGTCGAAGAGGAGCGGGTCGAGGCCATCGCACCCGTGCCGGTGGCGGCATTTCCCGAACGCGGCCTGTTGGAGGCGGTGATCCATGGACTACGCAAGCTCTGACGTACTCGCCGCCGGCCGGCGCGCCACCGACATGCTGCTGCCGCACGGCGCCAGGGGCGTCAAGGTCGTGATCGTCGGCGGCTTCGGGGTCGGCAAGACGACCATGGTCGGGGCGGTGAGCGAGATCCCGCCCCTGACCACCGAGGAGACCATGACGCAGGCGGGCGTCGGGATCGACGACAACCCCGGCGCCGCGGGCAAGAACACCACGACCGTCGCGATGGACTTCGGACGGATCAGCATCGACAAGGAGCTGATCCTCTATCTGTTCGGCACCCCCGGGCAGGAACGCTTCTGGTTCCTGTGGAACGGCATCTTCGAAGGCGCGCTCGGCGCCGTGGTCCTCGTCGACACCCGCAGGATCGAGGTCTGCTTCGAGGTCGTCACCCGTCTCGAGGACCGCCGGGTCCCGTTCGTCGTGGCCGTCAACACCTTCCCGGAAGCCCCGCAGTACCCCGTATCGGACCTGCGCACCGCGCTGGCCCTCAGCGACTCCGTGCCCATCGTCACCTGTGACGCACGGGACCGGGCGTCCTGCCGTGACGCCCTGCTCTCGCTGATGACCTACCTGTGCACCCTCGTCGCCGCCCAGGAGAACGCATGACCGTCCCACCCGCCGAACACACCACCGCGACGCCGGGAGCGGTGCCGCCCCCGGGCTGCCCGGCCCACACCGCCACGGGACCCGGTGGAGCCACCCGGCTCTACGGCGAAGCCGCGGCGACGGACCCCATGGGCCTGTACGAGGAGCTGCGCGCCGCCCACGGTCCGGTGGCCCCCGTGCTGCTCGACGGCGACGTACGCGCATGGCTCGTCCTGGGGTACCTGGAGAACCGCGACGTGGCCAGCCGCCCGACCCAGTTCTCCCGCGACCCCCGCGTCTGGCACGGCTGGCGGAGCGGCGAGATCGACCCCGTCACCTCGCCGCTCGTACCGATGATCGGCTGGCGCCCCGACTGCGTCTGCGCGGACGGCGAGGAGCACCAGCGGCTGCGCGGCGCGGTCACGGCCGCGCTCAACCAGTTCGACCACCGCGGACTCCGGCGCCACATCATCCGCTTCTCCCACCAGTTGATCGACACGTTCTGCGAGAGCGGCGAGGTGGAACTGGTGAGCCGGTTCGCCGAGCACCTGCCCATGATCACCCTCACCCACCTGCTCGGCATGTCGGACGAGTCCGGCTCCCGGCTCGTGCCCGCCGCCCGCGACCTTTTCAAGGCCACCGAGACCTCGCTCGCCAGCAACGCCTACATCCTGGAGAGCCTGGAGGAGCTCGTCGAGGCCAAGCAGGCCAAGCCCGGCCACGACATCGCCTCGGCGCTGCTGGCCCATCCCGCCGGCCTCACGGACGAGGAGGTCAAGCACCACCTGCGGCTCATCCTGCTCGCCGGCTACGAGACGACCGCCAACCTCATGGCCAACGTCCTGCGCATGGTCCTCACCGACCCGAGGTTCCGCGGTTCGCTGGCCGGCGGCCAGATGACCGTGCCCCAAGCCGTGGAGCAGGTCCTCTGGGACGAGCCGCCGCTGATGGTGTGCCCGGGTCGCTGGGCCAACAGCGACACCACCCTCGGGGGACAGCAGATCAAGGCGGGGGACATGCTCCTGCTGGGCCTGGCCGCCGGGAACTTCGACAAGGCGATCCGCCCGGAAGCCTCGACCCCCGTGCACCACAACCGCGCACACCTGGCCTTCAGCGCCGGTACCCACGAGTGCCCCGGCCAGGACCTCGGCCGCATCATCGCCGACACCGGCATCGACATCCTGCTCACCCGGCTTCCCGACATCGTCCTGTCCGGCCCCGAGGAGAACCTCACCTGGCGCTCCTCCACCTGGGCCCGGCATCTGACGGCGCTGCCCGCGTCCTTCGCCCCACGCCCTCCCGAAGCCTTCGACTCCATCGCCCCGCTGCCGGCCCCGCCCGCCCGGAGCAGCGGGTCGCCGGCGACACGGCCGGGGCGGGCGACCGTGCCCGAGACGGCCGGGCGGCCCGAGCCCCGTCCTTCGTGGCGGACACGACTCAGGCGTTTTCTGCGGAGGTGGTAGCCCACGCGGTCGGGCCGGTCCGGGGTCTCTCGGGCCGGTCCGGTGTCGCTACTCCTGGAACGAGGCGTCCGCGGAGGCGTAGCGGGGGGCTCCGGTGTACCAGGCATGGAGTCCGGAGAGGAACGCGCAGGCTCCCCGGAGCCACGTCTCCAGTTCGGCCCGCTCGTCGCGGTCGAGGCCGGACCGCCGGACGAGTTGCGGCAGTTCGCTCTGCCTGAGGTGCTCGAAGTCCCGCAAGCGGGCGTTCACGAGATGCAGGGCGGCGGGCACGGCCCCGTGGAGAGTGATGCCCAGAGACGTTCCGACGACCAGGACCAGGTTGTTGACGTCGTGTTCCTCGTGCACCTCCCTTTCGTAGGAGGCGATGTCGTTCGCCAGTCCCATGAAATCCATGAAGGCGTCGAGCAGGGCCCGGACGGTCCGGCTGTGCCGGATCTGCTCGGGTATTCGCGCGCCGGTCGCCAGTTCGACGGAATAGGGAGCGGTATAGGCGGCGAAACTCTCCCGCCGGAAGGGGGCGTAGTCGATCAGATGGGGAATGCGGCCGCTGCGGCTGTTGGCCAGTTCCTCGACTCCCGCGTCGACGTATCTCGCCAGGGCCCGGTTGAACTCGTTTCGCCAGTGCGCCAGTCGGGGCGGGAAGAGGTGCTGCTGAAGATCCGCGATTCCCCTCTCGACGGCATTCGCCGGCTCCGGGAACCGGGCGCCGGGCTCCGGTCGCAGAAAGGCGTGCAGCCGGTCGGTGAAGGCGATCGCGCCGGCGAGGTCACCGGTGTGCTTGAACGCGGAGGCGAAGTAGTCGTCCCAGGCGAGGGCCCACACGTTGAACCGGTGGTTGAGGCGGAGGTCGGCGAGTGAGGCGTCCGGAAGGGTCCAGGCGGTGAGCTGGTCGACGGTCATGTCGCGGTACGCGGACCGGGTCCAGATCGCGCGGCCGGTCGACGGCCCCTCGTGGTCGTCCAGCATGCCCATCGCGCGCGCCCAGGTCTCGCTCTCCTCGTGCAGGGCCGGGAGACAGGGATTCACCCGCAGCGGATAGGGCATCCACAACCGGGGGAGCTCGACGGCACGCACGGTCATAGGGACCGACCTCCTTCTCTCCTCGGCCCGCTTCGGTCTGCGGACCACCATGCGAGCGGCCTCCCCGGGTGTTTCGCACGGCATGCCGGAGGGGTGTGTCGCGCCGCGCGTGCTCCCGGACGTCGGTGACAGGCGCCGCTGCCCCGAGGCCGGACGCTGCCCGCCCCTGCGGCTCTCCAAACCTGCCCACTACGGATGTCCGGCAACCCCGCCACCTCCCCTGGCGCTTACCGCTCCAGAACCAACGTGATCCAACATGCTGTGGGGGGTGCCGGATCGCGGACCGGGCTGGAGCGTGGGGAGATCTCCCCTATGCCTTGTTCCCTCTTGGGTGGCGGCTCGGTGTCGATCGGGAACCCTCTTGCCGGTTTGTTGACTTCTGGTGGAAACGGCGATTTCCTTTCTCGCATCGAGTTGGTTAACGGCTGAACATAGTGACTTCGCCCGAAGAGCCTCGTCGTCCGCCCTCGCTCAGACCGGGAGCGGACGTGCCGTTCGGCCTTCCTCGCACGGCTCCCCGTGGGTCCCTCACTGATCCTGCGCCTCACCGGTCGGCCGTGTGCGGCCTGTTCCGGCAAGGGGAATGACATGTCCACGCGCTCGTCGTGGTCCTCGGGCTGTTCGGCGCCCTCAACGAGAGCTGCCTCAGCCTCTTCCCACCTCCAGGTGATCGTCGAGGCGGCCACTCACCGGCCTCCTCGCCATCGTCCAGACCGTCGTCATCATCTGCGGCGGCCTCGACATCTCCGTCGGCTCCCAGGTCGGCGTCGCGTCCGTCGTCAGCGCCATGGTCTTCACCAGCACCGGCTCCGGCGCGTTCGTCGGCGTGCTCGCCGTCGCCCTCCTCGGCGCCCTGGAGAACGGCCTGACGGTCGAGGGCGTCAACACCTTCTGGCAGAACGTCGCCCAGGGCGCCCCGCTCGTCGCCGCCGTGGTGATCCAGCAGCGCCGCAACGGCGAACGGGCCGTCGGGCTGCCGCACTGACCGGACGCGCGGACGAGGCCCGCTCCCTTCGGGGGAGCGGGCCTCTCGGCGTGCCGGAGCCGGCGGACGAAGGTGTTTCCCGGCGGAGCCCGGGGTGTCGGGGTGCCGGGAGGGCTGGGACGGCGGGGAGTCCGGTCGATCGGGCCGGGGTTCGGGTGTACGCGGACGGAACCGGGCGCGTACGGGACGCGTCCGGGCCCGGGCCGTAACCGGATGTTCCTACTCCTCGGTGGGGCCGAGGTCGGGCGTCTCGCGGAAGTCGACGGTACGGGCCCGGGGGCCGGCGTGGAGTTCCAGGACGACGACCTCGTTCGTACCGGCGCGCAGGACGGGGGCGGGGACGTACAGCGACTGCTGCGGGCCGCGGGACCAGTAGCGGCCGAGCGCGAAGCCGTTCACCCAGGCGTTGCCCTTGGTCCAGCCGTCGAGGTGCAGGTAGGTGTCGGCCGCCTCGGTCAGCTCGAAGGCGCCCCGGTGGAAGGTGGGGCCCACGGGGGTCGTCGTGGTGGCCGTGAAGGGGATGTCCTCCGGGGCGGTGAGCGGGAGCGGCCGGTTCGTCCAGGCCACCGGCTCGACGCCGTCGAGGAGGACCGTGCCGAGCAGGCCCTTGCGGTCGTGGATGCCCTGGCCGTAGTTCACCCGGCCCTGGTTCTCCACCAGGACCGAGAGCACGCTGCCGGCCCGGGGGACCGAGAAGGACAGGGCGTGTTCGTGGTTCTCGCGCTCCAGGACGCCCACCGGCTGCCCGTCGACGAAGACCTGGGCGCGGTCGCGGACGTGCTCGACCTCGAGGAGGGCGGGGCCGCGCACGGGCAGGGCGGTCTCGTAGAGGACGAAGCCGAAGTCCTGCTCCAGCTCCTCCATGGTCAGCGGTCGCCGGGAGTCGATCCGCGGCGCGAGCGCGGCCGCGCTCGGCAGCAGTTCGGCGCTCTCCGTCAACGCGACCGCGGGGACGGCCAGTTTGGCGCCCGGGGCGGGGACGGGACCGTCCGGCACGGGCGCGTACTTGGCGATGACGTCACGGAAGGCGGTGTACTTCTCCGTCGGGTCCCCGGCCTCGTCGAGCGGCGAGTCGTAGTCGTAGGAGGTGACGGTGGGCCGGTAGGTGTGCTTGTCGTTGGCGCCGTTGGTGAAGCCGAAGTTGGTGCCGCCGTGGAACATGTAGAAGTTGACCGAGGCGCCGGCGGCGAGGACCTCGTCGAGCTCGCGGGCGGCGTCGTCGGGGTCGCGGACCACGTGCCGGGCGCCCCAGCGGTCGAACCAGCCGATCCAGAACTCCGTCGTCATCAGCGGCCCCTCGGGGCGCTGGGCGCGCAGGGCGGCCAGATGGTGGGCCGAGCGGCTGCCGAAGTTGGCGGTGGCGAGGACGCCGGGGAGGCTGCCCCGCTCCAGGTCGACCGGCTGGTCGCAGGTGAACAGGGGGACGTCGACCCCGCAGGCGCGCAGTGAGCCGGCGATGTGCTCCAGATAGGCGGTGTCGTCGCCGTAGGCCCCGTACTCGTTCTCCACCTGCACGGCGAGGACCGGGCCGCCCTGCGAGGCGAGGGAGGGCCGGAGAGGGGTCAGCAGGCGCTGGAAGAAGTCGTCCACCGCGGCCAGGAACCGGGGGTCGCGGGTGCGCAGCCGTATGTCCGGCTCGGCGAGCAGCCACGAGGGCAGACCGCCGCCCTCCCACTCCGCGCAGATGTACGGGCCGGGGCGCAGCAGGACGTGCAGACCCTCGGCGGCGGCGAGGTCGAGGAAGCGGGGGAGGTCGAGCCCGCCGTCGAGCGCGAAGCGGTCGGGGCGCGGCTGGTGGAGGTTCCACGGGACGTAGGTCTCGACGGTGTTGAGCCCCATGAGCCGGGCCTTGCGGAGCCGGTCCTGCCACTGCTCGGGATGGACCCGGAAGTAGTGCAGCCCGCCGGACAGGAAACGGAAGGGTTGGCCGTCGAGCAGGAATCCGGCCTTGTCTGTCTGGAGAACGGGCATGCGCTGCTTGCTCCTGTACGTGAAGGGTCGTGCGGGTCGAGACGTAGCCCTGCATGTTTACGCAAACATGGGGGACGTGGCAAGCCCTTTCCCGGGCTGGCGGGGGCGGAGCCGAGATGCGGCTCCGCCCCGCTGCGGCAGGGCTACTTGTTGACGGTGAAGCCCTGGCCGTTGCCGTACTTGACGCCGGCGTCCTGCCAGGCCTTCAGGCCGTCGTCGAGCGTCGTCGAGGAGACGTAGGCCTTGCCGACGGTGTCGTTGAAGATGGAGTTCGCGTACACCTGGAAGGGCAGGTAGGACCAGTCCTCGCCGACGTTGCGGGCGGACTCGGCGAAGATCCGGTTGGCCTGCTGGCCGCCGAAGTACGGGAACTCGGTGTCGAGGAACGCCTTCGACTCCAGGTCGGCGCGGGTGGCGGGGAAGGCGCCCTCGGCGACCCGGGCGCTCGCGCCGGCGCCGGTGGTGGCGAACTCGGTGAAGGCGTAGGCGAGTTCCTTGTTCTTGGCGGCCTTCGGCACGGCGAGCGAGCTGCCGCCGTTCTCGGCGGTCGTCCTGCCGCCCTTCTCCCACTGAGGCAGCGGGGCGACCCGCCAGTCGCCGGAGGCGGAGGCGACGCCGGAGGTGAGGTTGGCCGGCATCCAGGCGCCTATGGAGAGGGTGGCGATGGAACCGTCGGCCAGCCCCTTGTACCAGGCGTCGCTCCAGGAGCTGATCGGCGCGACCAGCTTCTCGTCGAGGAGCTTCTGCCAGGTGGCGGTGTACTTCTTGGTGCCCTCGTCGGCGAAGTTCACCGTGACGTCGGTGCCGTCGGTCTTGTAGGGGCGGCCGCCGGCCTGCCAGATGAGGCTGGTCGTGGCGCCGGCGTCGCCGGTGTCGTTGGTGATGAAGACCTTCGGGTCGGCCTTGTGGAGGGTACGGGCGGCCTCCACGTACTCGTCCCAGGTGGTCGGCACCTTGACGCCGTGCTTGTCGAAGACCTTCTTGTTGTAGAAGAACGCCATGGGGCCCGAGTCCATGGGCAGGGCGTGGATCGCCTTGTCCTCGGTGACCGCGTTCCACGGGCCGGGCGTGAACGTCGTGCCGTACTTCTGGGCGCCGTAGGGGGAGAGGTCCTCGACGGCCTTGCCGATGGAGAACTGGCCGAGGGCGTAGTACTCGATCTGCGCCACGTCGGGGGCGCCGTCGCCGGCCGCGATCGCGTTCTGCAGGGCGGTGTACTGCTTGTCGCCGGTGCCCGCGTTGACCAGCTCGACGTCGACCTTGGGGTACTTCTTCTCGAAGTCCGCCACCACCTTCTTGAGCGTGGGCTCCCAGGCCCACACCGTCACCTTTCCGCCCTTCTCGAGCGCGGCGGCGATGTCCTTCGGGCCGTCGCCGGCACCGGTGCCCGAGTCGTCGGAGCCGCAGGCGGTGGCGGTCAGCGAGAGCGTGGCGAGTACGGCGAGTGCGCCGAGCGGTCTGCGGGTGGCGTGCGTACGCATGGGAGGTGCTCCTGGTCGATGGTGCGGAGGGAGGGACTTCCGGGAGGGGAGGGGGAGGGGAGGATCAGGGGCGGGCGGTCATTCCTTGACGCTGCCCGCGGCCAGGCCGGACTGCCAGTACCGCTGGAGCAGCAGGAAGACGGCCACGATCGGGACGATCGTCAGCAGGGAACCGGTGACGATGAGGTCGAAGACGGCCTCGCCGCCGGCCGTCTGGGCCTGGGAGTTCCAGGCGTTGAGGCCGAGGGTCAGCGGGTACCAGTCGGGGTCCTTGATCATGATCAGCGGCAGGAAGTAGTTGTTCCAGGTCGCGACCATGGAGAACAGCAGCACGGTGACGGTGCCGGGCACGAGGAGCGGCAGCGCGATCGTGAAGAAGGTGCGCAGCTCGCCGGAGCCGTCGATGCGCGCGGCCTCCAGGAGCTCGGTGGGGACGGCCTCGGCGGCGAAGACCCACATCAGGTAGAGGCCGAAGGGGGAGATCAGGGAGGGGATGATGACGGCCCACGGGGTGTTGGTCAGGCCCATGTTGCTGAACATCAGGAAGGTGGGCACCGCGAGGGCGGTGCCGGGGACGGCCACGGCCCCGATGACGACCGCGAAGACCGCTTTCCGGCCGGGGAAGTCGTACTTCGCGAGGGCGTAGCCGCCGAGGACGGCGAGGATCGTGGCGCCGCCCGCGCCGGCGGCGACGTACAGCAGCGTGTTGAGCAGCCAGCGGACGAAGACGCCGTCGTCGTACGTGACCGTGCGGGTGATGTTGTCCCACAGGTTGAAGTCCTCGGCGAACCACAGCCCGAAGGAGTCGAGCAGTCCCCGCTGGCTCTTGGTGGCGTTGATGACCAGCCAGGCGAGCGGGAGCAGGGTGTAGACGAGGACCAGGCCGGTGACGAGGGTCAGCGGGATGCTGGGGCGGGGGTTGAGCGGGGTGTGCGGGAGCCGCTTGCGGCGCCCGGCCGTGGCCGGGCGGGCGGCGCGGTGCGAGGTGGCGGGGGAGCCGCCGGTCCGCTGCTCCGCGGGAGACGGGGTGGGCTCGGCGGCCGCGGTGGTCATGGAGGTGGTCATGGCTCAGCCCTTCCGCATGCCGCGCAGCTGGACCGCGTAGGCGATGATCGCGGTGATCACGCCCATCACGATCGCCACGGTCGCCGCGTAGTTGTGCTGCTGGCCCGCGAAGGACAGCGAGTACGTGTAGAGGTTGGGGGTGAGGTCGTTGGTGATGGCGTTGGGGGCGAGCTTCTGCAGGATGCTCGGCTCGTTGAAGAGCTGGAAGCTGCCGATGATCGAGAAGATCGTGGCGATGACCAGGGCGCTGCGGATGGCCGGCAGCTTGACCGAGGTCACGACGCGCCACTCCCCGGCGCCGTCGATCGCCGCCGCCTCGTAGAGCGAGCGGGGCACGACCTTGAGGGCGGAGTAGAAGATCAGCATGTTGTAGCCGACGAACTCCCAGGTGACGATGTTGCCGATCGAGGCGAGGACCAGGGAGGGGGAGAGCGGGTTGGGGAGGGTGACGCCCAGCGCGTCGTTGATGTTTCCGACCAGGCCGAACTGGTCGCCGTACATGAAGCCCCAGATGAGGCTGGCGACGACGGCGGGCACGGCGTACGGGAGGAAGATGGAGACGCGGAAGAAGGTCTTGCCGTAGAGGCGGCCGCTGTCGATCGCGAGGGCGGCGAGGAGTGCGATGCCCAGCATGACCGGGACCTGGATCAGCAGGAAGAGGCCGACCCGTATCAGGCCGTCCCAGAATCGGGGGTCCGTGAGGGCCTCGGCGTAGTTGTCGAGACCGACGAAGGAGGTGCCGCCGATGAGCCGGTCCTGGAACAGGCTCAGGTATCCGGCGTATCCGATCGGTGCGAGGAAGACGAGGCCGAAGACCGCGACGAACGGGCCGGCGAATCCCCAGCCCACGAGGGCCTCCTCGCGGAGGCGGAAGCGGGCTCGTGGGCGGGGCGGTGGTGCTGCCGCAGCACGCGTCGACAGGAGCGTCATGGCTTGGGTCCTAGCGTCGGTGACCGAGCGGTCCGGAGACGGGGAACGGGTGGAAGGCGGCCTGAGGCCGGGAACCGACCCTTCGAGAGGGCTGGCCGACGAGAAATGTTTACGTAATCATCGGTAGCGTGATGGTGACATTCCCGCTGGGGGGCGTCAAGCACGAAGTAGCAGCGAATGAGAGGGATTCGGGTGACCGAGCAGAACGAGACCGGTCGGTCGGCGGCAGCCGTGAACGACGGTCGACGGGGGGCGCGCACCCGGCCGCGCCGTGTTTCCATGGCGGACGTCGCCCAGCGGGCGGGGGTCTCCTCGCAGACGGTGTCCCGCGTCTCCAACGGCGACGCGGCCGTCGTCGAGGCGACCAGGAAGAGGGTCCTCGACGCGATGAAGGAGCTGGGCTACCGCCCCAACAGCGCGGCCCGCGCCCTCAAGCGGGGTGAGTTCCGGGCCATCGGCGTCATCACCATGGGGCTCACCAGCACGGGCAACGTCCGGACCCTGGACGCCATCGCCGGCTCGGCGTCCCGCGCCGGCTACGCGGTCACCCTCATCCCGCTCGACGCGCCCACCCAGGACAACGTCAAGGGCGCCTTCACGCGCCTCGACGAGCTGGCGGTCGACGCCGTCGTGCTGATCATGGAGGTGCACCTGCTCGACGCCGCCGCCCTCACCCTGCCGCCACACGTCAAGGTGGTCGTGGTGGACTCCGACGCCACCGGGCGCTTCCCGGTGGTGGACACCGACCAGCGGCAGGGCGCCCGCGCCGCGGTGCGGCACCTGCTCGGCCTCGGTCACGGCACGGTGTGGCACGTCGCGGGACCCGAGGAGTCCTTCGCGGCGGGCCGCCGCGCCGAGGCGTGGGAGGCGGCGCTGCGCGAGGAAGGGCGTCCGGTGCCCGCCGTACTGCGCGGGGACTGGACCCCCGAGTCGGGCTACGAAGCCGGTCTGAGGCTCGCCGACGAGGCCGACTGCACGGCGGTGTTCGTGGCCAACGACCAGATGGCCCTCGGGGTGCTGCGGGCCCTCCACGACCGGGGCGTGCGGGTCCCCGGGGAGATCAGCGTCATCGGCTTCGACGACATCCCCGAGGCGGCCTCCTTCATCCCGCCCCTGACCACGGTCCACCAGGACTTCGCGCAGGTCGGAGCGTTGTGCGTGGACGCCGTCCTGCGGGAGCTGGCGGGCGAGACGGTGACGGGGGTGCGGCTCGTGCCGACCACCCTGGTGGAACGGGACAGCACGGCGCCCCCCGGCGGGCGCGGAGGGGCGCGCTGACGGTACGCCGGGGGAGAGGAAACCGGCGCCGGGGAGCCGCGCAGACCGGACGCGACGGACAGGGACCGACGGGCGGGGCTCGGCGGACGGGGCCGGGCGGACGGGGCCGGGCTCGGCAGGGCCGGTCGGCGGGAGGGCCGGTCCGCGGGAGGGGCAGGCCGATCCGGGCGCGGCGGAAGCGGCCGACGGGAGGGCCGCGCCGGCCGGGCCCGGCAAGGCTGCCGAGGGCCGGGGCCGGTCGGGCATGCCGGAAGCGGCCTACGGGTGAGTCGTGCCGGCCGGTGCGGCGGGGCCGGTGGCGGGAGTGGGACGGGGCGGTTTCAGGACGTGGTGCCCGGCCGTGGCGGAGCCGTGCTCGAACGCACCACGAGGACGGGTTCCACCGCCCTGCGCCGCGGACCGTCCGTACGGCCCTCGATCTGGTCGAGCAGCAGCGCGACGCAGTGCTTGCCGACCACCTCGAAGTCCTGGTGCACGGTCGTCAGGGGCGGATGGAGGTACGCGGCCTCGGCGACGTCGTCGAAACCGGCCACGCTGACGTCCCCCGGCACGCTCCTGCCCGACTCGTGCAGGGCGCGCATCAGACCCATCGCCATCTGGTCGTTCGCGGCGAAGACGGCCGTGACCTCCGGCCGCCGGGCGATGTCGAGCCCGGCCTGGTGGCCCGACCTGGCCGACCAGTCCCCGTGCACCACCGGCGGGACGGGCGCGCCCGCGTCCGTCAGGGTCCGGCGCCAGGCCTCCGCGCGCCGGCGTGCGGCGAACGAGTCGGACGGGCCGGCGAGGTGCCAGACCGTACGGTGGCCGAGGCCGAGCAGGTGGGACACCACGCTGTGGGAGCCGTGGGCCTGGTCGAAGTCGACGTTGGGGTACTCGTGGCCGGTGTCGCCGTCGGCGACGACCACCGGCATGGACGGCGGCAGGCGCAGCGACGGGGTGTCGAGCATCTGCGACTCGACCAGCACGATGCCGTCGACGGACTGCAGCATCAGGTGCTGGAACGCGTGGCGTACGGCGGCCTCGGTCTGGGCCCGTACGCCCATGAAGTTCACGGAGAACCCGGCCTCGCGGGCGGCGTCGGCGATCGCCCCGAGCGTACGGGCGTTGCCGTGCGCGCCCACGTCGAAACTGACCACGCCAAGGGCTCCGAACCGGCCGGTGACCAGTGCGCGGGCCGCCGTGTTGGGGCGGTACCCGAGCGCCTGCATGGCGGAGAGCACCTTCTCGCGGGTGGCGGAGTCGACGTTCTCCCGGTTGTTCGCCACCCGGGAGACGGTCTGCGAGGAGACGCCCGCCATCGTGGCGACGTCCGCCATGGACGGCCACTGGCGGGCCGGCCGTGAGCGGGGCGACCGAGTTCTGTTGTCCGTCGCCATGCACGCGACCTTCCGTCGAGAAGACACCGGAGACCTCCCGCGCGGAGGGGCCCTCCATATGTTGACGTAAACATACCGACCGGTCAATCTTCGGCGGATCCTGTCCGGATCCTTGACAGCCTCCGTGACCCCTCCCAAACTCTCGTCCCGAACGCTCGTGTTAACGCGAACATGACCAGGTGGCATCTCCGCGTGACGCGGCGGTCGCTTTCTGTCGGCGGCGCCGGACACCCTGGCGGCCGCCTTCCGGCTCCACCAGCGCGCTCCCCTCAACCGCAAGCCCTCCCATGGCGGAGGTGCGCCCAGGCCTGCCCCGACCGCCACACCCGACAGTCCCCCTCCAAGCGCGAGGTACGCGATCATGCGACGCACATCCTCCGGGACGGCCACGGTGCTCACCGCGCTCTGTGCCGTTCTCCTCTCCCTCCTCGGTGCCGCCGGCACCGCCCACGCGGCATCGGTGACCGTCACCAACGCCACCCGGTTCACCGACCCGAACGGCAACCCCGTCCACGCCCACGGCGGCGGGGTCGTCAAGGTCGGCTCGTACTACTACTGGTTCGGCGAGAACCGCCACGCCGACAACAGCTTCCGGTACGTCTCCGCCTACCGCTCCACCGACCTGAAGACGTGGGAGTTCCGCAACCACGTGCTGACCGAGGCCACCCACCCCGAGCTGGCGGGCGCCAACATCGAGCGGCCCAAGGTCATCTACAACGCGGCCACCGGCAAGTTCGTGATGTGGATGCACAAGGAGGGCAGCGCGACCGACTACAGCGAGGCCCGCGCCGCCGTCGCCGTGGCGGACACCGTGGACGGCGACTACACCTGGAAGGGCAGCTTCCGCCCGTTGGGCCACATGTCCCGCGACATCACCACCTTCGTCGACACCGACGGCACCGGCTACATGATCTCCGCCGCCAACGAGAACGCCGACCTGCACGTCTACCGCCTCACGGCCGACTACACCGACATCGACGCCCAGGTGCAGAGGCTCTGGGCCGGGCAGTGGCGTGAGGCCCCCGCGATGTTCAAGCGCGGCAACGTCTACTTCCTGCTCACCTCCGGCGCCACCGGCTGGTCCCCCAACCAGCAGAAGTACGCCACCGCCACCAGCGTCACCGGCGAGTGGAGCGGTCTGCGGGACATCGGCGACTGGACCGCCTACGGCTCCCAGACCGCGTACGTCCTGACCGTCCAGGGCACCGCCGGCACCTCGTACCTCTACATGGGCGACCGCTGGGGCAACTCCGTCGGCGGCATGGTCAACGACTCCCAGTACGTCTGGCTCCCGCTGGAGTTCCCCAGCGCGACCACCATGACCATGGACTACTACCCGCGGGTCGCCGTGGACACGGCCGCCGGCACGATCCAGGGCCTCGGCACGTGGGAGACGCTGAAGGCCGCGCACAGCGGCAAGTGCGCCGACGTCGCCGACCGCTCCACCGCCGACGGCGCCGCCGTCATCCAGTGGGGCTGCGCCAACAGCGTCAACCAGCAGTTCTGGCTCGAGTCCGTCGGCAACAGCCGGGTGCAGATCGTGGCCCGCTACAGCGGCAAGTGCCTCGCCCCGAAGGACGGGTCGACCGCCAACGGCGCCGCGATCGCGCAGTACACCTGCAACGGTACGTCCGCCCAGCAGTGGAGGGTGACCGGCTCCGGCAGCACCGTGCAGCTGTCCGCCGTACCGAGCGGCAAGTGCCTGGACGTCATGAACACGTCCACGAATGACGGCACGCCGCTCATCCAGTGGACCTGCAACAGCAGCGCCGCCAACCAGAAGTGGCTCCGCACGGCTGCCTGACCGCCGTCCGGCATCGCACCGGGCAGGCCCCGCCCCCGTCGGGGCCTGCCCCACCCACGACCGTCCGCCCGCACCACCCGGCCGCGCCGTCCCCCGTCCGTGCGGCCCTCGGCGATCAACGATCAACTCAGGGAGACCGACCATGCCCCCCACCCGTGAACGACCCCCGACCCGAGTGCGCAGGAGCGGCGCGGTCCTGGGCACCGCCGCCGTGGCCGCGCTCCTCGCGACCGGCCTCACCCCCGTGACCTCCGTGGCGGCCGAGAGCACCGGACAGGCGGTGACCGTCCGTCCCGATCCCAGCTACCAGCAGCAGCCGTTCGAAGGCTGGGGCACGGCGCTCGCCTGGTTCGCCAACGTGACCGGGGGCTGGCCGGACGCCCAGCGCAACGCGCTCGCCGACGCCCTCTACGGCGCGGACGGCCTCGGCTTCACCATCGCCCGCTACAACATCGGCGGCGGCGACAGCCCCGAGACCACCCCCTACATGCGGGCCGGCGCGGCCGTCCCCGGCTGGTGGAACCGTCCGGGGCCCGAGTCCCCCGACTGGTGGGACCCGGACAACCCCACCCACTGGAACCCGAACGCCGACGCCAACCAGCGCTGGTGGCTCACCGCCGCCAAGGCGCGAGGCGCCGACACCTTCGAGGCCTTCTCCAACTCCGCGCCGTACTTCATGACGAACAGCGGTCTCGTCTCCGGAGCGTGGGACCCGAACCACGACAACCTGCGCTCCGACCAGTACGAGCGGTTCGCCACGTACCTCTCCGGCGCCATGAAGCGCGCGGAGAGCGCCACCGGCGTCACCTTCGACACCCTTTCCCCGATCAACGAACCGAACACCAACTACTGGCGGGCCGGCGGCCGGCAGGAGGGCTCCCACTGGGCCCCCGCCTCCCAGGCGCGCATGATCACCACCATGCGCGCCCGGCTGAACGCCGACGGCGTCACCACCCCCGTCGCCGCCATGGACGAGACCAACCCGAACGTCTTCCGCGACAACTGGGACGCCTACGACCCGGCGGCCAAGTCCGCGGTCGGCCGGCTCAACACCCACACGTACGGCACCGGCGGCCGTACCGGAGTCCGCGACATCGCCAAGGGCTCGGCCACCCCGCTGTGGATGTCCGAGGTGGACCTCGGCGGCAGCGTCGGGCAGAGCTTCACCGACATGAGCCCCGCCCTCGACCTCACCCAGCGCGTCAACGAGGACTTCCGCGAGCTGGAACCCCGCGCCTGGGTCCTGTGGCAGGCCGTCGAGGACTACGAGAACATGACGCCGGACCGCGAGAACTCCAACTGGGGCCTCATCCAGACCGACTTCACCCCGGAGGACGCGGCCAGCGAGCCCCTCCGCAGGAACAAGAAGTACTGGGCGATGGCGAACTACACCAAGTTCGTCCGTCCGGGCGCCCGCGTCATCAACACCGACAACGCCGACACCTTCGCCGCCCTCAGGCCGGCCGGCCAGGGCGCGGTCGTCGTCCACACCAACCCCACCGGTGAGCCGCAGCGGCTCACCCTGAACCTCGCCGGGTTCCAGAACGTGGGCACGGGAGCCGTCCAGCGCTACACCACCGACGGCACCAAGAACCTCCAGCGCGAGAGCGACCTCACCCCCGTCGGCAAGACGCTCACCACCACCGTGGGCGCGGGCTCCGTCACGACGTTCGTCCTGCCCGGCGCGACGGGCGTGAACGTCTCCGACACCACGGCTCCCACCGGCGCCGCGCGGCAGCTGCTCAACGACCACAGCGGCAAGGCCCTGGCCGTCGCCACGAGCAACGGCCAGAGCACCCTGGTCCAGCGCACCTCCAGCCCCGGCACCACGGCGCAGCAGTGGAAGTTCACCAAGCTCGCCTCGACCGACTGGGGCAACACCGCGGCCTACCGGATCACGAGCGTCGCCCACGGCAAGGCGCTCGCCGCTCAGGGCGACTCCCTCGCCCTGGTGACCTCGGGCACCTCCACCGACCAGAAGTGGATGCTCTCCACCACGGGGGAGGGGCACTACACCCTCGTCAACGTCGCCAGTGGCAAGCTGCTCGACGTCAGCGGCCAGTCCACGAGCGACGGCGCGCCCGTCGGCGCCTACCGTCCGACGACCGGGTCCAACCAGTCCTGGACCTTCCGCTCCGTCGCAGCGGACACCTGGACGCCCCTGCGGATGCGGCACAGCGGCAAGTGCCTGGACGTGAGCGGCGGCTCCACCGCGGACGGTGCCCAGGTCGTCCCGTACACCTGCGGCACCGCGACCAACCAGCAGTGGTCCCTGCGTCCGGCGGGCGGTGGCTACGTCAACGTCGTCGCCCGGCACAGCGGCAGGTGCCTCGACGTCACCAACGAGTCGACCGCCGACGGCGCGGTCGTCTTCCAGTACGGCTGCAACGGCGGCGCCAACCAGCAGTGGTCGGTGCACAGGTCGGCCGACGGCTTCCTCACCCTGCTCGCCCGCCACAGCGGCAAGTGCCTGGACGTGAGCGGCGGCTCCACGGCGAACGGTGCCGAGGTCGTCCAGTACGCCTGCGGCACGGCCACCAGCCAGCAGCTCGGCACTTCCTAGGAGCGCCGGGCCGGGGCCGGAGCCCCCCCCCGTGCGGCCCCGCCCCCCCCGGGGCCCCCCCCCGGGGGGGGGGGTATAAACAAAAGAAGCGGGCGCCGCAAGGGGGGGGGGTGATAGAGGGGGGGGGCGGTTGAGTATAAAAAG